>NZ_JBNFVX010000031.1:0-5780 GCF_049943275.1 Marinobacter sp. VGCF2001
AAAAAACCCCAGCATCGAAGATGCTGGGGTTTTTGGTATTAAGCGCCTGACGATGACCTACTCTCACATGGGCAACGCCACACTACCATCGGCGCAGGTCTGTTTCACTTCTGAGTTCGGGATGGGATCAGGTGGTTCCAGACCGCTATGGTCGTCAGGCAAAACGGTTGATCACTGGGGGACGAGAAGAACGTGATGTTGATTTCGTTGCGTTATCCGCAATTGTCTTGGGTGTTATATAGTCAAGCCGCACGAGCAATTAGTATCGGTTAGCTCAACGCCTCGCAGCGCTTACACACCCGACCTATCAACGTCCTGGTCTTGAACGGCTCTTTAGTAGGCTCAAGGCCTAAGGGAGATCTCATCTTGGAAGGGGCTTCCCGCTTAGATGCTTTCAGCGGTTATCCTGTCCGAACATAGCTACCGGGCAATGCTTCTGGCGAAACAACCCGAACACCAGAGGTTCGTCCACTCCGGTCCTCTCGTACTAGGAGCAGCTTTCCTCAAATCTCCAACGTCCACGGCAGATAGGGACCGAACTGTCTCACGACGTTCTAAACCCAGCTCGCGTACCACTTTAAATGGCGAACAGCCATACCCTTGGGACCGGCTTCAGCCCCAGGATGTGATGAGCCGACATCGAGGTGCCAAACACCGCCGTCGATGTGAACTCTTGGGCGGTATCAGCCTGTTATCCCCGGAGTACCTTTTATCCGTTGAGCGATGGCCCTTCCATACAGAACCACCGGATCACTATGACCTACTTTCGTACCTGCTCGACGTGTCTGTCTCGCAGTCAAGCGGGCTTGTGCCATTACACTAACCGCACGATGTCCGACCGTGCTTAGCCCACCTTTGTGCTCCTCCGTTACGCTTTGGGAGGAGACCGCCCCAGTCAAACTACCCACCACACAGTGTCCTCAACCCCGATAAGGGGCCAGAGTTAGAACCTCAAACATGCCAGGCTGGTATTTCAAGGTTGGCTCCACCGGAACTGGCGTTCCGGTTTCAAAGCCTCCCAGCTATCCTACACAAGCATGCTCAAAGTTCACTGTGAAGCTATAGTAAAGGTTCACGGGGTCTTTCCGTCTAGCCGCGGATACACCGCATCTTCACGGCGATTTCAATTTCACTGAGTCTCGGGTAGAGACAGCGCCCCCATCGTTACGCCATTCGTGCAGGTCGGAACTTACCCGACAAGGAATTTCGCTACCTTAGGACCGTTATAGTTACGGCCGCCGTTTACCGGGGCTTCGATCAAGAGCTTCGCACGAGTGCTAACCCCATCAATTAACCTTCCGGCACCGGGCAGGCGTCACACCGTATACGTCCACTTTCGTGTTTGCACAGTGCTGTGTTTTTAATAAACAGTCGCAGGGGCCTGGTATCTTCGACCGGCTTCCGCTCCACCCGCAGGGGTTTCACGTACATACCGGCGTGCCTTCTCCCGAAGTTACGGCACCATTTTGCCTAGTTCCTTTACCCGAGTTCTCTCAAGCGCCTTGGTATTCTCTACCTGACCACCTGTGTCGGTTTGGGGTACGGTCTCGAATAGCCTGAAGCTTAGAAGATTTTCCTGGAAGCAGGGCATCAATGACTTCGCGCCCTTGGGCACTCGTCGTCGCGTCTCGGGATTGTGGACCCGGATTTGCCTAAGTCCACTCCCTACTCGCTTAAACCGGGACAACCGTCGCCCGGCTCACCTAGCCTTCTCCGTCTCTCCATCGCAGCTATCCAAGGTACGGGAATATTAACCCGTTTCCCATCGATTACACCTTTCGGTCTCACCTTAGGGGCCGACTCACCCTGCGCCGATTAGCGTTGCGCAGGAAACCTTGGTCTTCCGGCGTGGGAGTTTTTCACTCCCATTGTCGTTACTCATGTCAGCATTCGCACTTCTGATACCTCCAGCAAGCTTCTCAACTCACCTTCGCAGGCCTACAGAACGCTCCCCTACCCCGCATACAGAGTATGCAGCCGCAGCTTCGGTGACCAGTTTGAGCCCCGTTACATCTTCCGCGCAGGCCGACTCGACTAGTGAGCTATTACGCTTTCTTTAAAGGATGGCTGCTTCTAAGCCAACCTCCTAGCTGTCTGAGCCTTCCCACATCGTTTCCCACTTAACTGGTACTTGGGGACCTTAGCTGGCGGTCTGGGTTGTTTCCCTCTTCACGACGGACGTTAGCACCCGCCGTGTGTCTCCCGGATAGTACTCACAGGTATTCGGAGTTTGCCTGGGGTTGGTAAGTCGAGATGACCCCCTAGCCCAAACAGTGCTCTACCCCCTGTGGTATTCGTCCGAGGCGCTACCTAAATAGCTTTCGGGGAGAACCAGCTATCTCCGGGCTTGATTAGCCTTTCACTCCGATCCACAAGTCATCCCCTGGCTTTTCAACGACAGTGGGTTCGGTCCTCCAGTTGATGTTACTCAACCTTCAACCTGCTCATGGATAGATCGCCCGGTTTCGGGTCTATGCCCAGCGACTAAATCGCCCTATTCAGACTCGGTTTCCCTACGGCTCCCCTAAACGGTTAACCTCGCCACTGAACATAAGTCGCTGACCCATTATACAAAAGGTACGCCGTCACAGAACAAGTCTGCTCCGACTGCTTGTACGCATACGGTTTCAGGGTCTATTTCACTCCCCTCACAGGGGTTCTTTTCGCCTTTCCCTCACGGTACTGGTTCACTATCGGTCAGTCAGGAGTATTTAGCCTTGGAGGATGGTCCCCCCATATTCAGTCAACGTTTCTCGTGCGCCGACCTACTCGATTTCACTAGACTCAGGTTTCGGATACGGGGCTATCACCCACTATGGCGGCACTTTCCAGAGCCTTCTCCTACCAGTTGTCTAGCTTAAGGGCTAGTCCCCGTTCGCTCGCCGCTACTTAGGGAATCTCGGTTGATTTCTTTTCCTCGGGGTACTTAGATGTTTCAGTTCCCCCGGTTCGCCTCTTACACCTATGTATTCAGTGCAAGATACCTGGCCTAGACCAGGTGGGTTTCCCCATTCAGAAATGTCCGGATCACAGCTCGTTTGCCAGCTCCCCGAACCTTATCGCAGGCTTCCACGTCTTTCATCGCCTCTGACTGCCAAGGCATCCACCGTATGCGCTTAGTTGCTTGACTATATAACCCCAAGACAACTGTGCTCGATCAAGACTTAAACCAGGCAAGCCTGACGTAAGTATCAATAGAGACAGTCACTTGAAGCGATATAACAACCACTTCAACGACAACACCGGATAACGCTTGAAATCGTTATCACTTTGAACATTTTCTCTCGGAGATAATGAGAGAAACATATTCGTGTTCTATCTCGTCCAATTTGTTAAAGAGCAAATCTGACCCAGTGATCAGAAAGAAGATCTTCAGCGGAAACTCTTTCATGAGTCACACAACTGAAAAGCTTGTTTCTGTACACTGCTAACCGAAGTTAGTCAGTAAAGTTTTGGTGGAGCTAGGCAGGATCGAACTGCCGACCTCCTGCGTGCAAGGCAGGCGCTCTCCCAGCTGAGCTATAGCCCCAAGAAGCTATCTACAAGAATCATTCAGATCTAGGCGTCGAAATTTGCCGCATAGCCTGCTATGCAAATACTTCGACAACGACGAGCTGGATAATTCTGGTGGGTCTGGGTGGACTTGAACCACCGACCTCACCCTTATCAGGGGTGCGCTCTAACCACCTGAGCTACAGACCCAAACAATCGGGCCTGTAAGACCCTTTGCTCTCTTTATTAGCCAACCAAGTAATTCGTGTGGACTCTGACCGAAGCATTCGGCTTCGTTTAAGGAGGTGATCCAGCCGCAGGTTCCCCTACGGCTACCTTGTTACGACTTCACCCCAGTCATGAACCACACCGTGGTAATCGTCCTCCCGAAGGTTAGACTAACTACTTCTGGTGCAATCCACTCCCATGGTGTGACGGGCGGTGTGTACAAGGCCCGGGAACGTATTCACCGCGACATTCTGATTCGCGATTACTAGCGATTCCGACTTCACGGAGTCGAGTTGCAGACTCCGATCCGGACTACGATGCGTTTTAAGGGATTGGCTCACTCTCGCGAGTTGGCAGCCCTCTGTACGCACCATTGTAGCACGTGTGTAGCCCTGGCCGTAAGGGCCATGATGACCTGACGTCATCCCCACCTTCCTCCGGTTTGTCACCGGCAGTCTCCCTGGAGTTCTCAGCATTACCTGCTAGCAACCAGGGATAGGGGTTGCGCTCGTTACGGGACTTAACCCAACATCTCACGACACGAGCTGACGACGGCCATGCAGCACCTGTGTCAGAGTTCCCGAAGGCACCAATCCATCTCTGGAAAGTTCTCTGCATGTCAAGGCCAGGTAAGGTTCTTCGCGTTGCGTCGAATTAAACCACATGCTCCACCGCTTGTGCGGGCCCCCGTCAATTCATTTGAGTTTTAACCTTGCGGCCGTACTCCCCAGGCGGTCAACTTAGTGCGTTAGCTGCGCCACTAAGGATTCAAGATCCCCAACGGCTAGTTGACATCGTTTACGGCGTGGACTACCAGGGTATCTAATCCTGTTTGCTCCCCACGCTTTCGCACCTCAGTGTCAGTGTTGGTCCAGGTAGCCGCCTTCGCCACTGGTGTTCCTTCCTATATCTACGCATTTCACCGCTACACAGGAAATTCCACTACCCTCTACCACACTCTAGTCTGACAGTTCGAAATGCCGTTCCCAGGTTAAGCCCGGGGCTTTCACATCTCGCTTACCAAACCACCTACGCGCGCTTTACGCCCAGTAAATCCGATTAACGCTTGCACCCTCCGTATTACCGCGGCTGCTGGCACGGAGTTAGCCGGTGCTTCTTCTGTGAGTAACGTCAAGGCTGACCAGTATTAGTGACCAACTTTTCCTCCTCACTGAAAGTGCTTTACAACCCGAAAGCCTTCTTCACACACGCGGCATGGCTGGATCAGGGTTGCCCCCATTGTCCAATATTCCCCACTGCTGCCTCCCGTAGGAGTTCGGGCCGTGTCTCAGTCCCGATGTGGCTGATCATCCTCTCAGACCAGCTACGGATCGTTGCCTTGGTAGGCCATTACCCCACCAACTAGCTAATCCGACTTAGGCTCATCCGATAGCGCAAGGTCCGAAGATCCCCTGCTTTCTCCCGTAGGACGTATGCGGTATTAATCCGGGTTTCCCCGGGCTATCCCCCACTACCAGGCAGATTCCTAAGCATTACTCACCCGTCCGCCGCTCGACGCCTGATAGCAAGCTATCATCGTTTCCGCTCGACTTGCATGTGTTAAGCCTGCCGCCAGCGTTCAATCTGAGCCATGATCAAACTCTTCAGTTTAAATCATACAAGAATCCGAAGATTCTTAATTCTTGCTCAAGACAAAACTCAATTTCGACGAGTCACTGTCCTGATATTTCGTATCCGAAATACCTCGGCCAGCGCCCACACGAATTACTTGGTTAACTTTTTAAAGAGCGTTTGAGCTGTTGCTCAATCAAGGCCGCGTATTCTACATCGTCTCGCTGCCTTGTCAACCACTTTTTTCGAAGAATTTTAAAAGCAAATTTTCGAACAACTTCAAGTGGTTACCTTCTTCGTGAACCGGCCTCGCCGTGCCCCTCAGAAGTGGTGCGCATTCTACACTGAACCGCCACCTTGTCAACCGCTTTTTTAAACTTTCTTGAAAACGTTTTCTTCAAGACTTTCAAGCGGTTACCTTTCGATTTCCGGCCCGCCTAATTGGCTTGCCCCTCGAAAGAGATGCGCATTCTACAGACCTCACCGAA
>NZ_JBNFVX010000032.1:0-5215 GCF_049943275.1 Marinobacter sp. VGCF2001
ATTGTTTGTCAGTAAACCAAAGGCTTACCAAAGCTGTAATAGCACCAATAACCGAAACTACAGCACTGAGCATATTTCTCCCTGATTTTTAACGCCCGCAGCATGCGCGGCTTTGGAATGGAGGCGAAGCCGCAATGGAAAAGACGTCGCCGTGCCTGCGATTGTTAACTGCTTTAGATCCAAACATCGTTTTCAGCTGTTTGGCTCCCAGTCTCCTCGCCAGTATTCACAACTCCCCGCGGCTCGATAAGCAAAACTTTCGCCTCATTTTCCGCAAAAGGCTTGTGTTCGATTCCCTTAGGGACAACGTACATTTCGCCCTCAGAGAGATTCACATGCCCATCTCTGAAATCGATTCTGAGACTACCCTCAAGCACGATGAAAGTTTCATCTGTATCTTTGTGGTCATGCCACACGAACTCGCCCTGAATTTTAACGACCTTGAACTGATAGTCATTCATCTCAGCAATCACCTTAGGTGACCACTGCTCATTGAAAAGACCCAACTTGTTTTTGAAATTTACCGCCTGATAGTTCATCCGAACTCCTTTCCGATTGCAGTTAACGCTGAAGCACAGCGGCGCCACGTCAGTGGCGTCCGGCGGCCATCGGCCGCGTACTGCTGCGCCTTGTTAAGTGTTTCACGCAAGTAACGCCCAAATTGATACACCAAGTGCTAAAAAGGATATCGCAAGCGGAAATATATACCGATTAAATGACAGGTTATGCTCTGCAAGTACCGCAGCAAGCAGGGGGAAGTTGATCGTGTGGTAATCATCTCCAGTTTTTAGTGCGAATAAATGAACAAGACTACCGTCGTCTTGAGCATACCGGTGTTTTCTATCTAGGTGATAATACAGGCGCCCGAAAAGAATTTCGGCATCCATTCCTAGCTCCTCAGCAACCTGAGCACAGTCAATTGGCACGTAAATCTTTGAGCTTCTAGACGGTGCCGATTTATCATAGCTTACGAAATCCTCGTAATATTTTTTGTAGATTGCAGCCAGAATATTTCCGTCGCTTGGATTCTTCATCATATGAACACTTAACGCCAGCCAGCATGCGCGGCTACGGAATGGAGGCGAAGCCGCAATGCAGCAGACGTCGCGTGCCTGGCCTTGTTATGGGCGGCCAACAAAGGTCACCCTGATAATTCCGCCGTCAATATCTTCACCCTCAATGGTCTCGATTGCACGGTGCGCTGTCTGATATACCAAAAAGGCATGCCCCATGCTGGGTACACCTCGAGAGACCCACATTAGGGAAACTTCGGCATAAAGACTGTAAATGAGTGCCCATTTTTTCCCGAGCCAACCAGTATTTTGCCTAAGCATGATCAGAGACCTTTTCTGCCTCTGGATGTTCAGGGCAAACTGTTTTTTCCGGGCTGCGGGCATATCGAACGACAAACTTCCACGACCACTGAGTGCAGCCAGAACCTCAGTGTGAGTTTTCGGAATGTCATCTCTCATACGAGAGCCCCATAACGCTTGCAGCATGCGCGCCCATGAAATGGAGCCAAAGGCGCAATGTAATGGGCGTCGCCGTGCCTGCATTTGTTAGAGTTGATCTTTGTTGTATGCTAGACCTTTAACCACGTATCCAAGCTCCGATCGCTTAACCAGCAGCTCAACTTCTATTTCCCTATCAGGAAGAAAATTATACGTCCGCTCAGAAATACAGTAAAAGAACAAATAGCGGCTAAATGAATCGAACTCTAATCGATGCCGACAACTCCACCCTCGTCGCCCTCTCGATTGTTTTTTTACTTCAGCAATCAAAGTCGCATCTTCACCAAAAACTTCTGTAAACAACTTGGGAACGAAAAATGCCGAATTCACCCAAAAAAACCAAAAAAATAATATGGGCATTCCTATAAATAGCGATAATTCTTTTAACCCTTTCGGAAAAAGACTGGATTCTCTGAATGAACAAAAAACTCCCTTGGTATATAAAACCCAATAAATTAGGCACAAAAATATGATCAGGCCTAACGATATATATACCGAAATCTCAGAAATTACAGGATCAACCACGAAATCATGTGAAAACAATGAAAAAAGTAATCCAATACTGGATACTCCTCCAACCACCCCTAAAACTTTATGATCTAAAGAAATACTTTTTCTCGCTATCCTCATCGCCGACCTTTCTTGAACTCTAACGCTCAAAAGCACCGGCGCGTTAGCGTCCGGTGACTTTACTGGTTAGGCCTTCCTCTTCCATCTCAGGAAGGCTCTGAATTAGTTCTGACAAGACCTCAACCATTGCATATGCTTTTTCGTGGAAGTCAGCTAGCTCGGCCACGGTGTAGGAGACAAAGCTCTTCCTGTATTTCCTCCCTTCAGGGATACCACCGGATAGGCTTGTGCCGAAAATTTCACCATCATTGCTTCGTGACCAGCAGAAATGAGCGAATTTATTTCTGGTTGTTCTAAGTTGCGTGATCTGACCATTTATATCGAGGATTTGTTTGATCTGCTCCTCGCTGACCAACTTGTAGCCATATCGATACCTGTGTATCTCGGAGGCCTCTTTGATAGCTTCTTGGCGTTTCGCACAGGACATATGGTCCGTGTAGGTGCGTGCTAGAAACTCGGGCGTTACCAATAACCGAGATAGCAAAACGCCAAGCAGAAACTCAATATTCGACCATTCAACAGTGAGTTTGCCGATAGCCTGAAAGTGCTCGTTAGTAAGTTCAGAATACTGTGAAGAATGATTTAACGGCATCACTTCTCCTGAGGCCTAACGCCAAAATTCAGCGGCGGCCTTTACGCAGCGAAGCGGAGAAAAGGCCGTCCGGTGGAGGCCCGCCAGGGCCGGAACGAACTGGAATGACTGGTTAGGCATTTCGTTCAAGCCACGTTTCAACATCGAGCCCGTCACCGGCAGTCAGACCAAAATGCACGTTGAGCCATTCGAGCGTGATGGCATAAATAAGAAACCAACGTACCGGATGATGAGAGGGCGATCGCGCCAGGATGAAATTTTTATTCCGCTCCAACGTCTGAAGTTCATAGACCTTGTTACGAACTCCCTCGGGATAATTTGCGTGGTAAAACTGTAACTCGAACTTGCGGCCACCTTTGGGCGTGATGCCCTCCACCCGAATTGGGGAATAGGATCTAATCTCCGTCCCGAACTCTTCCCCAATGATTTCAGCGGCGTACCAACGATGCTCCTGTAAAGTAAACCTATCCATAAATATGCCTAACGCTTGCAGCATGCGCGCCCGTGGAATGGAGCCGAAGGCGCAATGTAATGGGCGTCGCCGTGCCTGCACTGGTTAAATTTTCGATGAGCAAAGTAGGAGAAAATCATTCGGCACTCAGACTCTCCTTACTTTTTACACGGGCTACCTAAGAAGTCCGTTAAGTTCAAACTCCTCGAGTTTTTTTAGCAAAAATCTTGAAAAATCTGGCTCATACTGACTATGAGCCATACTGTATTCTTTGATTGTTTGATATGCACTCTCACCCCAGGTGGAAAACATATTTATTAGGGTCGATTTCTCGGTAAAGTCACTGTGGCCCTTAAGGAGCTTCACCAAACAATCATCGATGGACTCATCGTCACGATGGGGCGAAATAGACAAAAAAAGGCTAACGCTCTCATAATCACCTCTATCAATAACATCATCAAGCGATTCGCAAAAAATAGTATAATTTTCAAACCTCAGATAGAGTGATTGGTACCTATCAAGTCTCTCTTTAGCTAAATTCACCGCTTTAATTAATTGATCAACCTCGACACTTCTTACATGATTTATTTCCAAATCAACATAAGAGTTAATTAATTTATAACGCCCCTCAGAAGGAGGGGTGATCTGCTCCATCATATAGAAATGAATTCGCTCTTCACTCCCCTCGAACGGGAAAACATCTCCTTCGAAAAGGACTCCCATCGCATTATGTCGAAACTCCGTCTTAATTTTAAAGCCTTGCTCATAGTATAAGAACTCCACCCACTGCCTCCTTACTCAAAATCGTTTCCGGAAAATTCCCACTACGCTGAGTTAGACCGAAGATTTAACGCTTTTGTTTAGCGGCGACTACGGAGCGCAGCGTAGTAGGCGTCCGGTGTAGGGCCGCCAGGCCCGGAACGCACTACAACAATTTGTTATGCAGTGCCCAGTCGTCGCGCGACATTCGATACACGCGCACAGGCCGGGCATGGAACTCTCGAGTCGTATAGTCTCCGAACCCGACTTTCTCCGTAACCCTGACGGAAGCTGTATGCTCCGGCTCGATAATAACAATTACCGACTCGCAGTGTTTTTGGTCGAAAGCATACTGGAGAACACCTTTTACAGCTTCTGTCGCATACCCCTGATGCCAGAACCTGCGGGCCAGACGATAACCTAGATTGGTTTCTTCAACATCGCCAACCAACTCCGGCCCAACGCCACAGAAGCCGATAAAATTCCCTGATTCTTTCTCACACAATGCCCATGGCCCTATCCCATGAGAGGCGTAACACTCAAGGCACCAATCAACGAATTTTCGGGTAGCTTCTTCGTCACAAACTCCACGGACGGAGAACTTCATGACTTCTGGATCACTGAGCATTGCGGTGAGCACCGGAACGTCTTGATGGGACAGCTTCCTTGCAATCAACCTCTCTGTTTCAAACAATGGCACCTATCTCTCCCTGTGCATAACGCTGAAGCACAGCGGCGACCTTGGAGTGGCGACGAAGGAGCCACGGAAAGGGCGTCCGGCGGCCATCGGCCGCGAACTGCTGCGCCTTGTTATAAGCTCTATATTACTGAATTGAAGAAATGATTTTATTTCTCACAAGCTCGACTGAATCCCTATTGTACCCAGCAACCGCAACCATGAGCTTGCTTCGGGTAGGTGATATTTCTATACATTTAACGACGACACGATTTGATCTTACATTCCCGTATATTCCGTATTCATTCTCAACCTGGTTTTCGAGCCCTATGACTTGCAGCGCATATGAGCTTTGTATCTCGCACGCCTCTTTGGATTTGCTCAGATCTTTAAACCAGGACCAAAGCTCAGGCGGCTTTTCCTCAGCGATGGCCGATCCCGATAATAAAAACAAAAGAACTAAAACTGCCCTGTTGATCATGCGAATTTCCCTAATGCTTATAACGCCAATGTTTAGCGGCGCCCATGCAGCGCAGCGAAATGGGCGTCCGGTGGAGGGCCCCAGGCCCGGAACGTACTACAACAACTTGTTAAAA
>NZ_JBNFVX010000033.1:0-5212 GCF_049943275.1 Marinobacter sp. VGCF2001
CATCCACTTAATTCGCCAGCGTCCAACGACTTTACTCAAACTACCTCCTTAAAACATAACGCTTGCAGCATGCGCACCCTTGGAGTGGAGCCGAAGGCGCAATGTAAAGGGTGTCGCCGTGCCTGCACTGGTTATGCCCAGACGGGTGTTGACTCAGCTTGATAGAACGCAACATCTTTATCCAATTTTTCGATGAATGCTTTAGCATTTGCTTTCGTTCTTGTATTGGCTTCAGAGTACTCGTCACCATAGATACTGACAAAGACTCTGGTGACACGGCTTGATTTAACTTGATCAAAAATATGCTTGTCATTCTCGTCCATAGAATGTCCATGTATAAATAAAGCACCACCTATTTCACCTAGTTTTCGATAACAAAAACTCAGGTAAGGGTTGTGAGTTACTTTATATCTCTTTTTTTGGTAGGTGGGCTCGGAAACAAATAATGGAAATCGTCCGGCATCTAAATTTGCTCTTACCTGCTGTATAATTGTATCCCCATCTTCGGTGCAGGCATGCTTTTTAATTACTTCACCCGTATCATAGATGTGTAGTCCGCCGTGCAAGAAATGAACTTCTTGGTCAGTTCCGTAACCTTTCCATTGCCGCCCTTTCCTGAAGCCATCATCAGTAGTGTAGTTGGCAGGCGCAAGGCTATTTTTGTTTCTAGCCCAGTAGAACAGTAAGTCGTAATTTATTGAAAAAATCTGCTTGAACTGGGAGAGAAAGGCTCTAACAGCTATGTATTGATCCTCAGAAATTTCGCTCGGCAAGTCAGGGTGCGTGCGCGAAATTGCGTTGATTAATGCATCTTTCAGTATCCGCCTATCGGCGACAATACGACCAATTAGCGCATTGTCAGGATCGTAATACCGAAGGATTTTTTCAGTAGAAGTGAGATGACGCGAAATTATTTCAAAATCATATGTGCCAAACTCATCAAAAAGCGGTCTAATAACCTCGTCTCTGTCTCCAAAATCAGCTGCGTCGAGTAGATTTTGGTAATTGAAAATGTCTGGATCCCACGCTTGGGAAAAGCCATTTGCAAGTATAATAGAAGGCTTTTCCCCTTCTTCTAAGGAGTCAATCGCTTCTTGAAAACTCAGCACTACTTACCCCCTAATCTTTGGCATAACGCAAGCGGCAGGGGCGCGACTTCAGGAGCGTCCCTTGACCGCATTGGTTAGCTTTATTCATTCAGCAGATAACCCCAGATATGCCCCTCAAACATATCACCGCTGTCTTGTGGTGTGAGGTGCACATAAAGATAACGCTCATTCGGATTGAACCCAGTTACAATT
The DNA here is from genome assembly GCF_049943275.1 of Marinobacter sp. VGCF2001. Taxonomy (NCBI): domain Bacteria; kingdom Pseudomonadati; phylum Pseudomonadota; class Gammaproteobacteria; order Pseudomonadales; family Marinobacteraceae; genus Marinobacter; species Marinobacter sp. VGCF2001. Next base: position 1,302 of record NZ_JBNFVX010000033.1, read on the forward strand.
CTCTCTACTGAGTAGTAGTAGTCCTCCTCAACATGCCCAACTATGTCAGACCCTTGAGAAGGTTTTTTGTAAATAGGATTTCCTATATAAATTGGAGGCGGCGCAATGTGCCGATCGCTCTTGGGCCATTTTCTGTTCGACTCGACCTCCTGCTTTTTGAGAAGAAAGCTCAAAAGAACATCCAAACAGTAGCTAAAATTCTCTTGATTTAGTTCATTTGCGACGAAGTTAGGTTGATACTCTAGGTGCCAGCTTTCTTTTTCAGTTTCTACCACAGTAGGCGTGAGTCGCCTGAAATTCTCGATGTCTACTGTATTTACTCCCCACTCGATACAGTCTGCTTTCAATTGCTCGTGGTTTACCTGAAGATAATTTGATGGTGATCTAACATTTTCTGATATCCATAAACTATTCTTTGTCCAATAGTGTGCATTTATACCGCTGAGATCTAGCCCCATCAGTCCTAATAAATTCTTCTGATCAGGGTTTATATCTCGAAAACGATAAATGCAATACTGGAACTCATACTCCAAATAAAATGCCTTTCTAAGATTCACCAACGATTCAAGATATTTATTCGAATCAGCGAGCTTTATCGAATCTTTAATAAGTTCCTTAGCCTTCCCATCTTTCAATAGATCGGTCAGAAAAATCTCTTGGAGGCTACAACCTACCACGTGTGAAAGTAGCTCATCGACAAACCGCCTTGCAGCATTAAAATAATTAATAACCGACGTGGGCTCGGTCAGCTGCCCGTAGTGTTTCGCAATTACTCTCTGCTTGTTTAGTGCTTTTATCGTCCCTGACTTCACTACTGGGGCTTTCAGCTTTTTCAGTTCACCCAGAAGCTCATCAAAAGACTTCGATTCTAGGCTTCTCGACTCATCAACGTCCAATTCGTCCAAAGCAGCCAATACAACCAGTTCCACAAAATCTTGAAGAAGAATTATTCCAGCAGTCGATGAGTGCTTATCACCAATATTTACTAGCGACTTGGTTTCACCATAAATAGCTTTCGCAACCATTAAGGTGTTCAAAGTCGAATGCTTCATAAATCTCCCCTAAGTAGAGCTAACGCCAGTGGTAATGGGCGCCAACGGAGCAACGCGTAGTTGGCGTCCCGTTGACCACCTTGTTAGGGCCTTTATACACGCCACCTTTCCCTAATTGCATTGAGCTCTTTTGATATCTCTTTAAGGGCATTGAGCTCTGCAGTCAGACTTTCGACGCTGTAGCGCTTTTCCTTACTGGGCCCTGGCCCAATCATGCCGGGAGAAACATTAATTATTTCTTCACTTGCATAGCCATAACCCCAACGGCCATGGATGAACGAATTCCTCTTTGATCGAAATTTGTCCACTTTTTTGTGCCAAGATTTGAAATCAGATACACAATCAGGGCTGGACGGGAACTTAATCTCGACTATCTCAACCAGAGCATCAGTTTTGTTTTTGAAGGATAGCCTTTCCACTAAGGGATTTACCGCGTGAAAATCCTTCGCATTTACAGCCCACTGAAGGCACAGGTTTAAACTTAACTCTAGGCCGGAGAACTCAAGCACTATTCTTCCAATAATCTCAGCAGCAACGGCCTCTAGATCAACTTCATCATTTCTCATAGATTCAATTTTTGCCCTAACGCTTGCAGCATGCGCGCCTACGAAATGAAGCCAAAGGCGCAATGTAGTGGGCGTCGCCGTGACTGCGTTTGTTAGGGCATAGTCACACATTGACTCAAGCTCCGGCAGCCCAGACAAAGGTTGTAGTGAAGGCTCAATCGTCTACCCATGAGTTCATGATTTTTTCAGCGGCCTCAATGACGCTATATGCCTTCTGGACCACCTTTCCTTTATGAATGTCGAACATTGCCCACGCACCTGGTCTCCAGTGCCAATACCCTCTGCAACTATATGGAACCTCTACTTGGGTAACATTATCGACGTGATAGCCATCAAACACTGAGTTGGAACAACCGAAATTAGCTGGAAACTTGTGGTCGGTCATTAACTCAAAATGCGGAACGAATGGCCAAGTCTTGGCGTTAGGACTTTCTACACCTGACATGGAGAAAGGACACATCCTCACTTGATACTCAGGAAACTCATAAACTGGTTGTTTGCTCTCGCAATGACGCTCCACGTCTACGTCTTGTTCAGGGGGCCTGAATGACATCATGAGAACAAACTGCTCATAATGCTGGGGAAAAGGATGCTTGTGTGGATTCCTCTCACCAACGGCCGCCACGGGGATGAGCGCGTTGTTAACCCATGCAAAACTCAGAATCATGTCTGTCAGTTCACAGTCCGCGTTAAAACTATTAGTGAACGGAAAATTCTTTACCCACACGGGGATTTCTAGTTTAAACCTAGCTGCTGTCTCATAGATGATGCTTTCTTCCGTGATTTCTCGGCACTCATTGAGCGCTTTGTCACTGTCTCCACGAACCACATTTTCATTTGATTGTCCGCCATCTCCGCAACCGGAAATCAAGACGAAAAGCAGCAACGTAATTTTCGACCATTTATGCATTCAGTATGAGCCTAATTGAAGCATCCCGCAGTCAGAAGGTCCCTAACGCTTTTGTTTAGCGGCGCCCCGACAGGGGCGTCCGGTGGAGGCCGCAGGCCGCAACGAACTACAACAACTTGTTAAGTGATTCTAAACTGTCGGGCCCACCACCAAGACGAACACACTCGGCAGACTCTTGCTCCCAAGGGGCAGCGGACTTTGTATGGAGATGGACAGAAACCTTTGATGCGACCGGCTCCTCAAGCAAACCGGCAGGAACCCAAACCATTCCGCTGTCTCTCAGGCTATTTGGAACTGGACTCCCGCACACTGAACAAAAATCGCTGCGAAAACCGGTGGGCTTTTTGTAGGACCTAATATCACTTTCGCCTGACACCCAGCGAAAAGCGGCGGCCTGCACAAAGGTAGCAGCATTAGCTGCAGCTCCAGTGGCTTTGCGGCACAACGAACAGTGACATTGATAGAGGTTTCGAATCTCCCCTTCAATTTCGAACTTCACGTATCCGCAGAGACATTCGCCTTTCATCGATCAGTCCTTTGACACTTAACGCCTGCGGTAACCGGCGCCGGAGCGCAGCGGAGGGAACCAAAAGCGCCACGCTTTTGGCGTCCGGTTGACTGCCTGGTTATGTGCTTTCCCAGGATTCGGACTACACATCGTCTTTGAGCCGTTCCCTCGCGGCGTCAACCAAACTAATATAATCCGGTTCCAAGATCTCAACTAGGACCTCCTGAAGGAGGCACTTTAAGTTCCAAAGCGCACGTTCTTCCGCCTGGTGTTCTATTTCGAAGGAATCCCTGTCAGAAAACCTCGCAAGCAGCTCAAACAAAACTAGAGCTTCATCGTTGGTAAGTTTAATAGATATCTCGTCCATATCTTTTCTCGAAACGTCACATAACGCGAAGGTAACCGGCGCCGGAGCGTAGCGGAGGGAACCAAAAGCGGTACGCTTTTGGCGTCCGGTTGACCGCCTGGTTAGTGGCCGGTTACCACCAAGGTCTCCCCTGGCAACCAACGCTGCATGCCCTCTCCCGAACAGCTTGCACCAACGCAACGGATGGCGAAAGGAACCAGAGCGCAAACAACACCAACCCGATTACCGTTTAAACTGGACGGCCCCTTAACTGGAGCACGCCGTGAATAACCATGCCGCCGATGAATTTGGCACCCAACCCCGACGGCAACTTTTCCGGCCTTGGCCATCACCAACACAGGCGGCTTTGCAGCAAAGCCCGATGCCAAGGCCCTTGCACTGAGCCCGCCAAAAATGAAGAAGGCCAGGGCCATTAACGCCAATGTTTAGCGGCGCCCATGCAGCGCAGCGAAATGGGCGTCCGGTGGAGGGCCCCAGGCCCGGAACGTACTACAACAACTTGTTAAAA
>NZ_JBNFVX010000034.1:0-4380 GCF_049943275.1 Marinobacter sp. VGCF2001
CGGCCACTAACCAGCCGGTCAACCGGACGCCAAAAGCGTACCGCTTTTGGTTCCCTTCGCTAGCGCTCCGGCGCCGGTTACCTCAGCGTTATACATCAAAGGAAAATCAATGAAAGGACTCTTACTTGTTCTCATGGGCTCCGCCTCTGGGGCTGCTTTGTTAATACTCACCTCATTCGTACCACCATTGTTCGGCGACGTCATGGCTTTGGTCGAGGGTGGCGCCGAGGTTGGGCCGGCTGCCTGGGGTGTTTTCCTTATGCTGGCTATCCTTGGTGGAGCAATGTATGTGTTTGGGCACATATTCAACGCATTCAATAAAAAGGTAGCCAAGCATTTCGAGTCTTGGTTCGAGTAAATGTATAACAAGGCCATCAAGGTTGTTCCGGGCCGACGGCCCTCCACCGGACGCCCTTGTCAGGGCGCCGCTTATGGCTGGCGTTATACCCGCAAAAGTTAGAGGATTGGGAATGGTATCTGAACAAGATCTGGTCAACACGCTGAACGCTCAAACCGCACGCATTGGTGAGCTTGTGGAACATGTTAGCGCCTTAGAATATATGCTAGCTCAGACGTTAACTATCGCGATCAGAAACGATGCGAATCCAGAGGCTACGTTGCAGGACTTGCAAGTTTTATTCGCTGAAAAAGGTGCGCAAGGTGGGATCGATTCTGAAACAAACCCTGGCTTTCAGTGTGCCTCAAGAATTTTTTCTTCGGTGAAGGCAAGTATCTGAATTCTCGAGTTGGCGAGAGGTATAACAAATAGCTCCAATTCGTTCCGGGCCGACGGCCCTCCACCGGACGCGCTAAAGCGCGCCGTTGAGCAAAGCGTTAAATTTTTTGCCGCACCCTCATCGGCTATGCTGTAATACGTTGTAGTCTAAAATTCGAGGGTATAGTCATGAGTGTCACCACAGTTCGCCTCCAAGCCGAAGTTGAACAGCACCTGGAAGCAATCGCTGGCAGGCTTCACCGGAGCAAAGGCTGGGTAATCAACCAAGCTTTGTCGGAATACATAGAAAAGCAGCAGCTTGAGCAAGAGCGGTGGAAACAAACATTAGAGGCAATGGAGTCTGCTACCCAAGGCAAGGTGGTTGATGCCAGCGAGGTTCATAGCTGGCTTAATAGTTGGGGCGCCGAGAGCGAGCAGGATGCACCGAGGTCAGGTAAGTGAAACTGGTTTACACGGATGAAGCCATCGAAGATCTGAAACGTTTGAGGGAGTTCATTGAAGTTCACAATCCATCGGCGGCAGCCAAGATTGCCGCCGAGTTGATTGGCAAAATCGGACTGCTCCCAGACTTCCCCAAAATGGGCACACCCGTTGAAATGGCACCGGTGCCAGACTCTGTTCGAGATATGGTTTTCGGAAAATACGTCGTTCGATACTCACTTCATGCCAGTTCTATCATCGTTCTCCGGCTATGGCATGGCCTTGAAGGTGAACGGTAGTAATTTAACCAGGCGCGGCACTCGGATGCCTTTGTCTCCGCTTCGCTACGCCAAAGTCACCGGTGCGCTCAGCGTTAAATTTTAGGGCCTATCGTGCGAAATATTGATCTGTTTAATCTGCACGTCGCTGAGTTACTCGGTACTTGCTACGAGAGTTTTCCGGTGAGAGTAGATATTAGGTATGAGGTTCTCGGCAGAGCTGTACATAAAAAGTATTCATCGGGAACCGATGAGGAGCTTTTGTACGATGCACAGGAATACGAAGAGCTCGCAGCCGCCACGGTAGATTGGCTAAAAGATGCCGGATATCTATGGCTTGGGAAGAAGGTATACGGCTCGGCTAAACGCGTCACGTTGACGCCGAAGAGTCTAGAGTTGCTGAACGGCACTCCCCGGGCACTTGAGACGAAGGATTCAGTGGGGACGATTCTTGCTAACGGTTCTGAAACCCTTGCACGTGAGACTGCTCTATCTGTAATTCGGTCTGTATTGTCGGAAGGGACGAAACTTGCGTTTTCGAGCATTATTTAACAAAGCCATTAAGTCTGTTCCGGGCCAAGGGCCCTCCACCGGACGTCCTTGACAGGGCGCCGCTTATGGCCGGCGTTAGCTGGGTAGTGCGTTGTGCCTTTTGGTTGGCTCGGTGGTGTTGGCCTTGGCCTTATACTGGCAGCAAATCCGGCAATTCCCGTGGTTTGCCAAGGCCGTCGGAATCCGCGGCGAGTGGGTAGCCAAAATCAGCCAGTGGCGTTGGCATAAAGGTGAGTGTTTGCCGGAACCAGGTGTCCGTCGAAACCTGGTTCCTTGCTTACCTGCTAATCTGAGGTCCAGGTTCATTCGCCGCATTGTCGGTGGTAGTTTTACTCAGGGTGCATCGGCTAGGGCTTGTGCATAAAGCAACGGAGCAGGCGGTCATGTTGGTTGCCAAGGATCTGGGTTTGTCGCCCGCCGGTGCTTCTCAGCTAACCAGTCGCTGTAGTACGTTCCCGGCCCGAGGGCCGTCCACCGGACGCCACTGACGTGGCGCCGCTAAGCTCAGCGTTAGAGCGCTAGGCCAAACCAAAAGTTTTTCATATTGTTGAGGGGTGAATATGCGGTTGTCAATACAGCGATCTCAATACTTTGTTATGTGCGCTGCGCTATCGATGGTAGCCGGATGTGGTGGGGGTGATGGATCTTCGGGTACTGATGAGTCCAATCCATCGATTGCGATCCAATCTCCCGAAAACCTAGAGGCAGACTTTGGTGATCGCGAACTTTTGTTGACATGGAATCCCGTGCCAGGAGCTGACTCTTACAATGTTTATTATGGAAATGAACCCGGAATTTTAGCTGAAAACTATGCAGCCTATGACGGGGGCGCTTGGTTAAGAGGTGTTTCAGCGCCGCTTAAAATATCTGAGCTGGAAAATGGTACTGGTTATTTCGTCGTTGTAACGGCCGTGGTGGCGGGCAAAGAGAGCGATCCCAGTAATGAGGTAAGGGCTTTGGTTCGTGATCCTGATGCGCTTATCGCTGGCCGTTATAAACCAGTAAACTTACAAGGCGATGTTATTTTAGACACGGTCAATTCTCTGTACTGGAAGCGTTGTTCGGAAGGTCAGGAGTGGAGTTTGCAGAATCAAACATGTGTTGGCCAACACCGTAAGCTAAATTGGTACGATGCTGTGGAAAACTATGGAAGTTGGGCAGATATCGAGAGTTTACCAAATGAATATATAGTCGATTTGAACTTGCCTTTGCCAAAAAATGAATGGCGATTACCTACGATTGGACAGCTAACGACTTTGCTATATTGCTCTACAAAACGTCCCCAGGAATTCAATCCTTCGACTTACTGTGAAGGTAGGGATTACCAAAAGCCAACCATTGTCACAGAAGCGTTCCCAAATTCTCCACAATACGATGTTTGGTCAGGGTCGGTTGGCGGGGATATTGGTAGTGGGCTTGATCTCGATTCCGCATGGCGTGCTCACTTTTGGAGTGGTGGATACACTCACAATTGGCGCGGTAACCCAGAGGCTATCCGCCTCGTGAGGCCCAAGAATTAACTCTCCCCGCGAGGTTTCATTTTACCTCGTGGAAAAGCTCTAACAAGCGGCTGTTGTCGGACGCCCTACGCTGGCGCTCCGGTGCGCCGCAAAGCCAAGCGTTATGCATGGATGATGAATGATTAATTGGCAGTATTTTCCAAAATCTGACGAAGCGCCTTCCATCGTTGATACCGTGGTAGATGCCTTTGAAGAAGCTTCTCAACGAATCGATTCCTTCAAATTCGATCTGCCCAGCAATGACGTTCTCGCAGAGGTTTGTGCTCGACTCCAGTCGGCAGACTTTGAAGTCGAAACAGGCAAGAAAAAGGCTGAGAAGATTTTTGTACCAGTTCTTTTTGGGCTGAATGGTAGACCAGAAAAATCATTTGAAGCTGACGCATACCACCGACAAGAAGAATTTGTCCTCGAGGTTGAAGCGGGTCGGGCAGTGGTGAACAACCAATTTCTTAAAGACCTTTTTCAAGCGTGCATGATGCACGGCGTAAACTACCTTGGTATTGCTGTGCGCAACACGTATCGGAATAGCAATGATTTTGATCGGGTAATCCGTTTCATCGATACCCTGTATGCAAGCAGCCGGATTCGCCTCCCACTCAAGGGAATCCTGATCATTGGGTATTAAATGCATAACCAGTAGTTGCAGTTCGTTCCGGCCTGAGGGCCTCCACCGGACAGCCTTGTCGCCGCTTCGCTATGCCAGGCTGCCGCTGAACAAAAGCGTTATGACTGTTAGTTACTGGAAATAACATCTGATCGAGTCAAATTGTCTCTAGTTGTCTGACTGATACCGGACTTACACATGAGCGAATGTGGCCGAAACCGGAAATGAAGACGGAACTTGAAGGGTGACTTAATGAATTATGAATTGTTA
>NZ_JBNFVX010000035.1:0-3862 GCF_049943275.1 Marinobacter sp. VGCF2001
GCCATCATCAACACAAGCGGCTTTGCTGCCATACCCGATGCCAAGGCCTTTGCACGGAGCCCGCCAAAAATGGCGACGGCCTGGGCCAATAACGCCGGCCATAAACGGCGCCCTGACAAGGGCGTCCGGCGACCGTAGGGAGCGAATTTGATGGCTTTGTTAGCTGCGAACAACCGAACCGGAATGAAACCCGATCTTTGGCAACCAGCATGACAGCCTGCTCCGTTTCTTTGGGGCACAAGCTCTGGCCAATGCACCTTGATTAAAACCACCGCCGATGATGCGGCGAATGAACCTGAACTTCAGAGTAGCAGGTAAGCAAGGAACCAGGTTTCGCCGGACAGCCCCGCAAGGTAAACACCCAAGCTTTTACCATCACCGCTGACCGACTGAGCTGCCAATCTGACGACGGATTTCGACGGCCTTGGCGAGCCACCAACATTGCCGGTTTTGCTGCCCGCATACGGCCAAGGCCACTGGCACCGAACAACCCAAAAGGAACAGCGCACTACACAGCTAACGCCTGCAGCATGCGCGCCCATGGAATGGAGCCGAAGGCGCAATGTAATGGGCGTCGCCATGCCTGCACTGGTTATGTTCTTCTTCGTGTTAGCAGCGCCTACCCAGCCACCCCGAAGAATCAATGTGGATAAAATAACCGAAGTCCTCGGAGGACATGACGGATCGCGCATCAGTCAGCCCGACACCACAATACGGACAACACTTAATTTCGACTGCTGTAGTCCAGATCGTATCACCCACTTCCTCAAGATATTGATTTTCCTGTAAGTCATCCTCTGTTGCTACCCGCTCAATAACCAAACACCAGCCAAGGTCTTCAGAGCCAAAACGGGCTGGCCCCCAACAGATTGAAACGCCATCACTCGGCATCTCCTCACAACGGTGTATGAGATTTGACAGGCTATCCATTTATTTCATCCACAAATATCTGGCCCTCTACGGCATCTGCAATGGCGCGATCCAATCGTGCAAGCAAATCTTCGAATGGCTCTTCAGGCCGGCGGACTAACATTGCAAGGCATTGCTCTTCATCAGATGCAGTCGCCGCACAGCTAACCGGGCCAACCCTACCAATAGTGATTTCGCCTAAGCCATCAATCAGCAGTTCAATATTCTCGAGTTTCATATGACGAAACCTGACTCTTTGTGAACATAACGCCTGCAGCATGCGCGCCCATGAAATGGAGCCGAAGGCGCAATGTAATGGGCGTCGCCGTGCCTGCATTGGTTAGGCCATTTAGCAGCAACCCGATTCATCGCCTTGGATCTCCGGTTCGTGATACAAATCCCACCACACCTCTACACCCGCCTCGGCCAATCCGCGCATCTGATCTGGCGAGATAGTAGGACCACCTTGAGTGTAACCATACATAACAGCTACTGACATCTCACAACCACGATCTCGAAGACCCTTCAAAGTCCCAGCGTCCTTGAGCGGCCCCGCAAGCAGAATTTCAAGGTGACGTCGGCAATCCCTGGATTCGCTGAGTTCTTTGGTCGAATAAAACCACCCGTGCCACGGATAGTATCTATTGTTCACATCGCTGCGTTTCGTTCTCTGCTTACCTTTTTCGAAACTACGAGTTGGCTCACAACCTATTAGAGCGGAGATAGCATCAGGGCCCACGCTTTCGGACGTGATCCGGAGAGTGGCGTAGGTGCCCGTGCAAGTCGCATAATGATCGTCAATTTCGTGCGATTGCATGGAATCTCCCGTAGGGCCTAACGCCAATATTAAGCGGCGCCCGACTAGGGCGTCCGGTGGACGGCCGCCAGGCCGGGAACGAACTTGAATGACTGGTTAGTTGCTGATGACGATTGAAGCAGCTCGAACCAGTTGCACCAAGCCGTATACAAACGTTGCGAACCCACCGATACCCCAAAGCCAACCGAGCCCATTGAGTAGTGGGTTGTTCTTGTCAGCTACTTCAGTTTTCACATGAAGCAGAAAAGCCTGACCAATCATATGGATCTTCAGCGTCAGGAACAGAATGATTGCAGCCAGCAGGCAATACCAACCAGTCGTAGCGATGCTGGAGGCAATTTCCGGCACTACGCCAGATTTCTTAGCGGAAACCATGACACTGATTGAAACCGACAAGGCACCACCGGCTATCAAAAACACTGCGTTCGCGAGGGAGTCAGCCCTGGCGCGAATTCGCTCCCATTCTTCGTGATTCTGCTCCAATGAATCCATTAACTCTCCAAACAACTAACGCTGAAGCACAGCGGCGACCTTGGAGTGGCGACGAAGGAGCCACGTAAAGGGCGTCCGGCGGCTGTAGGCCGCGAACTGCTGCGCCTTGTTAAAGTTCATGGCTGATACCCAACCTCTGGCCAAAGCTCATTGATTTCCATAGCTTGATGACTTGCACTGAATCGCTCCCAAACTATACCGTTCACATCAACATCTTGAGTGAAATCAGCAGCTTCTGCATCTTCCCACCCGAGGTGTCTCAGTAATCCGGAATTGGATGAAGAGTCTTGCCGAATAGAAACGTTCAGGCTGTCAGTTCGCCAGAGAGCATACTCACCTGGAATGATTAAACACGGATCTGCGCCTAAGCGATTACTGTAATCAGCAACGGTTTGATCGATTTTATCGGTGGAAATTGCAATATGAAGTTTCTTCACGATGTCCTCTATGAACTTTAACGCCGAAGCACAGCGGCGCCCTTGGAGTGGCGACGAAGGAGCCACGGAAAGGGCGTCCGGCGGCCATCGGCCGCGTACTGCTGCGACTTGTTATGTGTTTTAACATATCTAATCAAAAACATGGCTGATTATTGTTTCGCTATTTTTTCTCAGTGGGTAGTAGGCTTGGAGCCCAGCGTCTTTGGCCGCATCAACTTCATATCCAACATATGATTCCGGGTCCAGCTCAATATCTGAATCCGTGCTCTGAAGGCAGTGAAATACGAAAGTGAGGTATGAGCTCAAGCTCCCAGCAACCAGAAACGCTTTTCCCATAGAGAGATTGACGGAGTAGATACAACCATTTGACTCTTTTACGGACACTAAGAATTGATTCGGTGCAGAGAAAACCGGTGTTAAGTCTGAAAGCCATTTTACCGGGGCATTTTGATACAGGCCTTGATACTCGTGCTCAGATTCTTGCTGAGATAAAAACTTGTATCCTGGTTTCAGCAGGCCGATGCCATTCTCTCCATTTGCCCACGACCATAGCTCAACCAAATCCCCGTTCTCAGACCGTACGTTACTGGCAGGCTCATTAAGTCCCGGTGGAAATCTTCTATAGATTGTCCGTGCCCAAATATATTCGCCCTTGCTGGAAAAATCTTCCGGCCTCGGCGGTTCTGATTTACCAACCACTAGTGACTGTATTCTTGAAAGTAAGTCTTTCACACACCCATCCTTGAGGTTCAGGCTACACATAACGCTTAGCGCACCGGTGACTTTGACGTAGCGAAGCGGAGACAAAGGCATCCGAGTGCCGCGCCTGGTTATGTTTGATATTCGATTTCTACGGCCGACTCGTCTCCACAATGAATGAAGAGTTCCCCTTTCGCTGAATTTGAAGATGAAAACTGAAACCAACCACGGCCAGACTTTTCACGACCATCATCATTTCCAGACCAAGAAAACTCGACTCGCCCTCCATCATCTGGAATGCGGTAGTCGATTTGGCCCTCAACTGCTCCGAATACAAAAAAGCCGAGGCCATCTTCATCGAACTGGAAGTATCCGGGCTCGATAAGATCAACAAAGTCTTGATCCCACATTTCCATCCACTTAATTCGCCAGCGTCCAACGACTTTACTCAAACTACCTCCTTAAAACATAACGCTTGCAGCATGCGCACCCTTGGAGTGGAGCCGAA
>NZ_JBNFVX010000036.1:0-2537 GCF_049943275.1 Marinobacter sp. VGCF2001
ATACATCCGTGTAGGCTTGAGCAAAACATCCCTGTTTTGCACAGTCCTGGAGAGACACCCTGCACCTTGGCCACCTGACGTTCCAGCAAGCCTGAACAGAACAATAAAAGACAAAGAAGTTCTTACAATGACAAGCAAACACGATACCCAGAATTCCTGTCAGCAGGATGTCAGCCGCCGCAGTTTCCTCAAAACCGGTTTAGGCGGCGCAGTTTTTCTGAGCGCTGTCAGCCTTTCCGCCGGCCTGACCGGCTGCGCGACAGCGCCTGCCACACGGGTCAGTGCGGTGGGCAGCCGTATGGACGCGCGCTACCGGTTCCGGTTTCTGAGCCGGGATGACATTGCGCTGTTTGAAGCCTTGTTACCTGCCATGTTTGCCGGGTCTCTGCCCGAGGAACCCAACCAGCGACGGTTTGCCATTGCCGGCACGATTGAGCGCATCGACCAGGGCATTGTGAAGTTTGGCCCGGCAAACCAGCAGGAACTGCGCAAACTCTTTGATCTACTCAACTTCGCCCCCACCCGAATAGCTCTGGCCCGGGTATGGTCAGACTGGCCGTCGGTCAGTACCGCCGATGCCGATGCGTTTCTGCGGCGCTGGCGAAACAGCCGGATTGGCCTGCTGAACAACGGCTACGTTGCCCTATCCAAAATCAGTAACGTGGCCTTTTATGGCCACCAAGACCACTGGCACCTGTCCGGCTACCCGGGGCCTCCAGCCTGGATGGTCGATGCTCTGCCCCAGTTCAAACCCGCCGCCTGACAGCACCCCGGATACCTATCGGATAGAGGAGTAAAGTATGTCCACGAACGATCCCATTGCCCGGGGACTGGCGGCCGGCTGGAACGTCATTGATGCCAGCAAGCTGAACGACAACCGCACGGTCGATGCCGATGTTGTGATTATTGGCACCGGTGCCGGCGGCGGCACCACAGCGGAAATCCTGGCCCGGCAGGGCCTGTCGGTGATTCTGGTCGAGGAAGGTCGGCTGTATTACCAGAAAGACTTCAAAATGGACGAGCTGACCTCTTACGCCAATCTGTATCAGGAAGGTATGAGCCGGGTGACCGCCGATGGCGCCATTGCCATTCTCCAGGGTCGCTGCGTTGGTGGCTCCACCACCGTAAACTGGACCAGCAGCTTCCGCACACCGAATGAAACCCTGAGCTACTGGAGCGACCACCTGGGCCTGGATGGCCTGACACCTGATGCCATGGCCCCCTGGTTTGAGGGCCGCGAACAGCGGCACACTATGGCTCCCTGGGAAACCGCACCCAACCAGAACAACGACATTCTGCGGCAGGGCTGTGAAAAACTGGGCTATTCCTGGCAGGTGATCCCGAGAAACGTCAAAGGCTGCTGGAACAGCGGCTACTGCGGTGTAGGCTGCCCCACCAACGCCAAACAAGGGGCCCTGCTGACCACCATTCCCGGCGCCCTGGACCACAAGGCCCAGCTGTTTCACGGTCTGCGAGCCGAACGCCTGGTGATGAAGCAGGACCGGATCGATCACCTGCTGGCGTCCGCTATGGGGCCAGACGGCGTAACCCCCTCCGGCGTCACCGTCACCCTGAAAGCCCGGCACTTCGTGGTCGCCGCCAGCGCCATTGGCTCCCCCGGCCTGCTGCTGCGCTCACAACTGCCGGACCCCTACCAACGGGTCGGCAAACGCTCCTTTATTCATCCGGTCAACGCGACCGTTGCCCGGATGCCGGCCAAAGTCGACCCGTTCTACGGAGCTCCGCAATCCATTTACTCGGATGAATTCAACTTCAAGGCCGGCACCGACGGCCCGGTAGGCTACAAACTGGAAGTACCGCCCCTGCACCCGGCGATGGCAGCCGGCGTGGTACCCGGCCACGGCCAGCCGCAGCGGGACAACCTGGGCCAGCTGCCCAGGATGCAATCCGTCATCGCCCTGCTCCGCGACGGCTTCCACCCCGACAGCCCGGGCGGCACCGTCTCACTCAGAGACGACGGCAGCCCGGTACTGGACTACCCCATCACCGATTACCTCTGGCAAGGACTGCGCCAAGCCTACCTGACCATGGCCGAAATCCAGTTCGCCGCCGGCGCTGAAGCCGTCCAGGCCATGCACCTGGACTCCGACTGGTACACCAGCTGGAACCAGGCCAGAGACGCCATCAAAAACCTGCCCATGAAACCCCACCGCGCCCGCCTGTTCACCGCACACCAGATGGGCGGCTGCAGCATGGGCACAGACCCGCAGACCTCGGTGGTGAACGGTTTCGGCGAGCATCACCACATCGCCAACCTGAACATCCACGACGCCTCCATCTTTCCCACAAGCATCGGTGCAAACCCGCAGTTGTCGGTTTATGCACTGGCGGCAAGAAACAGCAACCGGTTGGCGCAGAAGCTAAAACAGGCAGGGTAAACGAAAATGGATATTGACTGCTTGCCTGACGATCAGGAGAAAGCAGCGATACTTCAGAAAGCGCCGGGGAGGCATGCAGATAGCATGAGGAGCGCGGGCCGGGGGTGGCTTTCGGGAGTCTTGAGGGCCATGGACGGC
>NZ_JBNFVX010000037.1:0-1965 GCF_049943275.1 Marinobacter sp. VGCF2001
GAGAGATTCTCATGGAGAATTCGGTTGCCGGGTTGCCAGATCAAGATATTGCGGAGTTTCTCACGTACAAATATCTGGACCACTTCTTTCGTGGGGTAGAAGCCGACAACCATTTTATAGCCGATCAGATACACAAACATTTCGCGCTTCCGAAAATAGCATCCCATCTCGTCACTCCAAGATTCGGCTATACACACCACGGTCTCTACATCGGAAATGGTCAAGTGATTCACTACTCGGGATTTGGAAACGAAATGCGAGGCGGGCCTGTTGAACAAGTGGACATCCAGACCTTTTGCAACGGTGAAAATTACGAGATTCAATATCATAACCATGTGAGGTTCACCCCTGAGCAAATCGTTGACCGAGCGAAGAGTAAGCTGGGCGAATCAAAATACAACTTGATATTCAATAACTGTGAGCATTTCGTAAACTGGTGCATAGATAACCTGGCAACAAGCCGGCAGGTTAATAATGCGGGCCGCGCCGTAACCAAGATTGCCGCCAAATCAAACCCTGTTGCTCATTACGGCTTGGCACTTAATGATACAAAATCAGCGATACTGGCCTATCTCAAAGGAGATATCGGCAAAGAAAAAATGTTTGAGGAGATTAGTAGCACAGCAGTCAACACAGCTTCAATGTCCTTCTACGGAGCACTGGGCCAAGCTGCAATTCCCATCCCGGTTGCCGGCTTTTTAGTGGGTTCGGGGATCGGCTTGGTTATCGGTAATTTATTGCAACAATCCGGGCTATTAGCGCTCGGCGACAGCCCTGTGGTGCAAGAAGCGAAACAACGCCGAGAAGAAATCAATCTGTTATGTCAGCGCTTGATTCCAGAGATTCGCCGAAGCAGGGCTGAGCTCGAGACATACCTGGAGGCCCACTTTAAAGATCGCGCGACCGAGCTGACTGATTCTTTTCGATCATTGGACGATTCATTAAAAACGATGCACACCAAAGGTTTTACAGATTCACTCGAACGAATCAACAATCAATTTGGTGCTGTACTTCAATTTAAAAGCTTCGAAGATTTCGACAGCTTCATGGGCTCTGAGCAGGCCTTTGAGTTCTAATTATGAGACCGCATGGACGGAGTGAGGATATGCCAGTTAGGCCGCGCCCTTTTGGGTTGAAATGTTCCGTTTGTCATTGGAAAAAATCAGTATCCCCTCTAAGCGATACACTATCTAAAACTGAATGGGTTGAATCTTGCCCTATATGCGCCAATCCTGTCGAGGTGGTCAGGCTGAATAAACTGAAAGCAGGATTTCTTGGAATCAAATCCAAGTTTACGCCCAATCCGTAGCGGCTTAGAGCTCTACACCAATCTTCCATATCGCTGCACAGGGTGGGCGATCAACGAGTCGCGGACAAGAAATTATCCTATTGGGTGTGTAATCCCCTCCCACGAATAGGGTGGCCACCACTCTGGCTGATTCAGTGCGCACGTTCTGGCACACTTAAATTGAGAGAGTCTCAGAATGCTGCTAGCTCATGCCAAGGCCCGTTCGAAACGCAACACGGCTGTCAGCGTCGCTTTCGGAAATGGACAGGAAGCCGTTGCTCGCCTCGACTCAATAAATACAGTCGTGTTCCACAAGCCGATTCGAGCTCACGGGGTTACTTGGTTGCGCTGCGCCAGTAGCCGATGGAGGTTTCATTTACGTAGCCACGAGTTTGCCCAAGAGTTATGAACGCCCCCTGAACCACTTTCGCCAATTCAGGCTGATAACAATAATGCAGGCTCCGGATGATGCGGGTAATCCGAAGGTGATTATGGCCTCCGGCTTTCAACCAGATATGGTCTCTGGGGTTCAATCCCGGCCGTGCCTCTATCACACCATTCCGGCGCACAAGACCATAGAAAGCGAGCATTCGATCCAGCGCCCGCCTCTGCTGCTGCCTTAGATCGCTATCGCGTTTGAAAACTTCGCAATCATCTTCGGTCAGTATTGGTGCCAT
>NZ_JBNFVX010000038.1:0-1909 GCF_049943275.1 Marinobacter sp. VGCF2001
CGGCCACTAACCAGCCGGTCAACCGGACGCCAAAAGCGTACCGCTTTTGGTTCCCTTCGCTAGCGCTCCGGCGCCGGTTACCTCAGCGTTATACACAAGGAATGTTCATAGATCATGGCAAGGAATCGCGGCCAAGGTGGGCCAATTGAAACAAGGTTGATCAGCCTTTTTGCATCGCTGTTTTTCTCTATCCCAACGGCAGTATTCGTTTGGCTCTGGGTCAATTTGGAATTGGCCGTCTACTGGGACGGCTTTCTCAGCAGTCGTTACCTCATTTCCTGTATCTTGGTTTTTGCTGTTTTAGCGTTGCTGCTCCCGCGACTTTTTCCGTCTATTCTCGGGGGTGTCTGGCGAGGTATAGCCAAGGTTTGGCATTGGTGGGGGTGGTAGCCTTATGTATAACCAATCGTTCAAGTTCGCTCCCGGCCTGGCGGCCGTCCGCCGGACGCCTACTACGCTGCGCTCCGCAGGCGCCGCTTAACATTCAGCGTTAAATGGGTTAGTCAGCCTCATGAAACATTAGGATAGTTATGAAAGGGAAGATCTGTCAGTGGAAAGATGAAAAAGGGTTTGGCTTCATTCAGCCCGAGAATGGAGGAGAAAAGCTGTTTTTCCATATTTCGAGCGTCAAAACAACAGCGAGGCGGCCTGAAGTCGGAGATAATGTTTTATACGACCCAACGCGAGATTCCCAAAATAGATTAAGAGCAAAGGGTGTTGTCATTGAAGGTGCTACCAAAGCTTCCGGAAAGTCAGCCAAAAGTCGGCATACTAAAATCGAGCCACCCAGAAAAAATGCTATCGATTACGTTTCGATTCTGGTTATTTTAGGTTCACTTATTGCCCTGGGGTTTGCGTTTTTTCACACCAATTCAATCGAAAGCTCGTGGGTTTTTGGTGTACCTGCAGTAGTAGGCTTCTTCATTCTAAATCGACAACGTAAGCCTCTCGAAAAGAACTTTACTTGTGCTCGTTGCAACGCCGTTTCAGCGTTTGATCCAAGGACTGTCGAAGCATGGAATAATGGTTTTCTCAAGCTTTACTGCAGTAGCTGCCACCGTCAGTGGCTGGCCAATAATCCGCGACAGGAAAGAACGCAGGCTCGAAGTAGTGGCGGATGCCTTGGCGCGTTTGCAGTGATGATGTTATTACCAGCGCTGGGTAGCGTGGCTGTATATCAGTGGTTGGTGTAAGACCATTTAACAAATGCAGGCACGGCGACGCCTACTACATTGCGCCTTCGGCTTCATTCCGTAGGCGCGCATGCTGCAAGCGTTAAATGTCTATGATCGATCACGGTAAATTTCGGGCCTTGGTCAAGCAACTCTATGCCACGGTCAACGAATTGGAGGGCATGTTCCCGGGTAGGCACTTCACCCCGGATGGCCATATGGTTGGCAGTTTAGGTGAATGCCTTGTAGCTGATGCATACAATCTCGATCTCAAGACCGCTTCCAACAAAGGCTATGACGCTATCACTAAATGCGGCTTGGAAGTTGAGATCAAGGCTACGCAATCCAACTCTGTTGCATTCCGGAGTCAGCCTCAGCATACGATTATCATCAAGATCATGCCTGACGGTACATTTGAGGAAATTTACAACGGGCCAGGAGTTCTTGTTTGGGAGCAATTCAATGGGAAGCGGGTACCGAGTAATGGCCAGTTTCAAATCTCTCTCAACAAACTCAGGCAATTGAATCAAAGCGTGACTGTGGCAGATCGTGTGCCTAGAGCCATTTAACAAGTCGCTGTAGTACGTTCCCGGCCCGAGGGCCGTCCACCGGACGCCACTGAAGTGGCGCCGCTAAGCTTCAGCGTTATTGGCCCAGGCCGTCGCCATTTTTGGCGGGCTCCGTGCAAAGGCCTTGGCATCGGGTATGGCAGCAAAGCCGCTTGTGTTGATGATGGC
>NZ_JBNFVX010000039.1:0-1204 GCF_049943275.1 Marinobacter sp. VGCF2001
CTGTAACCATCCCCTAAAATCGGCGCATGCGTAATTAGAGTTCTCCGGCCTACAATGAGGCAAACGGAGAACGACATGAAGAAATCACGGTACAGCGAGTCACAGATCGTCAAGATCCTGAAGGAGGTCGAGGGCGGCCGCCTGGTCAAGGAAGTCTGCCGGGAGTACGGCATCTCCGATGCGACCTACTACAACTGGAAATCGAAGTATGGCGGCATGGAGGCCTCTGATGTGAAGCGCCTCAAAGAGTTGGAAGAGGAAAACCGCCGGCTGAAGCAGATGTACGCCGAGCTGAGCCTGGATCACAAGCTGCTGAAGGATGTGATCGAAAAAAAGCTGTAAAGCCAGCCGTTCGACGAGAACTGGTGGATTACCTCAAGCAGGCTCACGGTGTCAGCATCCGCAGGGCCTGCCGAATCGCTGGCATCAGTGACTCTGTGTACCGGTATCGACCAGATACCTCCCGGGATGAACCGGTGATTGCAGCACTTCAAAGCGCGACTGAACGCTATCCCGCCTACGGCTTCAGCAAGCTGTTCAAGGTGCTGAGACGCTGGGGTCACGGATGGAATCACAAGCGGGTACACCGGCTGTATTGTGCTCTCAACCTGAACAAACGACGACGGGGCAAGAAACGACTCCCGACACGAAACCCGGAGCCATTGAGCGTACCAGTCACCGTTAATCGATGCTGGTCCATGGATTTCATGAGCGACAGTCTGTTCTGTGGTCGCCGGTTCCGCACCTTCAACGTGGTGGACGATTTTAACCGGGAGGTGCTGGCTATTGAGATTGACCTGAACCTGCCAGCACCGAGGGTCATACGAGTTCTGGAGCGCATCATTGCTTGGCGAGGCTACCCGGCCAAACTACGCATGGATAACGGTCCTGAATTCATCTCGATGGCCTTGGCAGATTGGGCTGAGCAACACGGTATCGAGCTGGAGTTTATCAAGCCGGGCACACCAACTCAGAATTCGTATGTTGAGCGCTTCAATCGGACTTACAGGGACGAGATCTTGAATATGTATGTCTTCCGGAATCTCACCGAAGTCCGAGAACTGACCGAATCCTGGATGACGGAATACAACGATGAGCGCCCTCACGATTCACTGGAAGACCTGACGCCATGGGAATACCTGGCGAAACACCAACGAGCGGAAAACTCTAATCAGCGGTGCAACTGAAACAGGGATGTTTACAT
>NZ_JBNFVX010000003.1:0-262524 GCF_049943275.1 Marinobacter sp. VGCF2001
TCCTGCCAGTACTCATTACGGCGCGGGCGTGTACATCTGAGTGGAGTACTCGCCTTGGACAGGCTTGTTGAGGGTGACCTCTTCCTTGACGTAATCGACGAAGGATTGGGCATAGTCCAGGAAGGTATCCGTGGCACGGCCATCCTCGCTGACGGTTCCGAAGGTGAGGTACCCGTCACGGCCAGCCGCGGTGAAGCTGTTGGTGACGACGTTCAGGGTTTCGGCGTCGGTCAGAGCGCGCCAGGTGGTTTCACCCCGGGGGCGAACTTCGATGTCGTAGAGGCGTTCGCCAGCAGGCCTGGCCATGTCGACGGTCCAGCGCAGACCGGCCGCATAAGGATAGGCACCCGTGGAACCGCCTTCAACATGGGCATAGTCTACGGCTTCGTTCAGCACCTGTCTGATTTCCTCACCAGTCATGGTCAGATCGGTGAGTGTATTGGCAAACGGCAGCAGGTTGTAGGCATCACCAATGGTGATATCGCCGGCCAGAATGTCAGTGCGAACGCCGCCGGCGTTCTGGATCGACACATCCGCATTCTTGCTCTGGAACAGGAAGGCCTGAGCCACCAGGTTCGGAATATCACCACCCCGGTTCGGATCTTCATTGGCGCAGGTGTCATCACCGTAAGCAATGCCGGGGATACGCGCCAGGCACAGGTCTTCGGATGCGGTACCGATCACCTGATTGCGGAAGCTGTCCAGCTGGTTGGTGTACGTGGCCAGGGTTTGAGCGCCGGTCGGGTCGTCTGCCACGATGCTGAGCTGAGGGTCCTTCTCGATGGCTGCCTGAATGGCTGCCAGTTCCTCGCCTTCCGGTTGGTAGCCATCCTCGGTACCGTCATCACGAATGATGGGGGTACCCAGCAGCAGGTGCGGGGTGCCGGAGCAGGATGAAACCGTGCCATTTTCGTCCCAGGTCACGCTCAGTTCACCCAACACACGTGAGTACTGCCAGGCCTGGGCCACGCACACTTTGTCACCGTCGGCATTGGTCACTTCGGTGGGGTAGGGGCCGGAGGCACTCAGGCCGTAGGCGTCAAAGTCACCCAGCAGGGTGTGGGAATCTCCGCCGATAATGACATCCACTCCGGACAGGCGCTCGGCCAGTGCCAGATCGTTGGCATACTGGTAGTGGGTCAGCAGGATGATCTTGTCGATACCCTGGTCGGTCAGTTCATCGATCATGGCCTGCGCCGTTTCGGCTTCGTCCAGAAACTCAGTGCTTGCCAGCGGGCTGGAGCTGTTGCGGGTTTTGTTGGCGATGTCGATACCGACGATGGCAACTTGCTGGCCATCAACGTTCTTGATGGTGTACGGCTGGATGTAATCATCCTGCGCCACCGGTGCCAGTGGGGTGCCGATGGCGGGTTTTACGTTGGCGGCCAGAACCGGCGTGTTACAGCTGCCCGCTGCCAGATAGTCGAGGAACTTGACCAGCCCTTCGTCACCGCGATCAAACTCGTGATTGCCCAGGGCAAAGGCATCAAAACACACCAGGTTCATCAGCTCGGCATCGGCCTCACCCTCGAAGGAGGTGAAGTACAGGGTGCCGGTCATGGCATCACCGGCATGGAGCTTCAGCACGTTATCCAGTTCGGCGGCTCGTTCGTTGATCTTGGCAATCACCCGGGGGAAGCCGCCAGCGCTGAATTCGGTTTCTTCACCGGCAACGTCCAGCGATTGTGAGCCCGCCTCAAGGTGGGAGTGGTGGTCGTTGATATGCAAAATGTTAACGGTAAGGCGCTCGGTTTCCGGTGCGGGCGCGTCGTCGTTATCACTGTTACAGCCGGTCAGGGCAATCAGCGGGATTGCCAGCCAGAGTCCATGTCGAATCATTGCTCTATCTCCGTTGTGGGGTTTAGCGGCCGGTCAGCACGCGAATCAGGGTGATCAGGTCGTGATGGCTAATGCGCCCATCACCGTCAATGTCGTAAGCCGGAGCGGTGGCTTTGCCGAACAGCATGGCCAGTACCAGGCGGGACAGGTCCCGGCCGTTAACGCGGCCATCACCGTTAAGATCGGCGCGGTCTGCCGGGGTTCTGGTATCGAGATTCAGGGCAACGATCACCGGGTCATGGTCAGAGGCCCGGTAAGCGTCCGGTGCGTAGAAGCTGGCCTGTTGCTCCGGGGTCTTGAACTCGGTGTTGTAGTCCAGGGCTCGGGGCTCATCGGCATTGATCGGCCAGACGGTGGTATCGGCAATTTTGCCGGCCAGGGCGGTATTGGCCAGAGCGTGGTCCAGGTAGCCGGCCTGGCCATAGAACACGTAGGAATACGCCTGCTCGCCAACGTGGGCCGCCAGCAGATCGGTATAGCCGGCATTGGCCAGGGCACGAATGGGGTCTTCTTTCGCGTAGGCGTTGAGGTCGCCGATGATTAACACATCCGGTTCGCCGGTTCCGGTGGCATCGTCTGCCAGCCAGGATGCCAGCGCCTGGGCGGCCTGGGTCCGTACTGGATTCCAGCAGCCCTGACCATCGTTCTGGTCGGCGTTGCTGCCCTCGGCGCTGCCGCAGCCTTTGGATTTGAAGTGGTTGACGGCAATGGTGACGCCATCGTCGGAATCCTTCAGGCGGAAGGTCTGGGCCAGGGGCTGACGGTTCAGGTCATCAAATGGGACTGCACTCAGGGTGGCAGCATTACCAGCGGTCTCGACACGGTCGGCGCGGTAGAGTAGACCAACGGCAATGTCATCATTACCCAGTTGTGCCAGGCCGGGATCGACCCACTGCCATTGGGAACCCAGGCCCCGGGCCAGTTCGGCAATGGCGCTGTTCTGGCCGTAGCCGTCATTCTCGATTTCCATCAGGCCGATGATGTCGGCATCAAGGGCGACCAGAGCACTGACCAGCTTGCCGGTCTGGCGGGCCAGTTCTTCCGGGTTGTCTGCCCCCCGCGCGGTTGGGAATCCGCCGCCCATGCCGTCACCGTTGAAGAAGTTCAGCACGTTGAACGAGGCAACCACCAGGTTGCCGCGATCTTCAAGCCCGGGCTCGGTTGTGCGGGCATTGGCCTGGCTGAAGGATGGGCTGGCGGTAGGCTGCAGGCGCCATTCCGAGAAACGGTAGTCGAGAATGCCGGCAAGATCCTGAACGGTGTCGCCAGCGCGCACGGTCTGACTGGCACTCAGTTGCGGTGCCGGGTAGGACACGATGGCCGGGTTCTGGCGGTTACTGGCGTCGTCCAGAATGATTCGGTCCAGCGTATTGAGTTCAGCTACCAGTGCAGCATCCGCTCCGGGCTCAGCGACACTGGTGGGGATAAAGTGGCGACCGCTGCCCAGGGTCAGGCTGCCGTAACGGCCCAGATCGTAGTTGTCGTTCACCACAAGAGGCGTGCTGAATTTCACCCGCATGGATTCAAAGGCTTCCGGAGCAGTGGCATCGGCCCAGGGCAGGGAAATCTGCGCCGCCGGTGGAAGCTCCGCGGTGCCACAGTTTTCGGTACCGCTCAGGTTGGTCAATTCGGTCAGGCCATTGTATTCGATGACTTCACCGGCAAGCCGCAGGCGCTGGCCGGGCTCGGCGTTCAGAGTTGGCGCATAGACAAACAGGCCTTCGGAGGTGGCAGGGTTGTCGTCGCGGTCTGAGGCTTCTTCCTCCACAAACACGCCGCCAAGGCCATCGTCAGTGTTGAAGGCGGCTGTAACCACGGCTTCGATCACAACGTGCTGGCCGGTAACCGGGCTGATGTCACTTTCGCCCTGAATGTCTGAGATGCGAGTGGCGGGAGCGCCACAGGTCAGGTCCGGCGCGGTCGGTGGCTGGTCCGCGTTATCGTCATCATTGCCAGCGGTGCCCAGATCGTCGAAGCTATTCTGGGGAAAGCCGTCAAAGACCGTGGCCGGGTCGTAGTCGTCGTAGGCATCGGTGTCGGCCAGGGTGCCTGCACGGCGGCGCAGGGTGCGATCCTGCGTGCGGATATCCCCGGAGCCCCAGTAGCTACCGGGGTCTGTGCCGACCTGGCCGATACTGTCGGCAACCGTGCCGCCATTCAGGAGCAGGACAGCGTCGTCACCGTTGAACAGGCCGGCACCGGTAGTCTGATCCGCTACAGCGAGAATTGCTGGATCCGCAGCGCTGTGGGCGAAGACGAAGTTATTGCCGGCGGCAACCGAACCTTCCAGGTTGAAGGTTTGCCCGGGTGTGGCGCTGCCGTTGAAGAAAATCTGCAGCTCCCAGGAGGCAAGATCCACAGGGGCGTCGCCGGTATTGAGAAGTTCAATGGCTTTGTTGTTGCTGGAGCCTTCGACATATTCGCTGATCACCAGCGATGCCTGTGTTGTCGATGCCAGAAGGCCGCCGATGGCGGCTGCCAGCAGCGTTGGTTTCATCGTCATGGTACGGTCCTTGTTACGGTTATGTTGTGTGTTTTGACACCACAATCTGACCGTGTTGTGTGACGATGCCATGAGAGTTTTGTGAAGGATGCTTTGCCGGTTTGTGTCAATGTGGGCAAAGCACCTGAGCAGTTTGGCATTCCGGTGCGTATACAGGGGATGTGTCGACAGGAGGGCCGATGATGCGTTGGATAGTCTTGAAGTGTGTGAGTGTGCTTTTACTCTTGGGGTTGACGGTGCCTGCGGTTGCTCAGGATTGCCCGGCTTTTCTGGACCATGAGCAGCGCAAGCTGCACTCCCGGGATTCGGTGAACCTCTGCGAGGTGGCTGCCGGCAAACCGATGCTGGTGGTGAACACGGCCAGCCGTTGTGGTTATACCGGTCAGTTTGAAGGCCTGGAGGCCCTGCACCAGCAGTACAAAGACCGGGGGCTTGCGGTGGTTGGTTTTGCCAGCGATGATTTTCGTCAGGAAGCCGACAGCGAGGAAGAGGCGGCCAAGGTCTGTTTCGTTAACTTTGGTGTGACGTTCACCATGATTGCGCCGACTGCAGTGACGGGAGATCAGGCCAACCCGGTGTTTCAGGAGCTCAACCGCCAGAGCCGGCAGCCGGGCTGGAACTTCACCAAGTATGTGGTGGATCGGAATGGTAAGGTAGTGGCCCGGTTTCCGAGCCAGGTTCGGCCGGATGATCCTAGCCTGATTGAGTCGGTGGAATCGGTGCTGTAACGAGGAGATAAGGATGACCAGGCCGTCAGGCTACTACGAGAGCAACACCACCCTTGCCCAGTATCTGGAGTTCCACTTCGGCGAAAGCTGGCACGGTGAAGCCAATTTCCCGAAAGAACTGGCCGATGCGGCGCTTGAGGCGCTGGACGGCCGCGCTACTTGCCGGGCGCTGGATATCGGCTGCGCAGTAGGGCGTACCTCGCTTGAGCTGGCCCGCCAGTTCGATCATGTCGATGGGGTCGATTATTCCGAAACCTTTATCGGCAAGTGCCGTGAGGTGGTGCGGGAGGGAGTTGCCCGCTACGCCCGGCCGGAAGAGGGGGAGCTGGTCAGCTATCAGGAGCGATCACTGGCGGCCCTGGGGCTGACCCAGGCTGCCCGCCGCGTGGCTTTCCATCAGGGCGATGCCTGCAACCTTGGTGCCGATTACCGGGACTACGATCTGGTGCTGGCCGGCAACCTGATTGATCGTCTCTACAAGCCATCCCTGTTTCTGGAGCACATCCATGAGCGCATCAATGCTCTGGGGCTACTGGTGATCGCCTCACCCTATACCTGGCTGGAAGAGTACACACCTAGGCAGGACTGGCTGGGTGGTTTCCTGAAAGATGGCGAGCCATTTACCACCCTGGATGGTCTCCAGGCGGTTTTGTCCCCGCGTTTCCGGTTGCTGGCCGAGCCCCGAAGCCTGCCCTTTGTGATCCGGGAGACCCGCAACAAATTCCAGCACAGTTTTTCGGAACTCACGATCTGGGAGAAATTACCGGAATAACCTGCTTTGTCACACAACCGTCACGTAATCCGGTTAGTGTGAAGACTCATCAGGACGACATGCATTGTGTTGATGCATCGTGTGATTGCTTATGCCGGGGCTTGCCCCGGCTTTTTTATGGAACCCGGTGTTCGCCGCCTCCCTCCCTTCTCAACGCCCTTTCACGCCGCCGCGCGGTTTCGCTGCGCTCCGATATGGTTTGCTGAACAAACTGAATGTGCTCCCCGGCGATGGCCCTGGCGTCTTCCTCCCGACCTTCAATAATGGCGTTATACAGTTTCTGGTGCTGGTCCATCAGGCCCTGGCGGGTCTGAACCTCGCGGGAATACATGCCGCCGATGTTGGTGACAATGTTGTTCTTGAGCATGCTGAACAGGTTGCGCATGGTGTGCAGCAGCACCACGTTGTGGCTGGCTTCAGCAATGGCCATATGGAAGCGGGCATCGGCGGCGCCTTCTTCTTCCAGATTGTGGGCAGTGGAATTCTGGTAGCAGGCGTGGAGTTCTTCCCAGGCTTTGCCCAGTCGGGCCAGGTCCACTTCTGTGGCGCGCAGGGCGGCATAGTAGGCACAGTCGCCCTCCAGCGTGCGACGGAACTCCAGCAAATCCCGGTGCGCTTCCGGGTGCTTTTCCAGCAGCGGAATGAGTGGGTCGCTGAAACTGGTTCCCAGATTCTCCGCCACGTAATTGCCGCCACCCTGACGGCTTTTCAGCAGGCCTTTGGCCGCCAGGCGCTGCACGGCTTCTCTGAGTGACGGGCGGGATACGCCGAATTGCTCCGCCAGCACCCGTTCCGGCGGCAGGCGCTGCCCCGGTTCCAGGGTTCCTTCCAGAATCATGGTCTCCAGCTGCTCGACAATGGTGTCGGCCAGCCGTCTGGGAGCAATCTGATTGATGGGCATGATGTCTCACTTGTGTGTCTAAAAATTGGTCATACCAATAAATCTTACCTGCGTCTACGCTTGTTTTTACAACAAAACTTCAAAGCAATACGACTAATGTATGAGTGGGCGGTTTTGACACCACAAAGCCTGCTCAAATAACGTACTCGGCACAGGTTTGTAAATTGGTAATACCAATTGATCAAAAGTATCAACTAACAAGAAAACGCTGGAGAACATCATGTCATCCGGATTACTCGCCCTGTTGGCATTTGCCCCCATCCTGCTGGCCGGGGTTCTGTTACTTGGATTGCGCTGGCCCGCCCGCAACGCGATGCCCGTTGTTTTCCTGGCTACGGCCGTCCTCGGCTATACAGCCTGGGATATGACCTTCAACCGGATTGTCGCCTCTACCCTGCAAGGGCTTGTGATCACCATCGGCGTGTTGTGGATTATTTTCGGCGCCATCCTGCTGCTGAACACCCTGAAGCACTCCGGTGCTATTGCTACCATCCGTTCAGGTTTCACTAATATCACGCCAGACCGCCGCATTCAGGCCATCATTATCGTCTGGTTGTTTGGCAGCTTTATCGAAGGGGCCTCAGGGTTTGGTACGCCGGCAGCTATTGTGGCGCCGTTGCTGGTAGCTGTCGGCTTTCCGGCCATGGCTGCGGTTATGCTGGGCATGATGGTGCAGAGCACGCCGGTCTCGTTTGGCGCGGTGGGTACGCCTATCATTGTGGGGGTTACAACCGGCCTTGACCAGGCCACCATTTCCGGCCAGTTGTTGGCCAATGGCTCTGATTGGGACGCCTACCTGCAGCTGATCACTTCTGAAGTGGTCGTGACCCACGGTGTTGTGGGCGTGTTCATGCCCGTGTTGATGGCCGTTATGATGACTCGCTTCTTCGGTCGCAACAAAAGCTGGATGGAAGGTTTGGAAGTGTTGCCGTTTGCCCTGTTTGCCGGCGTCGCCTTCGTGGTGCCCTACGTTATCACCGGTATGCTGCTGGGGCCGGAGTTCCCGTCGTTGCTGGGCGGCCTGATCGGCCTGGCGATTGTCACGTTTGCGGCCAGGAAAGGCTTTCTGATTCCGAAGAAAACCTGGGACTTTGCCGGGCGTGAAGACTGGCCGGCCGAGTGGGTTGGCAAGCTGGAAATGAAACTGGAAGACATCGCCGCCCACCCCATGAGTGGCTTTCGTGCCTGGTTACCGTATGTTCTGATGGGTGCGATTCTGGTGATCAGCCGCACCGTGGAGCCGGTGAAAGACTTCTTCGTCAGCATTGGCGTATCCTTCTCGAACATTCTGGGTGAGGCCGGTGTCAGCGCCGGTGTGCAGCCACTGTATCTGCCTGGCGGCATTCTGGTGATGGTGGTGATAGCCACCTTCTTCATCCACCGAATGAGCACCCGGGCCATGGGTGAAGCCCTGAAAGAGTCGGGCGGGGTGTTGCTCAGCGCGGGTTTTGTACTGCTGTTCACCATTCCGATGGTGCGGATCATGATCAACTCCGGCGTCAACCTGGCCGACCTGCCAAGCATGCCGCTGGCCATGGCCACCTGGGTGGCGGATTCTGTGGGCGGCATCTATCCCTTCCTGGCGCCTATGGTCGGTGCGTTGGGTGCTTTCCTTGCCGGCTCCAATACCGTATCGAACATGATGTTCAGCCAGTTCCAGTTTGGTGTTGCCCAGGGCCTCGGGTTGTCTACGGCACTGATGGTGGCGGTGCAGGCTGTTGGTGCGGCTGCCGGCAACATGATTGCTATTCACAACGTTGTTGCGGCCTCTGCCACAGTGGGCTTGCTGGGCCGTGAAGGGCAGACGCTTCGGAAAACCATTCGCCCGACCATCTACTATCTTGTAATGACCGGTGTGGTTGCCTTGGTGGCAGCCTATGCTTTGGGCGTTACCGACCCTTTGATGAACTGATCTGAAACAACGGGCAGGGCTGCCACGCAGCCTGAAGAACCCGGAGGCAATAACTGATGACTGAGCTGTTCTACGACGCCGCCCCCAATGCCACCCGCGTGGCTCCTGAGCGACCCGCGCCACGAACGTATCCGGCCAAGCCGGCCGAGGTCACGCTGTTCGGCACCTGCGTGGTGGACCTTTTCTTTCCCGAGGCCGGCCTGGATGCCATCCGCCTGCTGGAACGGGAAGGCATTCGGGTGCACTTTCCGCAGGAGCAATCCTGCTGCGGCCAGCCGGCCTGGACTTCCGGCTACGTGAATGAGGCCCGGGAGGTGGCGCGGGCACAGCTCAACCTGCTCGACAACGGCTTGCCGGTGGTAGTCCCCTCGGGCTCCTGTGCCGGCATGTTCCGGCAGCACTACCGGGAAGTGTTTGCGGAAGAGCCGGATACCCTCAAGCGTGTGGATGACCTGGCCGAGCGTACCTTCGAGCTGACCGAGTTTCTGCTGCACGTATGCAAGGTAGACTGGCAGGATCTCGGTCAGCCCACGCAGATTGCCCTGCACACCTCCTGTTCCGCCCGTCGGGAAATGAACACCCACCTGCACGCCCGGGAGTTGCTGGGTAAGCTGGCGAACGTCAAGCGGCTGGACCATGACCACGAAAGCGAGTGCTGCGGGTTTGGCGGCACTTTCTCCGTGCGCATGCCGGAAGTGTCCGGGGCCATGGTGCTCGACAAAACCCGTTCGTTGCGGGAATCCGGTGCAGCGGAAATGGTAACCGCTGATGGCGGCTGCCTGCTCAACATCAACGGCTCCCTGGAAAAACAGAAACAGACGTTCCGGGGCCGGCATCTGGCCAGCTTTCTTTGGGAGCGGGTGAGTGGAGAGGTGAAATCATGAGCCAGCGTATACCGGTAAAAGAACTCACCGACAGCTTCCGTGGCCGCGCGGTGGGCGCCCTGGCCGACGATCAGCTGCGCACCAACTTCCGCGTCGCCATGGATTCTCTGATGCAGAAGCGCGCCGATGCCTTCCCGGACGAGGAAGAACGCGAAGGCCTGCGGGAGCTGGGCAACCACATCAAGGCCCGGGCGCTGTCCCGGTTGCCGGACCTGCTTGAACAACTGGAAACCAGGCTGACCGCCAACGGTGTGAAGGTGCACTGGGCCGAGACCACCGAAGAGGCCAACCGGATTGTCCATTCCATCATCGAGGCGAAGCAAGGCTCTCAGGTGGTGAAGGGCAAGTCCATGGTCAGCGAAGAAATGGAGATGAACGACTACCTGGCCGACCGCAATATCGAGTGCCTGGAGTCCGACATGGGCGAGTACATCGTCCAACTGGATGGCGAAAAGCCGTCCCACATCATCATGCCTGCGATTCACAAGAACCGCTTTCAGGTCTCCAGACTGTTCCACGACAAACTGGGCGTGGATGAGACCGAGGATGTGAACGAGCTGATCCAGATTGGCCGGCGCACCCTGCGCCAGAAATTTCTGGAAGCGGATGTCGGGGTGTCTGGCGTCAACTTCGCCATTGCCGAAACCGGCACCTTGCTGCTGGTGGAAAACGAAGGCAATGGCCGCATGAGCACCACGGCGCCGCCGGTGCACATTGCGGTCACCGGTATCGAAAAGGTGGTGGAAAACCTGCGGGACGTGGTGCCCCTGTTGTCGTTGCTGACCCGCTCCGCATTGGGCCAGCCGATCACCACCTACGTGAACATGATTTCCGGCCCGCGCAAGGCGGATGAGCTGGATGGTCCGGAGGAAGTTCACCTGGTGCTGCTGGACAACGGCCGCAGTGGTGCCTTTGCCGACGCCCAGTTGCGCCAGACCCTGAACTGCATTCGCTGTGGCGCCTGTATGAACCACTGCCCGGTGTATGCCCGGGTGGGTGGCCACACCTATGGTGAAGTGTATCCGGGGCCGATCGGCAAGATTATTACGCCGCACATGGTCGGGTTGCACAAGGTGCCGGACCATCCCAGCGCGTCTTCGCTGTGTGGCGCCTGTGGCGAAGTGTGCCCGGTGAAGATTCCGATTCCGGAAATGCTGCAACGGCTGCGACAGGAAAATGTCAAAAGCCCGGCGGAGCAGCCGACAGTCAAAGATGGCGGAGCCAAGTACTCGCGCAAGGAGCGGGCGATCTGGCGGTTCTGGGCGGCCCTGAACACCTCGCCCCGGTTCTATCGGTGGTTCCTTTGGGCCGCGACCCGTTTTGGCAAGCTGGCCCCGAAAAACGCTGGCCCCTGGACTGATAATCATACGGCGCCGATACCGGCACGTCGGTCTCTGCATGATCTGGCCAAAGCCCACCTGGACGGGAGAAAACAGGGATGAGCGCCCGCAGTAACATTCTGAATAAATTGCGCGCCGGCCTGGCTGGCACCACGCCCCGGCCGGATGAGTTTAACGAGGAGCTGGTTACCCGCCCCTGGCAGTATGCGCCTGCCGACCGGATTACCCGCCTGCGTTCGCTGATGGAAGCGGTTCATACCGAAGTGCACCAGCTGGCCAGTGCCGAATGGCCGGCCAGGGTTCAGGAGTTGCTGGCCACTCGCGGGCTGAACAATCTGCTCTACGCACCGGGCACCGATCACGGAAAGCGGTTGGTGGAGCACTGGCAGCAGGCTGGCGCCGGGCCTCAACTCATCGCTTACGACAGGCCTGTGGAAGAATGGAAGGAAGAGCTGTTCTGGCAGGTAGAGGCCAGTCTCACCGGCACCGCCGGTGGTATTGCCGCGACCGGCTCACTGGTACTGTGGCCGGACCGCCATGAGCCGCGCCTGATGAGCCTGTTGCCGCCGCTGCACATTGCCCTGCTCAAGGCCAGTGAAGTGGAAGACAATCTTTACAGTATGATGCAGGCGCGCGACTGGTCCGCCGGTTTGCCCACCAACTTGCTGCTGATCTCCGGCCCCTCCAAGACCGCCGACATTGAGCAGGTGTTGGCCTACGGCGCCCATGGCCCGAAGGAACTGGTGGTGCTGATTCTGGACGATCAGTGAGAACGAGCGAGGCCCGGTAAGGGCCTCGCGATGGGGGCATCAGAGTTCCTTGAATGCGCTGGTGGTGGCCTGGAGCACCTCTTTGGCGTCGCCTTTCACCATCAGGCTGTTATCCCGGATAAACAGGCCGTTGGGAATGCCCGCAAAGCCGGCCGACAGGCTGCGCTTGACCACGATTACGGTCTTTGCCTTGTGCACATCGAGAATCGGCATACCAAAGATCGGTGAGTTCGGATCTTCCGCGGCGGCCGGGTTCACCACATCGTTGGCGCCCAGCACGATGGCCACATCCGCCTGCGGCAGTTCCGGGTTGATGGCGTCCATGTCTTTCAGCTGGTCATAGGGAATCTCGGCCTCGGCCAGCAGCACGTTCATGTGCCCTGGCATCCGGCCAGCCACTGGATGAATCGCATAACTGACCTTGGCGCCACGGCTTTCCAGCTGGCTGGCGAGCTCTTTCACCGCGTGCTGGGCCTGGGCCACCGCCAGGCCGTAGCCGGGCACCATCACCACATTGCGGGCGCTATCCAGTAACAAGGCCAGGTCGTCGGGAGTGGCGTACTTGACTTTGCCGTCGTAGAACTCGCCCTCGTCCTGTTTGCTGGTGCTGCTGTCGGAGCCACCAAAGGCACCGCCAAACAGCACGTTAGGCAGCGAGCGGTTCATCGCCTTGCACATGACGGCGGTCAGAATCAGGCCCGAGGCACCCACCAGCGAACCGGTAATGATCAGCCCCTGGTTGCCCAGCACAAAGCCGGTGGCGGCACCCGCCAGGCCGGAATAGGCGTTCAGCAGGGCCACGACGACCGGCATATCGGCACCACCGATGGGTTGTACCAGCCCCACACCCAGCAGCAGGCACAGCCCTACCAGGGCAGCCAGGGCCAGCGGGTTGGTGCTGCCGCCGGAGGCAAACAGTACCGCGCCCACCAGGGCGGCGATCACGGTCACCAGTGTCACCATGTGCCACAGGCGGTTGTTCCGGCTGTCACCGATATTACCCTTGAGTTTGAGTACGGCCACGATCGAGCCCGTCAGGGTGACCGAACCGATAACGATGGACGCCAGAATGGCGGCGGTCCAGCCCGCGCTGCCGGCGCCCGTGGCATTCACCGCATACAGCCAGGTGCTGGCGGCCACGGCAACCGAGGCTCCGCCGCCGACACCGTTCAGGCTGGCGACCAGTTCCGGCATTTCAGTGGTGGCCGTCCGTTTGGCCAGCCAGACGCCAATGGCACCGCCCAGCAGCATTCCTGCGATGATTGCAGCGTAGCTGATGATGTCATGGTGCAGCAGGGCCGCAACCACGGCGATCAGCATTCCAACGGCGGCAATCTGGTTGCCGCGGACCGCGGTTTTCGGGCGCGTCATGCCCTTGATGCCGAGGATGAAACACACCGCGGCGGCGAGGTAAGACAGGTTGATCAGTGCAAACATGGTTATCCCTTCCGCTTGAACATATTCAGCATACGATCTGTCACCAGGAACCCGGCCACGATGTTGATACTGGCGAGGGTGACAGCGATGAAACCGAGGATGCCGGCCACACTGGGCGACAATTCTGTACTGCCGGTGCTGATGATGGCGCCCACGATGACAATGCCGGAGATGGCGTTGGTACCACTCATCAACGGGGTGTGCAGGGTCGGGGGAACCTTGTTAATCAGCTCCACTCCAACAAACAGCGCCAGCACGAAAATGGTGAGACTCAGGGCAAACAGTTCCATCAGGCGGTCTCCTCTTGCTCGGTGGTTTCAGCGCGGGCGGGTGCGTCAACGTTATGGCAGACCTTGCCGTGCTGCACCACCAGCGTGGCGGCGACAATGTCGTCGTCCAGGCTGGGCACGAGACGGCCGTCTTCAGTCATATTCATCAGGAACGCGGTAATGTTTCGGGTCAGCAGCTGGGACGCGTGCACCGGCACCCGGGAGGGGTGATTGGCGTGGCCCACCAGGGTGACACCGTCTACGTCCACTTTCTGGTTCAGCACCGTGCCATCGACATTGCCGCCTTTATCGGCCACCAGATCGACGATCACCGAGCCGCTCTTCATACGGTGGATCATTTCCCGGGTGATCAGTTTGGGCGCGGTTTTGCCTGGCACCGCCGCCGTGGTAATCACCAGATCGGCGCGGGCAACACAGTCGGCCAGTTGCTGCTGCTGAGCCTTATAAAAGGCGTCACTCTGGGCCTTGGCGTAACCGCTGTCGCCGGTGGTGTCGGATTCCGGAACGTCGATGTCAATGAACTCCGCGCCCAGGCTCTCGACCTGCTCGCGGACTTCCGGGCGCAAATCGTAGGCTTCGACGACGGCGCCAAGCCGGCGGGCAGTGGCAATGGCCATCAAACCGGCCACACCGGCGCCAATCACCAGTACGCGGGCCGGGTGAATGGTGCCGGCGGCGGTCATCAGCATGGGGAAATAGCGTGGCAAGGCCATGGCACCACTGAGCACGGCGCGGTAGCCGCTGATGCCGGCCATGGCACTGAGCACATCCATAGACTGGGCCCGGGTGGTTCTGGGCACCAGGTCGAGGGCAAAGGCCCGGACACTCTGGCCGGCCAGCTGCTCCAGCAACGGTTGGTTGAACCATGGGTCCAGCAGGCAAACCAGCGTTGCCTCCGGCCGAATCAGGCGGGCTTCCTCAGCCGAGGGTGCCCGCACCTTGAGGATGACCGTGGCCTGGCGGTACAGCGCCTCTGAGTCGTCGGCAATGATGGCGCCGGCGTGGCGATAGTCATCGTCGGTGAAGTGGGCGGCGCTGCCGGCGCTACTTTCAACCACCACCTCGTAACCACCTTCCAGCAGCGTTGATACCCCCGAGGGGATGATGGCGACGCGGTTCTCGCCGTCTTGTCTTTCTCTGGGAATCCCTATCATCATGCGTACAGGCTCCGTTCATTTTGAGTTTGTTCTGCCCCGGTGTTCAGTCCCAGGGTGTGAAGGGTGTAATTGCGGATGTCCGCCAATAGCCGGGTGTCCTGTTGCAGCGACTGGCCATAGCTGGGAATCAGGGATGCCAGGGTCTGTCGGTTCTGGCCCTGCACCAGTTCGGGCAGGCAGCGTTCGATGACATCGAGCATGGCCGAGACACAGGTGGAGGCTCCCGGAGAGGCCCCCAGCAGGGCGGCCAGCGAGCGATCCTGGGTGCTGACCACCTCGGTGCCGAATTCAAGGCTGCCCCGGCCGGCGGCGTTTGGCTTGATGATTTGCACGCGCTGCCCAGCGCGCACCAGTTGCCATTGTTCCGGGTCGGGTTGGTTGATGAAGCGCGCCAGTTCGCCCAACCGTGCCGATTTCGGGCTCAGGGCCTCTTTGATCAGATAGCGGGTCAGAGGCCAGTTGTGCGCAGCGACATCCAGTAACGGTTTCAGGTTGTCGCCCCGGACGGAGCGCACCAGGTCCAGCAGGCCGCCGTGTTTCAGAAAGCGGGTGGTGAAGCCGGCGAAAGGCCCGAACAACAGGGCTGCCTTGCCATTGATGAAGCGTGTATCCAGATGGGGTACCGACATGGGGGGAGCCCCGACCGGCGCCTGGCTGTATACCTTGGCGTTGTGCGCCAGGGCCATGTGTTCATCCTTGCAAGCCAGCCACAGCCCGGAAACCGGGAAACCGCCATAGCCACGAATCTCTGGAACACCGGCTTTTTGCAGTAACGGCAGGGCCGCACCTCCGGCGCCGATAAACACGAAACGGCTGGAGAGCGTGCGTTGTTCGCCGGTTTTCAGGTTCTGCAGGCGCACACGCCAGCCATCGGCCTGGCGTTCAAGCCGGGTCACCTGGCACTGGAGCTGGATGTCACAGGCGTTGTGCTGGGCCAGAGAGCGGCCGAGCAGCCGGGTCAGTGCACCAAAATTCACATCACTGCCATGGCCCACGCGAGTTGCGGCGGCGGGTTCGAAGGCTGTGCGTGCGCCGTGAATCAGGGGTAGCCAGTCGGTGAGGGTATCGGGCTGATCGCTGAACTCCATGTCCTGGAACAGCGGGTGTGTGTTCAATGCCTTGTGGCGTGCGCGCAGGAAATCGCGGGCCTTGGTGCCCTGAACCCAGCTCAGGTGGGGCACCGGGCGGATAAAGTTTTCCGGCGCCGGTAAAAGCCCTTGCTCAACCAGGGCACTCCAGTATTGCAGCGACAGCTCAAACTTCTCGTTAATAGCCAGGGCCCGTTCGATGCTGACGCTGCCGTCGCGGTTGGCCGGGGTGTAGTTGAGCTCGCAGTAGCCGGCATGGCCGGTGCCGGCGTTGTTCCAGGCATCGGAACTCTCGCCCGCGAGCTGGTCTCCCTGTTCAACGAGTGTGATCGAGCGGGAACTGTCCAGTTGGTGGATGAGCGAGGCCAGGGTGACGCTCATCACGCCACCGCCAATCAGAAGAATATCGGTATCAAAGCCCACCATGGTATGCCCCTTTCAGTAGCAAACGAACGAAGGGGTCATACCTTAGTCTAAGGCGATTGTTGTAAAAATCGTATTTAGTAAGGTTTATTCATCGAAAAAACCGATCTATTTGGTGCCAAGGCCCCGCTGGGTCAGGAATGTTTTCATGTGCGGGCGCAGTTTTGACGTAAACAGAGGCTTCAGTTGCTCGGACCAGTTTGTGTCCTTGTTGCCGCTGCTTCGGGCCTGGTAATACCGGCTCATGGTCAGGTCAAAATCACCAACCAGGTCGTTGTCCTGATTATCGCTGTAGACGTTCTCTTTGAGAATGGACGCCAGGGGCAGGCGAGGCTTCACCTCCGGGGCCTGGTCGGGGTAACCCAGGCACATACCGAACACCGGATAGACATTGTCCGGCAATTCCAGAATGTCGCTGACCTCCTGCGGGTTGTTTCGAATACCGCCGATATAACACAGGCCAAGCCCTTCGGATTCGGCCGCAATAGCCACATTCTGCGCCATCAGTGCGGTATCGATGGTGGCGACCAGCAGTTGTTCGGTCATGCCCCGGGTGGCATCGGCGCCCGCTCGCTCTGCCGCTTCCGTGGCCCGCTTCATGTCTGCGCAGAATACGAGGAAGTCGGGAGCGTCCGCCACGTAAGGCTGGCCACCCGCCAATTCGGCGATGCTTTGCCGGCTTTCGGGATTAACCACATGAATAATGGTGTAAGCCTGGACATGATTGGAGGTGGCCGCGCATTGACCAGCCCGAATCAGTTCTTCAAACAGCTCCCGCGGGATTTCCTGATCCTTGAATTTACGGATAGAACGGTGGGATTTAAGAAGTTCGATGGTCGGATTCATAGCGCCTCGCCGGTTGCGGAGAAAATCAGACGATAGCTTGCTTATCTGCGTCGGCACAACCAGACCGGCGTTGGTAGTTGTCCGGATGCCGGGTTGGATGCGAAAAAAAGCGCGCCGGGGAGGCGCGCTTTTGAGTGGCAGGCAGAGCCCGTGCTTTACGGAACCATGTCTACCGGTTTGGGCGTGTTCGCGGTGCTGGGTGGCAGTACCGGATAAGTTACTTCCGGAACATTGCCGGTCAGGGTCTTGAGGAAGGCGACGATGGATTGAACCTCGTCGTCGTTCAGCTCGGCGCCCAGCTGCGCGGTGCCCATCACCGCTACGGCCTCTTCCAGGCTCCAGACGGCGCCGGAGTGGAAATAGGGCGCGGTCAGCTCGATGTTACGCAGCGGAGAGGCGCGGAACACATACTCGTCAGACGCGGTTTCGGTGACAGAGAAGCGGCCTTTATCGCCCTCTGGCAGGATCTCGGCACCCGGCTTGGCAACCAGCCCGAATGGATGGTAGCTCTGACCGCCGAGGTTCACACCGCTGTGGCAGGCGGTACAGCCGCGGTCCATGAACAGCGCCAGACCTTCTTTCTCACTCTCGTTCAGCGCGGAGGTGTCGCCGCGCAGATATTTGTCGAAAGGTGCTTCCGGGGTGATCAGTGTTGCTTCATAGGCTTCGATGGCCACAGCCATATTGTCGAAGGTGACCGGATTTTCCTGGCCCGGGAAGGCATCCTCAAAGCGCTCGATGTACTCCGGCATACTCTTCAGGGTAGCCACCACACGGTCTGGCGTACTGCTCATCTCGACCCCCGCCTGTACCGGTCCTTTGGCCTGCTCGGCCAGGTCGGCGGCACGGCCGTCCCAGAACTGGGCCGCGTTAAACACGGCGTTGAACACGGTCGGCGAGTTCCGGGGGCCTTTCTGCCAGCCATGGCCGATCGAGGTGGGCA
The DNA here is from genome assembly GCF_049943275.1 of Marinobacter sp. VGCF2001. Lineage (NCBI taxonomy): Bacteria > Pseudomonadati > Pseudomonadota > Gammaproteobacteria > Pseudomonadales > Marinobacteraceae > Marinobacter > Marinobacter sp. VGCF2001. Next base: position 17,834 of record NZ_JBNFVX010000003.1, read on the forward strand.
GCTCGTCATCGCCACCCAGTCCCACGTTGTGGCAGGTGTTGCAGCTGATCAGGTGGCTGGAAGACAGGCGCGGTTCAAAGAACAACATCTTGCCCAGTTCAACCTTGGCCTGTGTGAGTTCATTACCATCAATCACCGGTGGGTATTTGGGAATGGGCTCGAACATGCTGTTGGCCCGTTCCATAAGGTTGTCCGCCATGGCGGAGCCCGCCACCACACCCAGACTGAGGGCGAGTGCTTTAACCAATGGACGCTTGATCATATCGCTTTCTCCTTATGAGAACGGCTTGGTCTCTCTCTGATTCAAACTTAACAAAACGTTCAGAATTCGCACGGGGAATCGGCAAGAGTCGGGCTGATAATTGACGTCTATCAATTTCTGGCTGGCGACAACAGCCAGCACTGCCGCTGCGGCAATTGGCCGCGTGAACTCGACGCGCAACTTCCTGTCAATTGACTGGTTATATCGTTATTCTGAAATTACATTCTAGTCAGAAAAACAGGAGTGCAAGGTATGAGATCGATACTTGTGTCTGTGTTGTTGGTGCTGGGCCTTGCGGCTACAGCGCAAGCGGAGGAGGCTCTATCCGTTACCCCGGAAGAGACCTGGGAAATGGTTCAGGAGCAAGGTGACAATCTGCTGTTCATTGATGTCCGGGATCCGGTGGAAATCATGTTTATCGGCTTTACCGATGCGGTGGACCGAAACATTCCGTTCCAGTTGGTGGATCGTGCGCGCTGGAACGATGAGAAAGGTGTCTTCGCCATGGACATCAACGAGGACTTCGTTGCCCAGGTTGATGCCGCGTTGAAGGAAAAGGGACTGACCCGGGATTCCCTGATCATCACCATGTGCCGCTCCGGTTCCGCCCGTGGCAAGCCCAGTGCTGATTACCTTCTGGAACGTGGCTTTACCAACGTGAAGTACATCGACAACGGCTTCCAGGGCAGTACTGTGAAGGACGGCGAAAAGAAAGGATTCCGTGTGCAAAACGGCTGGCAGAATTCTGGCCTGCCCTGGTCGACCAAGGCCAACCCCGAGAAAATCTATCGCCCGTGATGGCAATGACGCCTGCCTGTGTCGGGCGGGCGTCACTGTCCGGTTTCACTCCTCTACACAGATTTCCCACCGTCGCACCGCAACTGCGGTTCTGATCACCAGCCCGGTAATCAGCAGGCAAAGCACGACCAGCAAGATCAGCCCCAACCATTTCAGGAAGACCAGCCCCAGGCTTTGATGCATTAGCAGCGTGGCAATGGTCAAACCGGCAAGCCCCATGACTGTGGCAAACCAGGAAACCGGGAAGCTCTGTAGCCGTGAAACGTCGCTATGCGCCATCGGATACCTCGTTGTTTGCTTGTAACCAAAAGCGCCAGCCCGATAGAGGCTGGCGCATGAAAAACACCGGAACTACGTCAGACCTCAGAAAGTGAAGGTGCGCATCTTGCGATCCAGCATCTGGCCGGCCATGGCCGGCGGGGTTGCAACGCCAACACCTTCAAGCAGATCGTCTTTGCTGTACTCGCTGTTGGGCAGATACAGCGCACAAACATTCACCGCACCACCGGCTTTCATAAGACCACGCAACATCTGCCCCGGAGTGACGTTTTTGGGAGCCAGGGGCTCGGCCTCATAGGCTTTCAGAGCCAGGTCACCGGCTTCGTCGCATAGAAGCACATTCACCTTGGCACCCTTCTGGGCCATGGTGTTGGACAGCACCATCGCCATACCCTGGGTTTGCAGGGAGTCGCTGGAGAGAATCACCAGAACCTCGTCCACGGTGTTTCCTCTATTGCCGTCTTTCGCTTTTTGATTCTCCGCCATTGAGGTCAGTGGGGCCGCGAACAACAGCGCCAGTACAAAGGTCTTGATGGCATTCGTCATGGGGTAACTCCTGAATTTTGATGGTTTACGTGCCAATCGTAGAACCAGGGCTATTGAGGCTTCAGTGACAATGTCACTGTTCTGCACGCCACAGAGCGATAGATTGATTTTGCTCAATGCTTTTACACGTCGCCGGGAAATCCCGCTCTGTGTAACTAGACTCAATTCAGATGCCAATCTGAGTGGATGGTGCCGAGATGAACAACAGGAAAGCCCAGCGAATACTTTTATCGTTCAGGTGGTTGGTGGTCGTTGCCAGCCTGGTATTTGCCGCGAATGGATTCGCTTCGATAGCGGCTGTAAACGGTAAATCGACCACCACGGCAGATCACAGCAAGTTCAAGGCATTACAGGGGCCCTTTGATCGGGCGGAAGAGGTGACGGCAGCCTGCCTCGAATGCCATACCGAAGCCGGCGAGCAGATTCGGGGGACTACCCACTGGACCTGGCTTTATGAGCACGAAGAAACCGGGCAAACCCTTGGTAAAAGCAAGGTGATCAACAGTTTTTGCGGCATGACCGTAACCAACGAGCCTCGCTGCACATCCTGCCATGTGGGCTACGGCTGGGAAGACATGAACGAACCGCCGCCCGAGGCGGAAAATGCCGTGGACTGCCTGGTGTGTCACGACACTACAGGTGAGTACTGGAAGTTCCCTACCCTGGCAGGGCACCCTACCTACATTCCCAGAGAGTGGCCCAAGGGCAGTGGCAAAATGGTTCAGCCGCCAGACCTGGAGCGCATTGCCCAGAACGTGGGCGCCAGTGGCCGGGCCAATTGCGGTAGCTGTCATTTCCATGGTGGCGGTGCCGATGGCGTGAAGCATGGAGACCTCGACTCCTCGCTGATCAACCCGCCGAAAGAACTGGATGTGCATATGTCGCCGGACGGCCTGAATTTCGGCTGTTCCGGCTGCCACACCACCATGGGCCATGCAGTATCCGGCAGCCGATACCAGGCCAATGCCCGGGATGCCCTGGGCATCGATGTGCCGGGGCATACGGATTTTTCCCGGGCCAGTTGTGAGTCCTGCCATGGCCTTACGCCCCACGAAAAGCCAAAACTGAACGACCATGTAGACAAACTTGCCTGCCAGACCTGCCACATCCCGGCCTTTGCCCGGGGCGGGGTGCCCACCAAGACCTGGTGGGACTGGTCTACCGCCGGCCGGCTGGATGAAAACGGACAGCCACTAAAAGAGCTGGACGACCATGGCCACCCGAGCTACCTCAGTGAAAAAGGGGACTTCCGGCATGGCGAGAATGTGGTGCCGGAATACGCCTGGTTTGATGGCACAGTGAAGTACACCCTGGCCGGAGATCCGCTGGATATCGAGAACCCGCCAGTGGCCATTAACCGGGTGGAAGGCAGCCCCGATGATGGTGAATCGCGCATCTGGCCGTTCAAGGTGATGCGCGGAAAGCAGCCGTTTGATACCGAGAGACAGACCCTGCTCGCTACCCATGTGTTCGGCGCCGATGATACCTCGTTGTGGAGTAATTTCAGCTGGGAGAAAGCGCTACAAGCCGGCAGTGACCTGTCTGGAATGCCCTACAGCGGTGAGTTCAGCTTCATAGAAACCACCATGCACTGGCCGATCACCCATATGGTGGCGCCCGCAGAACAGGCGGTGAAGTGCGGCAGTTGTCACAAGGCTGACAGCCGGCTGGCGGGGCTGGGTGGCCTCTATATGCCAGGCCATAACGGTAGTGTCTGGCTTGACCGGATTGGTTGGTTGCTGGTGGCGGCCATTCTGTTTGGTGTTCTGGTGCACGCCATGGCAAGGATCGTGTTCAGCGGGAGGGAAGACTGATGAGCCGGGTACGGATGTTCAAACGTTTTGAGCGCTTCTGGCACTGGACTCAGGCGCTGTTGATTTTTGTGTTGCTGTTCACCGGTTTTGCCATTCATGGCAGTTACGATGTCATGCGCTTCAGCACCGCCGTGCAGGTGCATACGCTGGCCGCCTGGGCACTGATTGTGCTGTGGGTATTTGCCATCTTCTGGCATTTCACCACTGGCGAGTGGCGCCAGTACATTCCCACCCGGGATGGCCTGTTTGCGGTGATGCATTACTACCTGGTGGGCACCTTTACCGGTGCTGCCCATCCCTACAAGAAGACCACCCGAGCCAAACACAATCCGCTGCAGCGGCTGGCTTACCTGTTTTTAAAGCTGGTGGTGTCACCGATGATCTGGGTCTCTGGCTTGCTGTATCTGTTCTATAACGACTGGCCCGCGACGCTGGCCGGCGCGTTGGACCTGGAGACGGTGGCTCTGGTTCACACCGGTGCCGCGTTCGCCATGCTGGTGTTTGTGATTGCCCACGTTTACATGGCCACCCTGGGGAAAACCCTGACCAGTCACATCAAACCGATGATTACCGGCTATGAGGACCTCGACAGCCGTTGATTCGGAATCAGGCAAACGGTCTGTCTCGGTTACGGTTTATGCCCGCTCACAATAGGGAACAGCTGCACCTTTATTGGCTGAATGTGGCTATGACGGTGTACTCCAGCGCTCAGTAGTCAACTTATAGCAAAGAGTTTGAGGGTTTAGCCATGCGATGCACAGAGACTATCGTTTGCATCAGGTTTTATATTCGTTAAAGGTATATGGTTATTCCTAAAAGTATGGTCTACTAACGGTGTGAGTTAACGATACCCATGCCCGAGGAGGACAAGACGATGCAAACGCCATCAGTCACTCACTTCTTCGACGAAGCGACCAACACCTTCAGCTACGTCGTTCAGGATCCTGACAGCCAGGCCTGTGCCATCATCGACTCGGTGCTGGACTTTGATTACGCCGCAGGCAGGATCGATGTGCGTTCAGCCGATCAGATCTTCTCGTTTATTCGGGACAACAATCTTCAGGTTGAGTGGATTCTTGAAACCCACGTACATGCCGACCACCTCTCTGCTGCGCCCTATCTGCACGACCACCTGGGTGGCAAGACCGGCATTGGCGCTAAGATCGTGGACGTTCAGGAAATCTTCGGAAAAGCCTTCAACGCCGGCACCGAATTCGCCCGGGACGGCAGTCAGTTTGACCAGTTGTTTGAAGAGGGCGACCGGTTCCGCATTGGCAATCTGGAGGGACAGGTCCTTCATACGCCCGGCCACACACCGGCATGCCTGACCTACGTCATCGGCGATGCAGCCTTTGTTGGCGACACCCTGTTCGCACCGGATTCTGGTACCGCCCGCTGCGATTTCCCCGGCGGTGACGCCCAGACTCTGTACCAGTCTGCACAGAAGGTGCTGGCTCTGCCCGGCGAGACGCGGATCTTCCTGTGCCATGACTACAAGGCGCCGGGGCGGGATGAATACCGGCATGAAACCACGGTAGCCGAACAGCGCGAACGTAACATTCATGTACGCGAGGGCATGAACGAATCCGACTTTGTGCGGATGCGAACCGAGCGCGATGCCACGCTTGCCATGCCGAAGCTGATCGTACCGTCGGTGCAGGTGAATATGCGTGCCGGGGCCATGCCGCCGGCGGAAGACAACGGGCAGGTTTACCTGAAAGTCCCGGTAAACGGCTTCTGAGCTGGAGATTAACGATGAAGATTCAAGTTCTGGAACCAGGATTCGCCGTGGCAGATGCCGTCGCGCCTGAGGATTTTGAGGACATTCGCCGCCAGGGCTTCCGAACGGTGATCTGCAATCGCCGCGCCGGCGAGGACGGCTACGACGGTGAAGAAGCGTTTCGCCAGGCCGCCGCAAGCCATGATCTGCAATGGTTCTGTGTGCCGGTCGCCTCCGGCGAATACACCGAACAGGATGTGGATGCCTTTGCACAGGCACTGGATGCCGCACCGGCGCCGATTCTTGGATTCTGCAGGACAGGCCGGCGGGCGGTGCATATGTGGGCCCAGTCCCGGGCCCGGAACCCGCAATGCAATATTCCGATGTTGCTGAAGGCGGCCCATGACGCAGGCCACGAAACCCAACCCATTGAAGCTTTGTTAACCAACGCCACAAACGTGGAAACCCCGACAGGAGAAATGAAATGACCATTCGTCTTGGACAGATTGCCCCTGATTTCAATGTAGCCACCACCAAAGGCCCCATGAGCTTTCACGAGTGGGCCGGCGATTCCTGGGTGTTTTTCTTCAGCCACCCGGCTGACTTCACCCCGGTATGCACCACCGAGATGGGCCGGACGGCGCAGCTGGCGCAGGAGTTTGCGGCCCGCAATGTGCAGCCGCTCGGTTTGTCGACGGACTCGGTTGAAGAACATCTGAAGTGGATTGATGATGTAAACGACACTCAGAGCTGTGACCTGCAGTTCCCGATCGTTGCCGATGAGGACCACAAGATCGCCGAGCTGTACGAAATGATCCACCCGGGCGAGAGCGAAACTGCTGCTGTGCGCAGTGTGTTCATTATTGACCCGGACAAGAAAGTCCGTCTGACCATGACCTACCCGATGGCGGTGGGCCGTAACTTCGACGAGATCCTGCGCGCCATCGACGCGCTGCAAACGGCCGATGCCAACAGCTGTGCGCTGCCGGCGGATTGGAAGAAAGGTGGCGAGGTGATTATTCCGCCGTCCATCTCCAACGAGCAGGCGAAAGATATGTTCCCGCAGGGCTGGAACGAGTTGCGGCCTTATCTGCGCCTGACCAGAATCTGATTTCTGGTACTGAGGAAGCGCCCCGACCGGCGCGCTTCCTCATAACACCCAGCTAAAAGACAGCGTGCCAAAGCTGAAGTTATCCTGGTTACGCTGTTCTTCCCCCGTCGTGGCCCGCAAAATCAGCGCCGCTTGCAGGTTGTCCCACTGCCAGGTGCCGCCCAGGCCTATCTGGCCGAGCAGGGGGCCCTCATTGAACCGGTAGGGCCCGGAATTGTCCTCCAGATAGGAATAGGCAATGTATTCCGCCCCCAGGCCTATGAATAATGACCAGGCGCTTTTCGCGCCACTGAAAGATCCGGGTAACGCGATGGCAGAGGAGCTGCCGGCGTAATCCGGTATAAAATTGGCCGGAAGGTTTCTGCCCATCCGCCAGATCACGCCAACGGTCGCGGAGGTTCGAAAACTGGACAGCAGGCCGGAGCCTACCGCTGAAAACTGTTGTTCAAGGTCGCCGCGTTGCCCCGCTTGCAACAGTTTGCGCCCGTGGGCCGCCTGAAATCCGCCAACCACGTCGGTCCCTAGCTGGTTGTCCCATCCTTTGGGGCGTTCGCTCCCGGTGATTTTGTGCACCCATTTCTGGCTGGCTTCGGCGCCGCTTTCAGGACCAACCACGCCAATGTGAGCGCCGTACCCCGTAATACTGTCAGCACTCCAGCTCCAGAGGGTGCTGCTCAGGGAGAGATGACCGGCGTAGGGGATATCATTGAATTGAGGCTCTTCCTGGCTAATGTCTGCCGGTGTCACCATGAGTTGACGCAGACTGACACTCATTGCATGGTTGTTGTCGGCGTCGCCGACGCCGGGCAGAAATGACAGACTATCTCTGCCCGTCCTTGCAAGTCGGGCTGAGCCTCCGCCGGAGTCTTCGGCTGTATTGGTAAGGTAAGACAGGCGCACGCCATTGGTGTAGCCCCGGTCGCTGCCAGTGAATAGATCGTTGTCCCAGGCAAGGTTGAACTGTTCCGCATTGGCGGAAGCGGGTGCTAGCACGAATAAGAGGCTAATGCGGGCAAAAAGAGCTCGGATGGGCACTGGGAATGGACTCCGTGAGGGTAGGATGCAAAGTATCTTAGCAGAACCCTGCTACGGTTTTATGGCGCAAACAGATCCATACCCGCGCTAATCAGGAGTCAATATGCACGTTAAAACCAATACCACGGGCTATGCCGATGCGCTGATTTGCGAAGCTGAGGGTCTGGAATCTCTTCGGGACGGGTTGCAGCAGGCAGGAGTTGAGGCACTCCGTATTCCGGAAGTTATGGAGGTGAACCAGCACCGACTTACCCTCAGGCGGATTGACTCAGCACCGCCCGACGACAAGTGCCTCACTGCGTTGGGGGAGGGGCTGGCGCAGTTGCACCTGCTGGCTCGGGATCAATATGGCTGGCGCCGCGACAACTTCATTGGTCTGGCACCTCAACCCAATACGCTGACAGATTCCTGGGGCCGGTTTTTCCTGGAGCAGCGGCTGAAGTATCAGGTCAGCCGGATCTCAGATGCCGGGGTGCGAGCCAGGTTCGAGCGCACCCTGGAAGCCTGTGGTGCCTGCCTGGCCAACTGGCTGGATCGGCATTGCGAACATCCGAGCCTGTTGCATGGCGACCTGTGGAACGGCAACGTGATGTTTGACCGTAATGGCCCCTGGCTGATTGACCCGGCGGTGTATCAGGGCGACCGGGAGGCGGACCTTGCCATGACCGAGATGTTTGGCGGTTTCGGCGCTGCGTTCTATCGTGCCTACGATCGCGTATACCCGCGCACTGAGATCTACGCCACCAAGCGAGAAATCTATAACCTGTACCACTACCTCAACCACTACAACCTGTTCGGTGGTGGCTATCTGGGTGGTTGCGAGCGTGGCCTGTCGGCCTTGGCGGCGCTACCAGCCTCGTAAGCAGAAGCTGGTAACGCCGGCATCACACTCAGCTCCTGGCGGGTTTGCGTTCCCACACGGTCACTTCAGACAGCGTGTGCTGGAACTTGTGCTCGGTCTCGCGGATCACGAAGGGCACTTTCCGGGGCTCGCCCACCATCCTGAAGTGCTCTCCCAGGCACTCTCGAATGCCGTCTAGCGTTCGGTGATTTTCGCCATCCTTCTTGAAACCGCCAAGCCATTCCTCTTTCGGGGTGTGTTCTTCAAGCCAGGTATACGGGGAGGCAATAATCAGCAGCCCGCCTTCGTTAATGCGATCGTGGATGCACTCCAGGAAACGACGTGGCCGGTACAGGCGGTCGATCAGATTGGCGGCCAATACCAGGTCATAACCGGAATACTGGGGCTTCAGGTTGCAGGCATCGCCCTGATAGAACGCCACCTTGGCGGCGGTATCTTCGAGATCCAGTTCTTTCAGGGTGCGGGTGTGGTAGCTGACCAGTTCGCCTTCTTCGGTCAGTGAATAACGGATGGCGCCCTGCTCGGCCATCTCCACCCCCAGACGTATGAAGTTGGCAGAGAAATCGACACCTTCAACCTCGTCAAACTGGCGTGCCAGCTCAAAACTTGCCCGGCCACAGGCACAGCCCAGATCCAGCGCTTTCCCGGTTTTTTTGCCGGCCATAGCGTCCAGGGCCAGTTCCGCCATGGTTTTCGGGAAATTGGCGACGCCAAACCAACGGTCGCCGTAATGGAACTCGGCGTATTCAGTGAGTAGCCGGTCGCTCTCGTAGTAGGCGTTGGGTTGAACAGCCTGGGCCTCGGAGGTGATGTAGCGGAAGCCTGCATGCTGGAAGAAATGCCGACGGAAGGCATAACGGGAGGCCAGCCTTGCTTCGTTGCCACAGGAAATCCAGGAGCCGCCTTTGATCAGATTGTGCTGGCCGTCGAACGTGGGTGTGGTGAAGTCGTCGTACAGCGGATGCACTTTGAAGTTGTCGAACGGGTAGGTGGGCGTTTCGGTCCACTGCCAGACGTTGCCCACCACATCGAACCATTGGCCATGGCGGAAACGGGTGACCGGGCAGGAGGAGGCTCCGTGATCAAGGTGCAGGTTGGCGTTGGCCGGGGTGTCCCGGACTTCTTCAACGCCCGCTTCCTCGCACAGCCGGTACCACTCGTCTTCGGTGGGCAGGCGCACCGGTTGCCCGGTCTGCTCGCGTTTCCACTCACAGAACGCTTTGGCCTCAAGGTAATTGACCTCCACCGGCCAGTCCCAGGGCATCTCGACTTCTTCGGTCATCAGCCGCAGGTGCCAGCCGTTGTGCCAGCGCCAGAAGGTAGGGTGTCTGGCCTCGGCAAAATTACGCCAGGCCAGGCCTTCTTCGTTCCAGTACTGATCCTGCTGGTAGCCGCCGGCTTCCACAAACTCCAGAAATTCCTGATTACTGACCAGATACTGGCTGGCTTTGAACTCGGCGACCTCGGCACGGTGTTCGCCGTATTCGTTATCCCAGCCGTAATAGGCATCGTCGTAGGGTTTGCCGATGGCAACCTCGCCTGCCGGTACCGTTAGTAATTCATTCTCCGGGGCTTCGCCGGTTTCGCGGTTGGGGGCCCATTCCGGTTGTGGCTGCACCCGCTCCAACGCGTGTTGGCGAATCAGCACGGACGAGGTTTCCAGGTGGATGCGCTCGTGCTCAACCCCCATCACGATAGGCCACCAGTCGCTGTTCCAGTCAATGGGCAGTGTAAGTGACAGGGTCTCGATCAGCTCCAGCACGGTTTGGCGAACCTGGGCCCGGTAGCCCAGGACCTCTTCAACACTCGGCCAGTCGTAGTGATCTTCGTTCAGGTCGTCCCAGCTCATTTCGTCCACACCCACGGCAAAGACCGATTCCATGTGCGGGTTGATGCGGTCTTTCAGCGTCTTGGCGAGCACCAGCTTGTTGACAAAAAAAGTGGCCGTGTGGCCCAGATAGAAAATCAGCGGGTGTCGTAGTGGAATCGATTTCTGGAAGTAGCCGGCATCGTCTGCCAGGCAATCGAACAGGCGCGTGTAAGTGTCGAAAGTGTTGGTGAAGTAGCGCGCGATTTCCTGACGTTTTGCCTCCGGGCTGCCCTCGGCAAGGTTGGGGGTGCGGGTCAGGCCCAGCGTGTCGGGGCGTTCCAATACAGCGGTGCTCTGGGATGAGGCCATGGTGAAACAGGTCCTTCTCGTTAATGTTGTCCAGGAAGATTACGTTCAACCATAGGTAAGCGGTTCAGATGTTTCCAAGTAAAAAACAGGGAACCCGGGGCATCAGGTCCGTTTCAGCTCATACACTGCCATATTGACCGCGGATGCCAGGTTGAGCGATTCGATGGCAGCGGCACCCGGGATGGTATAGGCGCGGGCGCCGAGTTCCGTCAGGGCCTGTTCGGGAACTCCCCGGGCCTCGTTGCCAAACAGGTAACAGTCGTGCTCGTGGAAGCTGGCGGATGTGAGCGGTTGCCCCCCGATGTCCAGGTATGCAATGCGCGCAAAACGCTCGGGTAGCGTTTCCAGCGGAACCTCGGTTTCCAGGGGCGTGTGAAAAATCGCCCCCATGCTGGCGCGCACCACTTTGGGGTTATAGGGGTCGACACTGCCGGGGCTGAGCAGGCACCGGAACCCGCCAAACCAGGCCAACGTGCGCAGAATGGTGCCCAGATTGCCGGGGTCCTGGACTTCGTGCAGGTAAACGGCGGTCTGCTGCAATGCCGACTCTGCCGCCGCGACAGGCAAGGGGGCCACGGCGACAATGCCCTGAGGACTCCGGGTGTCGGACAGCTGAGCCATCTGCCGGTCGCTGATGACGTGTTTCGGCCACCGGCTCGGCCAGTCTTCATAAGCATCGGTGACGTAAAGCTGTGCCTGCCGCCAGTGTGGCATCTGTTTGGCGGCCCGCTCCAGTTCGAGCACCAGATGCTCGCCCTCCACCAGAAATTGCCCGAACGACTGACGATATTTCTTCTGGTGCAGCTTTTTAAGGTCGTTCAGTTTCACTGGTTCGGGTTCCGTGGCGTTTGCCGGGGCTGGCTGTGTGCAGCGGGCAGAGTGAATGTTGGACCCATTGTAAGGCCGTGTCGGGCGCTTGTCAGGGCGCAGCCGTTTTTGCGGCGCACTGGGCGGCGGCGTACAATGCGCTCATTCTCCGCAGTGAACAGAAGGCAATCCATGGCACGCTCCAAAAGCAGTAACCGGTGGCTCGAAGAGCACGTAAACGATCCCTTTGTGAAGCAGGCGCAACAGGATGGTTACCGTTCCCGCGCCAGTTACAAACTGCTGGAGATCAACAACAAGGACCGGTTGATCAAACCCAATGACCTGGTGGTGGATCTGGGGTCCGCTCCGGGCGGCTGGTCGCAGGTGGCGGCGAAACTGGTGGGGCACAAGGGGCGGGTTGTGGCCTCGGATATCCTGCCCATGGACGCGATTGCCGGTGTGGAATTCATCCAGGGCGACTTCACCGAGCAGTCTGTATTCGACCAGCTGATGGCAGTGCTGGAGGGCGCGCGGGCCGAGGTGGTAATTTCCGACATGGCGCCGAACATCAGTGGCGTGAACGCGGCGGACCAGGCGGCATCCATGTATCTGGTGGAGCTGGCACTGGACATGGCCTGCCAGGTGCTCAAGCCCAAAGGCAGTTTTGTGGCCAAGGTGTTTCACGGCGAGGGTTACGACGAGTACGTGAAAACCGTGCGCGAGTCGTTCGACAAGGTGGTGATTCGCAAACCGGATTCGTCGCGGGCGAGATCCCGGGAAGTCTACCTGGTGGCCAAAGGTTTTAAAGGTTGAGCCACCGACATAGTCCTTGGCAGCTGTCGTTGCCGGTATTCAGCTATTCGCGGGCGCGCGCTTTCCTTTCCGGATGGGACGCGAGATCATAGCAAGCTTATTTTATCCAGTGGTGGCTCGAGGCTAACGCTGGCTTCCGAAAAACCAGAAACGTTACGAGGTCAGATGTGTCCGGTTCGGGTGTGTTTCTCGGGGCAGCCGCCCTGTCTGCCATTTTCATGGGTACCATCGGTGCCATTTCGTTCTACGCGGGGGTGGCTGCAGAAACCGTAACCTTCTACCGCCTGGCGATTGGCGCCGCCCTGGTGGCGGTTTACCTGATGGCCACCGGCCAGCGTGACAAAGTGCTGGTCTGGCCCGGAGTGAAAATCCTGGTGACGGGTGCCTTTCTGGCCGGGTTCGTGATGTTTTATGTGCTCGCCATGGGCTTCACCAGTATGGCCAATGCCGTCATGGTGATGTACCTGGCCCCGGTAACCGCATCGGTGGTTGCCCATTGTTTCATGGGCGAGCGGCTGACCCCCGCCAGCATGGGGCTGATCGGCTTCGCGCTGCTGGGTTTTGCGATGATGATGGAATTCAATTTCAGCCTGAGCGGGCGGGCAGATGAGGCAATCGGGCTCGCCTATGCGCTGTGCGCGATGCTCTGTTATGCGGCGTTCATGCTGACCAACCGCCTGATCGACGATCGGGTTCATGTGGTCAGCCGCAGCGGGTATCAGATGCTCGCCGGTGCGCTGTGTATGCTGCCACTGATGTTGCTTCAGGGCGATGCCATTTCTGGTGTGCAGTGGGGCTGGCTGATTGCCGCCGGCGTAGTGCCCGGTTTTCTCGCCATCATGCTGGCGGTGATTGCGTTGCGTTCGCTGCCGGCAGCGACCTTTGGCACGCTGGCGTATCTTGAGCCCATCACCGTGGTCGCCCTGGCCTGGGTGCTGTTCGACCAGAGCCTGAACCTGCTCCAGCTGGCGGGTTGTACCCTGATCATTCTGTCGGGCGCTGCCCAGGCAGTGTTGACGAATCGCCAGCCGCAAGCCCAGGCAGAGCTTCAAACCGCCGCCTGACCGAACAGGTTGCCTTGTCCAACGCTGTGTGTCCCCTGCTCATGGCCGCGCCCCTTTGCGCGGCCTTTTCCGCCTTTCTTTCCGTGCCTCCAAGCGGCCTGCCTCGAGCATTTCAACGCTTTCGTCTCATTATATCTCCATGTAAATCAGTGGCTTGAGATAATTGTGGGTTATAGATCCTGTTCGCCCAAATAAAAACACCTAAAAAACCAAGTAAAAACCATTGAATTGGTGAGTGTTAGTGCCTAGTATTTTCCATGGGGCCTATTCTTTCCTGCATTCCCAAATTCAATTGGATGGAGAACAAAAACAATGTCCTTACACAAACGACCGACCGGCGGTGAACAACCGTCGATGTTGGGTGCACTGAAATTGCGTGTGCCCTTTGTGCACTACAAGATCGAAATTCCGGATGTGCTGCAGGGGGCGATCCTCTGCGTGGTTCCGCTGAGTATTACCGCGTTGATGACGTCGGTTCTGGGTATTCCGTTTGAAGTCGCGGTTGCCTTTGTTCTGCTGAACAACATTCTCTACCTCGTGCATTCCCATTTTGGTGACCCGGCGGTCGCAGGTTGGATTACCGCGGGCATTCCTCTGTATATCGCGTTTCTCACTGGTTATCCGGAGGGGGACGAGCGATTACTCGCACTCATTGCATTACAGATAACCGTCGCGGTGATTTTTCTTGGGCTGGGGGTGTTCAAGGGCGCAGATTCCCTGGTGCGCAAGATGCCGATGTCGCTCAAGTCCGGCATATTAATTGGTGCGGGCGTCTCGGCGGTGATGGGCGAGTTCGCGGCGGATGGTCGCGTGTGGACCATGCCGATTACCATTTTGACCGGTGCTGTTCTTGGTTTCTTCATGCTGTTTTCCGAAACGGCCGGGCCGCTGCGGGCGCGCTACGGCTTTTTCCGGTTTGTGGCGCAGTACGGCATAGCCGTGCCTTTCCTGATTGCGTACGTGTTCGGCATCGTCATCGGTGAGGTTAACGCGCCGGTGATCGAATGGGGTTTCACCACCATTCCGTTTACTTCGATTCTGCAGGACTACAGTATCTTTGGTCTGGGCTTCCCGCCTCTTGAGTACTTTATCGATGCCATTCCTCTGGCCCTGGCCGCCTACATCATCGCGTTTGGCGACATTCTGGTGATGGACTCGCTGTTCAAGAATGCCGATGGTGTGCGTAAGGATGAGAAGCTGGTTTTCAGCCCTCGCCGCAACAGCATCATCGTGGGCATTCGCAATATGCTGCACGCCCTGTTTGCACCGTTTATCAGTTTGTCCGGTCCCGGCTGGACCGGTGGTCAAGCCCTGGTGATCAACCGCTACATGAACAACCCTCGTTCAGTGATGGACAGTTACTGGGGCGGTGCGACCAGTCTTTATTGGGGCATGACCATTGCGATTGTGCTGGTTCCCGTGGTCACGCTGTTCAAGCCGGGCCTGAACATTGGTATGGCGCTGACGCTGCTGATCCAGGGCTATTTGTGCGGCTATCTGGCTATCGAAATGCTGGATCGTCAGACCAACCTTGAACGTGGCGTTGCCGTTATTGTGGGTTCCGTCCTTGCGGTCAAAGGTGCGGCCTGGGGGCTGGGCGTTGGGCTGGTGCTCTGGTTCTTTCTGGAGAAAAACTGGTTTGCCGATGTCTACGAGGCAACGCACCACAACGAGGATGCGATGGGTGACGATGCGGTGACTGATCGGAGCTGAGCCGGCAACCGTGTAGGACAACAACAAGAGGTCAAGATAAATGAATAATATGTTTGAGTCAGGGCTGGATAAGGCAGAGGCCAATTACACGCCTCTGACGCCGGTTACGTTTATCCAGCGCACCGCGCTGGCACACCCGAACCGAACGGCGGTCATTCATGGAGATATCCGCCGATCCTGGTCCGAAACTTATCGGCGGTGTTTGAAGATGGCTTCGGCACTGCGCAAGCTGGGCGTGCGGAAAGGAGACACGGTGGCGGCACTTCTGCCAAACATTCCTGAAATGCTGGAACTCCACTTTGCGGTGCCCATGATTGGCGCGGTGTTGAACGCCCAGAATACGCGGCTGGATGCCAAAACCATGACCTTCATGCTCAATCATGGCCGTGCCAAGGTATTCTTTACCGACAAAGAGTACAGCGATCGTGCCGGTGATGCGCTGGCCGGTTGTGATGCCAAGCCCATTGTGATTGATGTTGATGACCCCTGCTTTGACGGCGGTGAGCTGATTGGCAGGATGACCTACGAAGATCTGCTGGCCACCGGCGACGACGACTTCCAGTGGCAAATGCCGGACGACGAATGGCAGGCCATCGCGCTGAATTATACCTCTGGTACCACCGGCAACCCGAAAGGCGTGGTGTATCACCACCGAGGTGCGCATCTGAACGCGTTGAGCAACGTGATCGGATTTGGTCTTCCAGAGGGCGCCGTGTACCTCTGGACGCTGCCCATGTTCCATTGCAATGGCTGGTGTTATCCCTGGGCGGTTACTGCGGCGGCGGGAACTCATGTCTGCCTGAGAGCCCCGCACCCGAAACCGGTGTTTGAGGCGTTTGCGCAACACGGTGTCACGCATTTTTGTGCGGCGCCCGTGGTGCTGAATATGTTGATCAATGCGCCGGAAGAGCAGAAATTGCCGTTCAGCCAGCACATTACTGCCGCCACCGGCGGTGCCGCGCCACCGGCCGCCACCATAGAAGCCATGGAATCGATGGGGATCAAGGTGGTCCATCTGTACGGGCTCACCGAAACCTATGGCCCCAGTCTGATCTGTGAGTTCCAGGACGACTGGCACGCGCTGGACGCCAAGCAGAAAGCCGTCAAGATGGCACGCCAGGGGATTCTGTCGTTGTCCATGGCCGACATGATGGTAGCCGACCCCCATACTATGAAGCCGGTCGCCCGGGATGGGGTGGCCATTGGCGAGCTGTTCGTACGGGGTAATGCGGTGATGAAAGGTTACCTGAACAACCCCGAGGAAACCGGCAAGTCCTTCAAGGGCGGCTGGTTTCACACCGGCGATCTGGGCGTCTGGCACTCGGATGGCTACGTTGAAATCAAGGATCGATCGAAAGACATCATCATTTCTGGTGGCGAGAATATCTCTACGCTGGAAGTGGAAAGCACGTTGTATGACCATCCCGCGGTGATGGAGGCGGCAGTTGTCGCAGCACCGGATGAGCACTGGGGCGAGATTCCGTGTGCCTTCATCACGCTCAAGCCCAATAACGACGGCCTGACCGTCGACGATATTGTGGCCCATTGCCGGGCTAATCTCGCCGGCTTCAAAGTCCCGAAGAGGGTGGTGTTCGCGGAGGAACTCCCGAAAACCTCGACCGGAAAACTCCAGAAGCATGTGCTCAGAGGCCAGTTGGGAGCACAGTAGCCTGACGAACGTTGATGGTGTGGTGATTTACCCCGGCTGATGCCGGGGTTTTTTGTGGCTGAGATTCGGGTTCGTTGCGCACCAGAATCAAGGTGCAAAAAAAAGCCCGGCGTGTGGCCGGGCAACAGGAGGATTGTCTCTACAGGGCGAGCCCCCCAAGCTTGGTTTCGAGGTATTCTTCAATACCCTCTTGGGCACCTTCGCGGCCCAGGCCACTGTTCTTCATACCGCCAAAGGGGGCAGCCGCGCTGGTCGGATTGATATCGTTGATACCAATAATGCCAAAGTCCAACGCCTCGAACGCCTTCATGGCGGTACTGATGTTGTTGCTGTAGATGTAGGCAGCCAAACCATAATCGGTGTCGTTCGCCATGGCGATGACATCGTCTTCAGAGCGATAGCTAACCACCGGCGCCACCGGCCCGAAGGTTTCCTCCCGGTAGATGTCCATGGCCGGGGTGACACCGGAAAGAACGGTCGGGGCATAGAAGCAGCCGGCGCCCAGCTCGCCCTCCGTCAGGCGCTGGCCGCCGGTTTCGATCCGGGCGCCACGAGCGACCGCGTCTTTTACCTGGCGGTCGACTTTCTGGAGCGCCAGTTGGTTGATGAGTGGCCCGACACCGACGCCGTCGTCCATGCCATTGCCGGCAATCAGGCGACGGGCCCGGCTGCTCAGCTCCGCAATGAAGGGCTCCAGCTGGTCTTCATGCACGAAGATACGGTTGGGGCTGATGCAGGCCTGCCCGGTGTTGAGGAATTTCACCAGCGACAAGCCCTTGGCGGCATACACCGGGTCGGCATCGGGGAAGATAATGGCGGGGGCATGGCCGCCCAGCTCCATTGAGACCCGCTTCATGTTGGCCGCAGCCAATGCATTGAGCTCCTTACCAACGGGCGTGGAGCCGGTAAAGGTGAGCTTGCGAACCCGGGCGTCGGTACAGAATGCCTGGCCGACGCGTTCCGGATTCTGCACTGTGATGGCATTAACCGAACCGGGGGGGAAGCCGGCTTCCTGAAAAATCTCTAGCATGGCCCTGGCGCACAGCGGAGTACTTTCCGCGGGCTTAAGAACCACGGTGCAACCCGCCGCCAGAGCTGGCCCGAGCTTGCGGGTAATCATGGAGATGGGATAGTTCCAGGGGGTAATGGCACCGACCACGCCGACCGGGGATTTTTGCACGAGAAACCGCTGGTTCTCACGTGACGAGGGAATGGTCTGGCCGTAGATCCGCTTGGCTTCCTCGGCAAACCACAGCAGAAAATCCGCGCCGTACTGAACCTCGTTCAGGGACGCTTTCAGCGGCTTGCCCTGTTCCCGGGTCATCAGTTCAGCCAGCTCACGCTTGCGTTTGATCATCAGCTCCCAGGCCCGATAGAGAAGTTGGGAGCGATGGTAGGCGGTGGTGGTTTTCCATTCGCCAAATCGGTTGTGGGCGGCGGCAATGGCCGCCTCAATATCCTGATCGGTGCAGTCGGGTACTTCGCCGATGACCTCGCCGGTTGCGGGGTTGGTTACCTGAAACTGCGGTCGATCGGTAATCCATTCGCCATTGATGAACATGATGGGTCACCTTTCAAACGGGGTTAAAAGTCGAGTTCCGATAATGCCATGATCGACTCCTCGCCGGCGCGCAAAGCGGCCAGATAGCCCGAGCAACGTGGCAAAATATGGTCGAAAAAGAAATTGGTGGTATGCAATTTGTTTGTGGCGAAGGCCGTGTCGCCATCGTCTTTGCCCGCAGCCGCCATGGCTGATTTCAGCATAAGCCCGGCGGCCGTGACTGTTGAGCAGAGCATGAGGTAGTTGAAGGCGACCGAGCCCGCAAAGTTCGTGTTTTGGCGTTGCTCGAGCACCAGGCGGGTCGCCTCTTCGACAAAGGCGATGGCCTGCTCGAATCGGTTCATTCGCTCGTGCGTCAGCATTGGCTGGCCGGCGTCTGTCGCAGCCCAGGTGCGGATGTCTGCCAGTAGTTCAGTCATGGCTTTACCCTGGTCGCGCAGAGTTTTTCGGCCAATCAGATCCAGTGCCTGAATCCCGTTGGTGCCTTCATAGATGGGCAGAATACGGGCATCGCGATAATGCTGGGCCACCCCGGTTTCTTCCACAAACCCCATGCCGCCATGACACTGAATGCCCAGTGACGTGACCTCCTGGGCGATCTCGGTACACCAGCCTTTTACAATGGGGGTCAGAAGATCGGCCCGGCGCTGGTATCTGGCTCTGACGTCTTCGGGCAGATCCTGGCCCTTGGCGAAGTCGACGGCCACACATCCGGTATAGGCGAGTGCCCGGGCCGCTTCGGTCAGGGCTTTCATGGTCATCAGCATCCGACGCACATCCGGGTGCCGGATGATAGGAGATGGGCCCTGTTCTCCGGGAGCTGCGCCCTGTGCGCGTTCGGCGGTATAAGCACGGGTCTGCTGGTAAGCCCGTTCCGAGATGGAGACCCCCTGCAGACCAACGGTCAGGCGGGCATTGTTCATCATGGTGAACATACAAGCCAGGCCCTGATTTTCTTCCCCAACCAGGTAGCCAATGGCGCCGTCGTTATCGCCATAGCTCATCACGCAGGTGGGACTGGCGTGAATACCGAGCTTGTGTTCGAGCGACACCGCCCGGCAGTCGTTCCGAACGGTGGCGTTGCCGGTATCGTCGGTGAGAAACTTGGGCACGGCAAACAGCGAGATGCCCTTCACGCCCTCCGGGGCATCGGGCAAGCGGGCGAGCACGAGGTGGACGATGTTCTCGGCCATATCGTGTTCACCCCAGGTAATAAAAATCTTCTGGCCTTTGATCCGGTATACCGCGCCATCCGGCGAGGCCTGGGTGCGGATGCCCGACAGATCCGAGCCGGATTGCGGTTCGGTCAGGTTCATGGTGCCGGTCCAGTGGCCCGAGATCATGTTGGCCAACAGCTTCTGTTTCAGCTCGTCGCTGGCATTCTCGGACAAAGCCTCAACGGCCCCTTGGGACAACAGAGGACAGAGCCCCCAGGCCATGTTGGCGGAATGCCACATTTCCTGAACGGGGATGGCCAGAGAAAACGGCAGCCCCTGGCCGCCAAACTCGGGATCGAACTGCAGGCTGGCCCAGCCGCTGTCGGCATACTGCTGATAGGCGTCACGGAAGCCTTCGGGCGTGGCAACTTCCCCGTGGGCGTCCAGTTTGACACCGGTGCGGTCACCAACGGCATTGGTGGGTGCGATCACGGAACTTGAGAACCTTGCGGCTTCTTCAAGAATGGCCGAGACGAGGTCTTCAGACGCGTCCTCGTAGCCGCAGGCCTTGACCATTTCAGCAAAGCCGGCAACGTGCTGGAGGCTGAACGCCATGTCCCTTGTGGGTGCTCTGTACTCTGTCATGGTAAGTCCTCAGCTCATGAATTGGCCGCCGTTAACCGACAGGTTGGTGCCGGTGACAAAACCTGCATCGTCGGCAGTCAGGAAGGCAACGGCCCGGGCGATATCCTCAGGCTGGCCCAGACGCCCGACCGGAATGCCATCAAGAATGCTGTTGAGGACTTTTTCCGGGACTTTGCGGACCATCGGGGTGTCGATGTAACCGGGCGACACGGCGTTTGCGGTAACGCCTTTACGGGCACCTTCCAGGGCAATGGATTTGGTGAATCCGTAAATGCCAGCCTTGGTGGCGGCGTAGTTGGATTGACCAAACTGGCCTTTTTCACCGTTCAGCGAGGAAATGTTGACGATACGGCCAAAACCGCGTTCACACATACCCTCGAACACCTGTTTGCACATATTGAACATGGACGTGAGGTTTACGCTGATCACCTGGTTCCACTGCTCGGGCTGCATCTTTTTCAACGGCGCATCGTTGGTGATGCCGGCGTTGTTGACCAGAATGTCGACCGGGCCGTGGTCTTGTTCCACTCGAGCCATAAAGGCCTGGCAGCTTTCGTAGCTGGTGACATCCAGCGGGTACACGGCGACCTCAATGCCTTCGTTGCGCATCTCGGACTGCCAGACTTCGGCATCGGCGGTGGACTTCTGGTCTGGCAGGTGAGACGCCACGATGGTGCGGCCCTGCGCCGCGAGCGCTTTGCACATACTGGTACCCAGACCACCTGTGGCCCCGGTTACAACGGCGATACGATTAGTCATTGGATTCTCCTTTCGGTTGTTTGCGTGATTGCAGGTTATTTGAGTAGTTTTTTGACGGTTGGCGACTTTGAGATGGCGCCGGCGGAACTGTATTGCTGGCTCCGGGCTTCAATCTTTGGCAGTTCGTACAGGTAATTCACCATAAGCCCGCCCGACTGCTCGAGGCCCTTTGCCGAGCTGTCGGCCATCCAGTTGATGCGTGCGACCTGGGCGCCATTACTCAGGTGAAAATGGGCGACCGGGTCCAGTGCCCGGCCGGAGTCTTTCTGACACAGGCACAGGTAAGCGGCGCCCAGTTTGGTCAGCGTGTCCTGTTTGGTCTGATCTGCCGGTTCGGTAACGGCCAGGGAGCGGGGCGGCGGCAGGTTCAGCCAATCAGCCCCGCCTGGCAGCTCCGCCAGGGCCGCAGGCGCACAGCGCTCCAGCCACTTCGCGAAACCGGGCATGGGGGACAGGGTGGCGAACTGCTTCAGTTGTGGGCACTCATCGCTCAGCTTTTTCACCACCTGCTTGATCAGAAAGTTACCAAAACTGATGCCCGCCAGGCCTTTCTGGGCATTGGAGATTGAATAGAAAATTGCGGTATCTGCAGTTTCGGGGGCCTGGGTTGGCGCGTCTTCATCGAGCAGTTTCTGGACATTTCCTGCCAGGCCGTTCACCAGAGCCACCTCCACAAAGATCAGAGGTTCCTCGGGCATATTAGGGTGGATAAAGGCAAAGCAGCGGCGGTCGGAATCCAGCCGGTTTTTCAGGTCGCTCCAGCTTTTAATGGCGTGCACCGCCTCGTAGGCAATCAGCTTTTCCAGCATGGCGGCGCTGGAGGTCCAGGTAATTTCTTCCAGTTGTAATAGCCCGACATCAAACCAGGTCGCCAGCAATTCCCGGAGATCGGTCTCTAGAGGCTTCAGAGAGGGGTATTCCTTGCAGTAAGCCAGCAGCTCCTCGCGCATATCAACCAGAAACTTGACCCCCGATGGCACGCCATTGAACTGTTTCAGCAGTGTGGTCCGACTGGGCTCGAGTGCCTTGCGCAGCGCCTGAGCGGCATCTGTTTTTCTGGCATCGGCCGCGTTGTGCCATTGGTGGATGGCGGCTTCGGCCTTCTGTTCGTTGACCCCGTATTTGTCAGCCAATAGCCCCAGAAACCGTATTTTTCCGGTTTTTGACAGCTTGAGATAGGCGCGCCCGAGCAGGGCCGCCCGATTTCGGGCTTCTACCTGACCACCATTTTCAGCGAGGCAGTTATCAATCCAGGCCCGAACGGTCGCAAGGTCTGGCTCCTCCAGATCGGCAGAAATATTCATGATGTCGGAGCCGCGACGATTCACCGAATCCAGCCCTCCGGGCACCAGTTTCTTGAATGCCCTCTCAAAGATATTCACAGGTTGAGCTTGCATGCCGCGTCTCCCGTTCTGCGAAGCGGTGTTGTCTTTGTTGTTGAAACGAAGGCTATCAGAGCGATTCTAAAAAACCAAGTAAAAATACTTGGTTTAGTGGATGTAAACCATTAGTGTATTAAGTTCATGGATCAATAAGAGGAATAAAACAATGCAAGAGCTACATGGTTACTATCTGGAAGATCTGGAAGTGGGAATGCAGGCGTCTTACGCGAAAACCATCACGGATGCCGATGTCGTGCTGTTCGCAGGCATCAGCGGTGACGACAACCCTGTGCACATCAATGCCGAGTACGCCAAGACCACGCCGTTCAAACAGCGCATCGTTCATGGCATGTTCAGCGCGGCTCTGGTGTCGGCGGTTCTGGGCACCCGTTTGCCGGGCCCCGGCGCGATTTACATCGACCAGCAGATTCGGTTCAAGGCCCCGGTACACATTGGTGACACGGTTGTGGCTACCGCCAAAGTCATTGAGATCAATGAAGAGCGCCGTCGCGTCAAGCTGGAAACCATCTGCAAAGTTGGTGATACGGTCGTTGCCGAGGGTGTAGCAACCAATATGGTCGACCGCCGGCCGGCTTAAACAGGAGTGCGTTATGTTATTGAATAAAGAGAAGTCGATTGTCACGGTTGTCGACGTTCAGGCCCGGCTTTTGCCGGGGGTTCACGAGCATGAACGCCTGGTCGATAACTGCAAATGGCTGGTTCGGCTGGCACAGCTGATGGAAGTCCCGGTTATCGGCTCTGAGCAGTACCCGGATGGTCTGGGTCATACCGAGGACAGCCTGCGCGCGTTGGTGGGCCCGGCCAACCTGCACGCCAAGACGCTGTTTTCGTGCATTGACGATGCGGGTTTTGAAGCGGCTTTTGGGGCTCATGACCGGCCGCAGGTTGTGGTGTGCGGGA
Source organism: Marinobacter sp. VGCF2001 (assembly GCF_049943275.1). Taxonomy (NCBI): domain Bacteria; kingdom Pseudomonadati; phylum Pseudomonadota; class Gammaproteobacteria; order Pseudomonadales; family Marinobacteraceae; genus Marinobacter; species Marinobacter sp. VGCF2001. Next base: position 40,931 of record NZ_JBNFVX010000003.1, read on the forward strand.
TGGAATCTCATGCCTGTGTGGTTCAGTCTGTGCTTCGGATGCTCGAAAAGGGGCTGGAGGTGTTTGTGGTGGCGGATGCCATTTCAGCCCGAAATCCGCTCGATACGGAGATTGCGTTAACCCGCATGGAACGTGCCGGAGCCCAGTTGGTTACCCGGGAAATGGTAGGGTTTGAATGGCTGCGCGGCTCAGACGCCCGCGAGTTCAAAGCCTTCAGCAAAGAGTTCCTGAGGTAGTATGATGTGGGGCTGCGGCTTATGCGGCCATGGCCCCGGATATCCGCCGCACGAATACTGACCGTCCTGCCCGATCCCGGAGATCTGTCGCCCATGAAAACCCGCACCCCGGAAGAAGGCTTTTCTGCACTGACGGACGATGCAGAGAGAAACCGGTTGCTGGCGGAAATGGCCGAGCAATCGACCGATATGATCTCCCGCCATACCCCGGACGACTGGCGTTTTATCTATGCCTCACCCGCCGTAACCCATTTGCTGGGGTATCGTGTTGAGGAGATTGTCGGAATGTCCGCCTACGATCTGTACCACCCGGACGATGTTGAGGATTTCCGGTTGCGTGCACCGACGGTCACCTACGACCGGGGGTTGTACACGCACACCTATCGATTCCGGTGTAAAGACGGCCATTACATCTGGCTGGAGAGTACCAGCAGGACCATCAGAGACCCGGACACCAATGATATCCGGGAAATCCTGGTGGTTTCCCGGGATGCCACGCACAGAATCAAGGCGGACAAGGCCAACCGGAGGTTAGCCAGAGTTCTGGAAAGTACGCAGGATCTGGTGGTGTTCGTGAATCTCGACCAGACAGTCTCTCATCTGAACGAGGCCGCCAGGAAGGCCTTGGGACTGGAGCAGGTCGACTACACCTCGTTTGACGTTGTTCGTTTCCTGACAGAAAAAGGCCAGCGACTGCTGGAGGGTGAGGGGTTCCCGGTGGCGAGACAGACGGGACACTGGCGGGGTGAGTTGGCCATGTGCAGTCTTGCGGGTGCCAGGATTCCCGTTCTGCTGGAGCTGCTGGCGCACCGGTCGCTGCACGGAGATATTGAATATTTCTCCATTGTTGCCCACGACCTCACCGATAAAAAAGCCGCTGAGGAACAGTTGAAGCAATACCGGGCAGACATCGATCACGCCAGCCGGCTGGTCACCATGGGGGAACTGGCGTCCAGCCTTGCTCACGAGCTCAACCAGCCGCTATCGGCCATGGTCAACTATCTGCGAGGTATTGAGCGTCGTTTTGCCGGCCGTGAAAGTATTGGCTGGAATGACGTGGAAATTCCCATCACCCGGAGTATCCGGACTGCATTGAGAGCCGGGGAGATTATCCATCGGATGATGGACTTTACTCGCAAACAGGAGCCGGTGATCACGGCGCTGGTGTTGCCCGAGCTGATTGGCGACATGATTGAATTCTGCGAATCCATGGCCGACCGCTGTCATGTTCGGGTGGTGACGGAGATGCCCGAGCAGCTTCCACTGGTTCGCGGTGACCGGATTCAGCTGGAGCAGGTGCTGCTGAACCTGATTGTCAACGCGATTGAGGCGAGCGAGACGGCTGGGGTAGAGCCGAAAACGGTACGGCTCACCGTCACTCAGCCTGCGAGTGATCAGATACAGGTGAGTGTCTTGGATGAAGGCCCGGGTATCTCAGAGGCCGATATGTCTCAATTGTTCGAGCGTTTTTTTTCCACCAAGCAGTCTGGCCTGGGCATGGGGCTGGCCATTAGCCGCTCATTGGTGGAGAATCTGGGGGGCGAGCTGTGGGCGACAAACCTCTCTGAGGGTGGCGCGTGCTTTTCATTCACCCTGAATACTGCCAACTGACCAATTCATGACCTCCAAAAACGACGTTCAAACGGTGTTCGTCATCGATGACGATGCGGATGTTCGCGATTCTCTGCAATGGTTGCTGGAATCGGTCGGGCTCCGGGTGCAGACGTTCGAGGATGCCCTGACATTTTTTGACGCCTTCGATGAGCAGCAAAGTGGCTGTATTGTCATGGACGTGCGAATGCCTGGCCTGAGTGGCATCAACGCCCAGAAAAAGTTGCCGGAGCACAACATTGAGCTGCCGGTGATCATGATTTCCGCCCATGGCAATGTCGACATGGCGGTGCGGGCGTTAACACAGGGCGCCCTCACCTTCATCGAGAAACCCTTCGATGATCAGGTTTTGATTGATCATGTCCACAATGCTCTGGAAAAAGACCGCGCCCGGTTTGCCCGGCGCAGTTCCCAGGCCAAAATCCGGGATCGCTACGATAGCCTTACTCGCCGGGAACGCCAGGTTCTGGAGCTGATCGTCAAAGGTTTTTCCAATCAGGAGGCCGCCGATGAACTGGGCATTAACCGCAAAACGGTGGAGGGGCATCGAGCCAATATGATGGCCAAGATGAAGGTGGACTCGTTTGCAGAGCTTGTGCAGATCGCGATTGGCTTGGGGCAGGTGAAAACCCTGGACTTCGAGTAACCGAGTCCAAGGTTTTAACCCGTTTGCCCGCCCCCGCTACGAGGCTGTCGCTTCCCTGTCTACTGCTGCCTGCTTGTGCAGCGATCGAACCGGCTTGGCAAAGACCTTGCCCATTAGCGGTTGTTTTCTCCGGCGATCACGTCCTGAAACTGTCGTCAATGCGATCCAGCCGCCGCAGCAATCCCGGCCAGGCCAGCTTGCCGCCCAATCCCCTGGTAACGGTACTGGCCTGCTGCTGAATGCCCGCCAGAATGCTGTCATCAATGCGCACCAGCTTTTGCCCGGTCGCCATGGCCTGCAGTTGCACCTCGCAGGCTTTCTGCAGTATGTACATTCCCAGAAACGCGTCGGCGATACTCTCGCCGGTGGTCAGCAACCCGTGGTTTCGCAGGATCATGAAGTTGTTCATGCCCAGATCGGCCTGCAGGCGGGCTTTTTCATCTTCCCTAAGCGCAACGCCCTCATAATCGTGATAGGCCAGATTAGAGAGCGGGAACAGGCTTTGTTGGGACAGCGGCTGCAGGCCATCTTCCAGAGTTGAAACGGCGACGCCTTCGGTGGTGTGGGTGTGCATCACGCACTGGGCGTCTTCGCGAACAGCGTGTACCGCGCTGTGAATGGTAAAGCCGGCCGGGTTGACGTCGTTATCGTCGGCGTTGACTTTATGGCCGTGCTGATCGATGCGGACCAGACTGGAGGCGGTGATCTCGTCGAACATCATGCCATACGGGTTGATCAGAAAATGATGTTCTTTGCCCGGGATGCGAGCCGAGATGTGTGTAAACACCAGCTCATCCCAGCCAAAATGCGCCACCAGACGGTAGGCGGCAGCCAGATCGACGCGCAGCTGCCACTCCTCGGGGCTGACAGTGTCTTTACGGGAGGGAGTTGTTTCAGATGAGGGCATGGTTGGGTAATCTCCTGCTCTTTCGTTGTTGTTTTACTGGATATTAGCGGCCGAGTGTAGGCAGTGAGAAACGGAAAACACTGTCAAAAACTTTACATTCAATAAGTCATTGATTCTCTAGAGTGCGGCGAGGTTGTCTGCGTAATGATAGGTGTGAAAGAAGTGCTGGCATCCTGCCCTATGTTGGCGGGGTTTCCGGAATGTGCGTTCGATGAGCTGACTGCGATGGCCCGGGTCAATCGGTTCAGAACCGGGGAGCCTATCTATGAGGGCGGCTCCATGCAGTCATCGTTGAGTGTTATTGCCCGGGGCTCGGTGCGCCTGACGTCGGTCAACCCGGCAGGCCGCGAAGCCACGCTGATGCTCTTTGAAGAAGGCTCCTGGTTTGGCGATTCGGTCTTTTCACCAGGTATGCCCCGGGTGTACAGCGTGACGGCCCACGAAGATACGGAGCTCGTCGAGTTACCCGGCGACAAGTTGCGGGCGTTGATGGCGAGTTATCCGGCCAGTTACCCGGTGGCCCTGGATTTGGTGAGCCGGAGGCTACTGGCCGCGCTGACCACGCTGGAAGACGATGCCTTGCGCAGCGTCCCGGTCCGCATCGGTCGGCGTTTGCTGTTGTTGGCGGAGCTTCAGAAAAGCGGGGAAAGCGCAAACGTGACCCTGAAACTGACCCGGGAACAGATTGCCAACCTGATGGGCATGACCCGACAGGGAGTGCATAAAAGTCTCAAGGATTTTGAAGAGGAGGGCTTGTTAGAGTTTTCCTATGGCCAGGTCACGATTACTGATCCAGCTGCATTAAAGGAGTTTGTAGAGAGCCAATAACAGTACTGGCATGAATAATAAGCAGACAATCAAAATCCTCAGAACAAAAGAAACACAGGACCTGATTATGAAACCGTGGCTAGACTCATACCCGGACAACATTCCCCACACGATCAACGTGGATACATCGCAATCGGTGGCTTCTTTATTCGATTCCGCCATCGCGAAGTTTCCTGACCATGTGGCGCTGGAGTGCTTCGGCAAGACCATGACTTATCGTGAGCTTGGGGAGGCTTCGGACGCCGTCGCGGCGGCGCTGCAGCAGCAGTACGGTGTGAAGAAAGGCGATCGTGTTGCGGTGATGTTGCCGAATATTTTTGCCTACCCGGTGGTGATGCTGGGGGTGATCAAGGCGGGGGCGGTGCAGGTGAACGTTAACCCCCTGTATACCCCCAGAGAGCTGGAGCACCAGCTGAACGATTCCGGTGCGGAGCTGATTGTTCTGTACTCGGCCTCTGCGCCGGCCCTGGCGCCGATCCGCCAGGATACGTCGATTCAGAATGTGGTGACTGTGAACCCGGGCGATGGGGCCGGGTTGTCTATCCCGGGCGCCGAGATTCCAGAACAGCTGGGTGAGCATACGCCGCTGGCGGAGTTGTTGAGCCGGTTCGCCGGTCAGGCACCGGAAGCCGTCTCGTTACAGGGCGATGACCTGCTGTTTCTGCAGTACACCGGTGGCACCACCGGCCCGTCAAAAGGCGCCACCCTGAGCCACAGCAACATCATCGCCAACGGTGAGCAGTTCCGTGCGTTCATCCCGGATGCCAACGAGCCGGGTAATGAGGTGGTGGTACTGGCACTTCCGCTTTATCACATCTTCGGTTTGATGGTGTTTATTGCTTATGCCTCGATGGGGGCAAAGTCGATTCTGATTCCCAATCCCCGGGATATGGACGCCTACCTCAACGCCATCAAGGATTCCGGCTTTACCGTTATTGGCGGCGTCAACACGCTTTACGCCGGCATGACGCAGCATCCCCTGTTCAAAGAGGTGGATTTCTCGCGCTATAAAGTGGCTTTCGGCGGCGGGTCCAAAATCTTCCCGAGCACCTCCAAAGCCTGGAAGGCTTTCACGGGGAGCCACATTGTTGAGGGGTTTGGCCTGTCGGAGACCTCTCCCATCGTGACCTTGAACCTGATTGGGCAAGAAGAATTCAGCGGTACCGTGGGGTATCCGGTGCCCTCGACCGAGGTCAAGGTGATTGATGCCCAGGGACAGGCCCTGCCTGCGGGTGAACCGGGCGAGCTGTGTGCCCGTGGCCCTCAGGTGATGCAGGGGTACTGGAAGCGTGAGCAGGCGACGGCGGATTCGTTCACCGACGACGGTTTTTTCAAGACCGGCGATATGGCCATCATGCACCCGGACGGCCAGTTCGAAATCGTGGACCGCAAGAAGGACATGATCATTGTGTCCGGTTTCAACGTGTATCCCAACGAGGTGGAGTCGGTGGTGACCGAACTCGACAGCGTCAGTGAAGCGGCCTGTGTGGGCGTGTCGGACGAAAAAACCGGTGAGCGTATCCGGCTGTTTGTTGCACCGGCGCCTGGGGCAGACATTGATGAGGCTGAGGTACTTGAGCATTGCCGGAAAAATCTCGCAGCCTACAAGGTGCCGAAAGAAATCCAGGTGCTGGATGAGCTGCCCAAATCCAATGTCGGCAAAATCCTGCGCAAGGATCTTAGGGATTAAGCACGGGCGCTGATCAAGAGCCCTGCTTTGGCAGAGCTCTGGTGAAGCCCCTGGCGGGCCAAAGGAGAGGCCCGCCGTTCAGCAAAAACTGACTTTGCCTTAAAGGGTTATGGTCTGTGCGAGCCCTTTGGTGCCGGCCAGGCCGCGGATTTCCATTTCAATCCCCAGCTGAAGCTGGATCTTGGCAACTTCAGTGGCAACCCGGGGGTGCTGCTGGCCGGTATCGAATATTCCTACTGGCGCAACAAGTTCGGTAATAAAGCCTTCGATACCGAAAACGCCATCAGCGCCTTGGTGAAGTTTCACTTCTGACCGTGAATGAACCGGAACGGCATACGCTGGGCGTGGGGCTCCACGTTCAGTGCCGGTACTTGCGCCTGTTCAGGCGCAAGCCTATCGTGAAGCCGATATGACCCGGACGGAGTTCACCTGTGAATACCAAGCCTGCCATAGTGAGAGGGGCAGCACGATTGCGTTTATGGATGCTCCTCGTGCTGTCGCTACTTCTGACCGCCTGCGGCGATTCGCCGCCTCGCTACCAACCTCTGGCGCCGGGCTCGGTGGTGCTGGCATTCGGGGACAGCGTTACCCACGGCACCGGAGCCGGGAAGGGCGAAGACTTCCCCTCGCTGCTGAGAAAGTCCACCGGCTGGAAGGTCGTCAATGCCGGCGTGCCGGGTGACACCGCCAGAGAAGCCCGTGGACGCATTGAGGGATTGCTTCAGAAACACGAACCAGACCTGGTGATTGTGGAACTGGGCGGCAACGATTTTCTGAGGCGCCAGCCTGCCAGCCAGGTAAAGGCGCATCTTCGGGAAATTATTACCGCCGTTCGCCAGTCCGGGGCCTTGCCTGTGCTGGTAGCGGTTCCAGAGTTCTCCGTGTTCGGCGCCAGTGTGGGCAGCCTCTCAGACTCGCCCATCTACCACGAACTGGCCGAGGAAGAGCGCATCCTGCTGATCGGCGATATTTTCTCCGAGGTACTGTCTGACGAAGACCTGCGGGCCGACCGGATTCACCCCAACGCCAGGGGCTATCGCAAGATGGCTGACGGCATTGCCGCAGCGCTCACCGAGGCAGGCCTGAACGCTCAGCCAGGCCCGTAAGGGTGTGAGTTACATAGCTGGCAGGAAATTGAAGTGATTGGTAGTTCTGACGTAAATTACCGGAATATGGTTATTCTTGAAGGTCCGTTTTTAAACAAAAGCGAACATTTGCGCGCTCAAGATCTACGAGAGGGCTTGGCACCATAGGAATAACTGGCGAGGGGCCAACGTACGGAAATCCCTAAATTAACGGTGCAACTAAAAAAGGGATATTTCCACTGATAGAAAGTGCCGGACGGCTCCGGCATGGCCAGAGCCTTGGACTACAGCCTTAAACCCTTTATAGCGCGAAAGCGCTATCTGGCTGATGGCGTGGTGCCCATCGACAATAACTGGGTGGAAAACCAGATCCGACCTTGGGCGCTGGGTCGCTCCAACTGGCTGTTGGCAGAATCATTGAGGAGTGGCCAACGCGCCGCTGCGGTCATGACACTGATACAGTTCTCGAACTCAATGTCCGAGCAAAACATGGACGTTGTGATCTCCGCTTCCCGTCTTCCATATCAATGCAGCATCACCAGCCTTATTCATAACAACGGTATTTGCTTCACCATCATTTAGGCCGTCTGGTTGGTAAGATCTTCCCCATCCATCAGCCTCGGTGTAATCTCTCGCCCAGGTATGGTAGTTCTTATAAACCACAGCTGCTCGACCGTTACCATCAGTTGCAACAGAAGGAAAGGCCACCGAGTACTCGTTACCCGTCAGATCTTTTTTCTCCCAGATTCCAGTATCGAAATCGAGCCTTTGGGTGATGATACTCCCCCAGGCCCCAGCATTTTGAGTTTGATAAGCAATCAATATATCACCATCAGCCATCACAGCTGAATCAACCCTTTTGCCGAATCCTAAATCAGAGATCGACCATGAGCCTTCTTGATGGCGAGCTAATGAAAGGCGTCCAGTATCCCTTGAGGCCCATAGAACAACCGGATGATCACTTTCAGGATCTGCCTGAATCGTCACATAACCAATATCGTCTGATGTGACACGCTCTGGCTCGCTCCAGCTGCCATCAAGAAATGAAGCGATCATTAGATCTTGTTTATCGCTATCACGCACATCCCCTGTTCTCCAGGCTGTGTACACAGCACCAGAAACTGAATCCGTCAACATTTGGATTCCATTCAAGAGACTTGTAATCTCTGGAGCAACTTCAACAGGGGTGCTCCAAAGCTTGGTTGCCAAGGAAAAGGTAGAAGACCGGAGCATAGATGGCGCAGAGTCATCTCTGTATTCATAAGCAACGACAGCCCCCGTACCATCTTTTAAACTGGCAATGCTAATTTCTTTAGCTGTCAAAGTACCCTCAATACCATCTATGCTCTGAGGGTTACCGCTCCATCCGTTTTCATCATGAATAGAACCGTAAACCACACCGTCTTGCTGCCAAACGACGACTGCAACCTCCCCAACGAATGCGACTTTAGGGTTCGTTCTATAGAGCGTTAATGAAGCAACGTTTCCAATTCCCTTATCCAGCTGTGTGGCATCAGACCATTCCCCTTTAGCCTTATCGAAAAAGCGACCCCAAAGGGAACTAGGACTGGTCGATTCAACCCAAGCGGCGGCAACATTTCCTGACTCACTTATTGCGATCATTGGGCTGGAGCCACTAAGCCCGGAATTACTCATCGACGTGGCCGACTCGTCCCAGGTAACTGAAACCACCCTTGGCTCGATCTCAGCATCAGGCAGAGAGCCTTCCCCCTCGCTATCCGCAGCAGGCTGTTCAACAACGTTTTCATTGGTGCCAACTTTACTACCATCTGTAGAGTCATCAGATCCTGAACTTCCTCCACAGGCGGTGAAGAGCGATGCAAAAGCAAGTACAAGAAAGCTTTTAGATATATCAGATACAGTCACAACCATGCTCCTTCACGATAACCGTTACAACTCAATAGGTACTGGAAACATTTTGTAACAATTTTTAATGAGATATGAGGTGGGCTTCATCACAAAACTTCAAGATAAGCGCAGCCCGAACAAGAGAGTGAAGATTTCTGCCAGCATGAGAAGTCTTCCAGTCCATCGATTTCGACATTTTGCTGCTTATTCAGTTTGCTTGCGTGGTTTCGTTGCCCTGACATCAAGTCCAATAAAAAATCGCCGTGCTGTTCAAACATTCAAAATGGCGCTTATAGTATTTACCGAACTGTTTAGGCACCATTTAAAGAAAACGGTTTGGAAGAACGCGAAAACTCGGACATAGGAACTCGAAATGGCCCAACATGGCGGCAGAAAGCTCTCTGCGGAGAGTGCGGACCGCATTGAGAGTCACACAGTCCTCGTCACCGTCTCCAGCCCGGTAGATATCCTCGTAATGTGTACCGACTCGACCGCGCAGCAGGTCAATGTCCATGAGTTGGCCACTTATGATGTGTGAGCCAATTCGTGCCGCCTCCGGATCGTTTCGATAGTGCCGACAAGTTGGGTACCGCGCCCCGTGCGCGATCCGTCAGGCCCGAGGACTCGGTGAATCGGCCAGACTTTTCACCGTCGTGTACGTCATGTGGTCGATCTGAATGTCCGCTTTGCGACCTAAGTGAACTTTTCGCTCCGATTAGCGCAAAGCAACTGCGTCAAATCGATGCTTAACTCGGGATGGTGCAAAGGTCACTGTTTGAATCGCAGGTTTCTTGGGCTGCTCAGGCGCGAGCGATATAGGAAGGGGGATCTTGCTTTGGTAATAACGAGTTGATTTGCCAAGTTAATGGCCCGCCCGTCAGGATTCGAACCTGAGACCTCTGCCTCCGGAGGGCAGCGCTCTATCCAGCTGAGCTACGGGCGGATTCAAAATTGCGATTGCTCGTCAATTTCGAGAGCGCAATCTTACGTGTGCCGACAGCGTCTGTCCACCCCTGAAAACCAACCAGATCGATCAGTTACGTGGGAGTTTCGGTATCGGCGTCAGGTTAACCAGATTCTGTTCGTTGCTGATCGTCACCTCACCATCCTGAATACTTACCTGCAGGGTCATGGAGCGTTCCGCCAGTTCGGCCAGCGCGTCGGTGCCATCGGCGGGCAGGTCGATCACGGTCAGGTTGCCAAATCGTTCCAGCTTGTTATGGTGCTTGTCCCACCATACCGGTACCGCACGCCCGCCGTAGGTGTACAGAATCACCTGGTCTGACTTGTTGCAGGCTTTGCGCAGTCGGTCTTCGTCGGGCAGGCCCAGTTCTATCCAGAGTTCGATGTCGTCGGTCAGGGATTTTTGCCAGAGTTCCGGCTCGTCGTCGGTGCTCAGGCCTTTGGTGAACTCCAGGGTATCGGAGGCGTTCAGGGCAAAAGCCAGCAGGCGGATCATCATCCGCTCATCGGTTTCCGACGGATGCCGGGCGACCGTGAGATGATGGTCGGCGTAGTAATGCCGGTCCATATCCGCGATATGGAGGGTGGCTTTGAAAATGGTGGCTTTCAGTGCCATTGAAGGGGGTGTCCTGTCATCGTGAATCGGGTCAGGGCGTTAGTGTAGAGCATATTGGTTGTGGCAGGGCATAGCGGCATGGTTTTGTTGCGGGGTTTTCTGGTTCTGGTGGTGTTTTTTCTGTTGGGTGAGGCCCTGCGGGTGCTGATGGGGCTGCCCATCAGCGGTGGTGTGCTCGGTATGGTAATGGTGACCTTCACCCTCATGCTGCGGGGGCGGATCAGCGATGAGTTGGCAGAAGCCAGCCGGGGCCTGATTTCTATCCTCGTGCTGCTGATTTCCCCGGGGGTGGTGGGGGTGTTCTTTATTGCCGATCGTTTTGCCGGGCATTGGCTGTCGGTGGCCGTGGCACTGATTGGCGGAACCTTCTTGAGCGTTCTGACCACACTGTGGTTGATGAAAGCGGTATCCGGAGCCGGGCTGAAGGAGTCTCGTCATGACTGATGTTCAGGCGCGGCTGGCGGAGGTAATGGCGGTCTGGACCGCGAGCCCGATGTTCGCCATTGCTCTGACGCTGGCGGCGTTCATGGCTGCCAACTGGCTGTTTGCCCGCATCGGACGGCCGCTGTGGCTGCCTCCGGTACTGATGGCGGCGGTGATTCTGGCGGCGGTGGTCGCGCTCAGTGGTATGGGGTATCAGAATTACCAGCAAGATGCTCGCTGGCTCACGGTGTTACTGGGCCCTGCCACGGTGGCTCTGGGGATTCCCCTGTATCAGCAAATGCACCACATTCGCGCGCTCTGGCGGCCCATTCTGTGTACTTTGCCGCTGGCCGCCAGTCTGGCCGCTATTTACGCAGTCGGCATTGCCTGGCTGATGGGGGCGCCGCTGCCTGTGCTGGCTTCTCTGGCGCCGAAATCGGTGACCGCACCGATCGCCATGGGCATTGCCGGGCAGCTGGGTGGTTCCGTGGCGCTGACGCTGGGCGGGCTGCTGATCACCGGAGTGCTGGCTTCGGTGTTTGTGGACTGGGGTGCCCGGTGGCTGAAGATTTCTGACCATCGGATTCTGGGGTTTGCCCTGGGGCTGAACGGGCACGCCATTGGTACCGCCCGGGCGTTTGAGATCAGCGCCACGGCCGGCGCTTTTGCGTCTCTGGGCATGGGGCTGACCGGGGTGTTTACGGCGCTGATCCTGCCGTTTGTATTCCCGTTCTGAGGCTGCGTTGTTTTGGGTCATTCACCATACGAATAGCCCCATGTCGTAATTTCGATTGCTGTAAGGGTTTTCCGAGACTAGCGTATGTGCCAGGCAATCGGCGTTGTCTTGTGCCGATGTTCCGTGAAAATTCCTAAAACAGCGACGGAAAACGCGATGAAAAAATTACTGGCAGCTTTTGTGGGCTCCATGGCTCTGGCGTCTGCGCCGATGGCTGTGGCGGCCGATGCGACCAAAGAACTGAAAATGGCGTACGACGCCGACCCGGTAACCCTGGACATCCATGAGCAGCTGTCCGGCGGCATCATGCAGTTGTCTCACATGACCTTTGACCCGCTGCTGCGCTGGACCAAAGATCTGGGCTTTGAGCCTCGCCTGGCCGAGAGCTGGGAGCGCATTGACGAGAACACCATGCGCTTCAAGCTGCGTGAAGGCGTTAAATTCCACTCCGGTAACGAGCTGACGGCGGCCGATGTCAAATTTACCTTTGACCGTTTGAAGCAGAGCCAGGATTTCAAAGCCATCTTCAAGCCGTTCAGCGGCATCAATGTGATTGATGATTACACGTTTGAGCTGATCACCAGCGAGCCCTACCCGCTGCTGCTGAACACGGCCACTTACATCTTCCCCCTCGACAGCGAGTTCTACACCGGCCAGACCGAAGGCGGTAAAGACAAGAGCGCGATTCTCAAGCACGGCAACTCGTTTGCCTCCGAGAATCTCTCCGGAACCGGGCCTTTTGTGGTAACTGATCGCAAGCAGGGCGTGCGGGTGGAGTTTGAACGCTTTGATGACTACTGGGATACCGAGTCTCCGGGCAATGTGGGCAAGATCGTGCTGACGCCGATCAAGGAAAACGCCACCCGGGTTTCGGCCCTGCTGTCCGGCGGTGTGGATTTTATCGCCCCGGTGCCGCCCAACGATCTGGACCGCATCAGGCGCGACCGGAACACGGAGCTGGTAACCATCAGCGGTACCCGCATCATCCTGTTCCACCTGAACCAGGACCGGGTTGAGGCCTTCAAGAATCCGAAAGTGCGCCAGGCCATTGCCTATGCGATTAACCAGGAAGGCATTGCCGCCAAGATCATGAAAGGCTTTGCCACCCCGGCGGCCCAGATGTCGCCCACCGGTTACCAGGGCCACAACGACAGCCTGAAACCCCGTTACGACGTGGCCAAGGCCCAGCAGTTGATGAAAGAGGCCGGCTACGAAGACGGTTTCACCATCACCATGATGGCGCCGAATAACCGTTATGTGAACGACGACAAGATTGCCCAGGCCGCTGCGGCCATGCTGGCGCGGATCAACATCAAGGTGGATCTTAAAACCCTGCCCAAGGCCCAGTACTGGCCGGAGTACGATAACCGGGCGGCGGACATGATGCTGATCGGCTGGCACGCGGATACCGAAGATTCCGCCAACTTCTTCGAATTCCTGACCTTCTGTCAGGATGCTGATACCGGTGCCGGCCAATACAACGCAGGCAACTACTGCAACCCGCAAATCGATGCCCTGGTGCAGAAAGCCAACGTCGAGACCGACCTGGACAAGCGGGCGGCCATGCTGCAGGAAGTGGAAAAGCGTCTGTACGACGACGCGGCCTTTATTCCGCTGCACTGGCAAGACCTGGCCTGGGCGTCACGGAAGGGTGTGAACATCGAGCCGGTGCTCAATGTCATGAACTTCCCCTACCTGGGCGACCTGGTTATCGAATAAGGGGAGCCGGCCTCCCCACGCTCAACCTCTCTCCCGTGACGGGAGAGAGGCATTCAGTTATTCACAAACGGTAAACCCTCCATGCTAGCGTTTTTGGTTCAGCGGATATCCCAGGCGCTGCTGGTCATGTTCGTGATCAGTGTGATTGCCTTTGCCATTCAGGATGGCCTAGGGGACCCGCTTCAGGAAATGGTTGGTATGTCCGTCTCCGCCGAGGAACGGGAAGCCATTCGAGAGGAACTGGGGCTCAACGACCCGTTTCTGGTGCAGTATCTTCGATTCGCCGGTAATGCCATTCAGGGCGACCTGGGCAACTCCTATTTCTACAGCAAGCCGGCGCTGGAAGTGATCGGCGAGCACCTGCCGGCCACGCTTGAGCTGGTCATCGGGGCCAGCCTGATCATTCTGTTCCTGTCTGTGCCGATCGGGGTCTATGCGGCCATCCGCCCGCAGGCCTGGCTTTCCAAGTTCTTTATGGGTGTGAGCACCGTGGGTATTTCCATTCCGGTGTTTCTTACGGCCATTGTGTTGATTCAGCTGTTCTCCATTGGTGTGACCGTCAACTGGTTCCCGTCGGATTCCGCATGGGGCCAGTGGCTGAATGAGTTTTTCAGCACCGAGGGCGGTTTGCCGTCTTACGGTCGCGGCGATGACCTGGTGCATTTGTTTGGCACCTGGGAATCGGGCCTGTTTACCCGCGAGGGCCTGGCGCACCTGGTGCTGCCCTGTGTGTCGCTGGCGTCGATCATGCTGCCTTTGTTCATTCGCCTGATTCGCGCCGAGATGATGGAAGTGCTGCAGAGCGACTACGTGCGTTACGCCCGGGCCAAGGGGCTCAGCGCCGGCCGTATCAACTTTCTGCACGCGTTGAAGAACACCATGCTTCCGGTTATTACCGTTGGTGGTGTCCAGATCGGCATTATGGTGGCGTACACCATTCTGACCGAAACCGTGTTCCAGTGGCCGGGCCTGGGCCTGATGTTCCTGGAAGCGATTACCCGCAGCGATATTCCCCTAATTGTGGCGTACCTGATGGTGGTGGGCCTGATCTTTGTGGTTACCAACACCCTGGTGGATCTGATCTACGGACTGGTCAATCCCACCGTTAAACTGACAGGTAAGAAAGCATGACAACGGCAACGGTTTCCCGCTGGGACCGCTTCCGCGAGTCCTTTTTCTGGTACAGCTTCAAGCGCGACAAGGTGGCCATCGCCAGCTTTCTGGTGTTGCTGGCCATGGTGCTGGCAGCGATCTTTGCGCCCTTGCTGGCACCCGCCGACCCCTACGATCTGGCTCAGATCAACATTATGAATTCCGAGCTGCCGCCGGTTGGGATCAGCGGCGCCGATCCGGCTTTCCCGCTGGGCACCGACGCCCAGGGGCGGGACCTGCTCTCTACCATTCTCTACGGCACCCGGGTGTCGCTGATGATCGGCTTCGGTGCCGTGGTGCTGCAGGCGGCTCTGGGCATTCTGTTTGGCCTGCTGGCGGGCTATCTGGGGGGTAAAGTCGACGCCATCCTGATGCGCATTGCCGATGTGCAATTGTCGTTCTCCACCCTGATGGTCGCGATTATTGTTGGCGCGGTGTTCAAGGCCAGCTTCGGTAACCTGATGTTTGGCGAAATCGCCATCTATATGCTGATTTTCATCATCGGTGTGGCCGAGTGGCCGCAGATTGCGCGCACGGTGCGGGCCTCGGTGCTGGCGGAGAAGAAGAAAGAATATGTGGATGCCGCCAAAGTCATGGGCTTTGGCACGCCCCGGATCATGTTCCGGCACATCCTGCCCAATACCCTGTCGCCGATCTTCGTTATTGCCACCGTGCAGATTGCCAACGCGATCATTTCCGAAGCGGCGCTGTCGTTCCTGGGGCTGGGGATGCCGGAAACTCAGCCGTCCCTTGGCTCGCTGATCAAATCCGGTTTTGACTACATCCAGAGCGGCTCCTGGTGGATCACGCTGATCCCGGGCCTGGTGCTGGTGGTGCTCGTGCTGGTCATCAACCTGTTGGGTGACTGGTTGCGGGATGTGATGAACCCACGGCTGTACAAGGGGTAACACCATGGCGCTGTTGGAAGTAAAAAATCTCGATGTGCGGTTTGCGGTGCGCGGTGGCGATCTGACCGCCCTGCGCGGCATCAGCTTTACCCTCGATAAGGGCGAACGCCTGGGCCTGGTGGGAGAGTCCGGTGCCGGTAAATCCGTAGCGGCCTTCTCCATTCTCAACCTGATCGCAAAGCCGGGCTACATTGCCGGTGGCCAGATCTTATTCGAAGGCAAAGACCTGGCGGCCATGAGTGAGCGCGAGTTGCGGAAAATCCGCGGCAACCGCATCGCCATGATTTTCCAGGACCCGATGATGACCCTGAATCCGGTGCTCACCATCGGCACCCAGATGGTCGAGGCCATTCTGGCGCACCGCAAGATCAGCAAGAAAGAAGCCCGGGCGATTGCTCTGGATCGGTTGCAGAAGGTGCAGATTCCCTCACCGGAAAAACGTCTGGACCAGTACCCCCACGAGTTGTCCGGCGGAATGCGCCAGCGCGTGATCATTGCCATTGCTCTGCTGCTGGACCCGGAGATCATCATTGCTGATGAGCCGACCACTGCGCTGGATGTGACCATTCAGGCAGAGATCATGGATCTGCTGCTGAACCTGTGTGAGCAGGAAAACGTGGCGCTGATGCTGATTACCCATGATCTTGGCGTGGTGTCGCAGGTAACCCAGCGTATGCTGGTGATGTACTCCGGCCGGATTATCGAGCAGGGCCCAACCCGGGAAATCATCAACGACGCCCAGCATCCGTACACCCAGGGGTTGATTAACGCCTTGCCGCAAATGGGCGAACCCGGTGCCCGGCTGTTCCAGATTCCCGGCTCCATGCCGTCGCTGAAAAATGTGCCAACCGGTTGCCCGTTCCACCCCCGGTGCTCGTTTGCCACCGACCATTGCAAGCGCGCCATGCCCGAGTATGTGCGCTCCGGTAACGTGGACGTGGCCTGTTACGAGGTGGCCAATCTGATTGAGCAGGAGAAACGAATGCAGGAGGCCGAATCATGACCTCTTCTCTGGTGAGTATTCGGGATCTGGAGAAGCGCTTCGACCTCTCCGGCAGTTTCCTTGAGCAATTGAGCTTTGAAGGCGGTCGTCTTCATCGCAAACAGGAAGCCGTGCACGCCATCAACGGCGTGAATCTGGAAGTCCAGAAAGGCGAAGCCCTGTGCGTGGTGGGTGAGTCCGGCTGCGGAAAATCCACGGTCGCACGCACCGTGATGGGATTGTTGTCGCCCAGTGCCGGCGAGATTCATTACGATGGCCAGCGTATCGACAATCTGGACGGTAAGGCTGCGTTGCCGTACCGGCGCAAGATGCAGATGATTTTCCAGAATCCGTACGCGTCGCTGAACCCGCGGATGACCATCCAGCAAACGCTGGAGGAGCCGATCCGGTTCCATCATCCGGACTGGTCCGCCATAGAGGTGCGGGACAAGATCCACGAAGTGATGCATTCGGTGGGCATCGACCCGGACTGGGGCAGCCGTTTCGGCCATGAGTTCTCCGGTGGCCAGCGCCAGCGCATCGCCATTGCCCGGGCACTGGCGGTCGATCCGGAATTCATTGTGGCCGACGAGCCAATTTCCGCCCTGGATGTGTCGATTCAGGCCCAGGTGCTGAACCTGCTGATGGATGCCCAGGAAAGCCGGGGGCTGACCTACCTGTTCATCACTCACGATCTGGCGGTGGTGGAACATTTCGGCACCCGGGTGGCGGTGATGTACCTGGGCCGGGTGTGTGAGCTGGCGGATACCAAAACCCTGTTCGCAACGCCCCGCCATCCATACACCCAGGCCTTGCTGTCGGCGATTCCGAAGCTCGAAGACGATCGCCCGAACCATATTCGCCTGCAGGGCGAGGTGCCAACGCCGGTCAACCTGCCGTCGGGCTGCGTGTTCCATGGCCGGTGCCCGTACGCCAATGATCGGTGCCGTCAGGAAATACCGCAACTGATCGCCACCGATGGCGGCGGCCAGGTGGCCTGCCACGCGGTTGAGGAAGGGCGTTTGTAACACCGGTGGGCGGTTGCGCTATCATGCCAGCAATAGCGAACCGGTTGTTGTGACCGCCTTACCTCAGGGGACCCCATGGAAATACGCTGGCTGGAAGACTTTCTGGCGCTTGCCCGCACGCGCCATTTTTCTCGTGCTGCCGAGCAGCAGCACGTGAGCCAGCCAACGTTCAGCCGCCGCATCAAGCTGCTGGAAGAATCCATGGGCACCACCCTGATTAACCGCCAGACCCTGCCGTTGTCCCTGACCCCGGCCGGGGAAGTGTTTCAGACGCTCTGCGAGCGTGTGACTCGGGATGTCCGGGACACCCAGGACAGAATTGCCGCGCTGGATGCGGAAGCCTCGGCCAGGATCAGTGTGGGCTCAACCCAGGGGCTGTTCTCGCACTTCTATCAGGGCTGGGCGAAGGATGCCGGCATGGCCGAGCGCCTGCAGCTGAACCTTACCGCCACCAGCTGGGTTGGCGAACAGTTTCTGGATGCCCTGGAAAGCGGCGAATGCGATCTGGTGCTGTGTTACTGGCACCCGGATCTTCCCTGGGGAGAGCGGTTGGCCGGAGGCAAGTTCGACTGGCAGACCATCGGGCAGGAAGTGCTGGTGCCTGTCAGCATCGCCAACGAAGACGGGCAACCCCGGTATTGCCTGCCGGGCAATGCCGAGCAACCGGTGCCGCTGATTGCGTATCACAGCCGGGGGTTCTTGCAGTCGGCGATTGAAGGCCACATACAGCGCCGCAATTTGCAGGCACATCTGTTGCCCCTGAATGAAAATACCCAGTCTGCCAGTATCAAGGCCCTGGTGAAGCAGGGCTTTGGTATGGGCTGGCTGCCGAAACGGATGACCGAAAGAAGTGAACAGTTCGGGCGCCTGGCCCGCGCTGGCGATGAATGCTGGGACGTGCCGCTGGACATCCGCCTTGTACGATTGCGGGATGCCCGCTCGGACGACATTTTGAACCTCTGGAACCAACTGGAAACCTGACATGCCCAAGCCAACCATTCCCGCCCTGCAACCCGACCACATCCGCGAATTGCAGGCCCGTTACGAACGCGCTCTGGCGGACAACGGTTACGACAGCCTGCTGATCGCCTCGGGGGCGGCACCTTACCGGTATCGGGATGATCAGGCGTATGTTTTTCAGGGCTTTGGGCCGTTTCTGCACTGGACCGGCCTGGCCGGGCAGGAGCACAGCTGGCTGCTGATCCGCCCGGGGCAGACGCCGGTGCTGTGGCTGTACCAGCCCGTGGACTTCTGGCACGCCAATCCGGAGCTGGCGGAGGAACCCTGGCAGCAGGTAATTGAGGTTCGCAGCCGGCAACAGACTTCGGCCCCGGCGCTGGAAGAGTGTGGCAAACTGGCGGTGATGGGCGATCCGCTGGTGCTTGAAGGGGTACCCGGAGATCATAACCCCGCAGCACTGGTGGCGGCGGTCGAAGAGACCCGTGTGCTGAAAACCCCGTACGAAATCGAGTGTCTGGCGCACGCCAACCAGATTGCACTGGCGGGCCACGCCGCGGCCCGTGAGGCGTTCCTGGCCGGGGAAAGCGAGTTCGGCATCAACCTGGCATACCAGCAGGCGACCGGGCAGCGTGAGGCCGAGGCACCTTATCACAGCATTATTGGCCTGAATGAGCACGCCGGCACGCTGCATTACCAGTATTACGAAGTAACACCGCCCGGCAAGCCGCGCAGCCTGTTGATCGACGCGGGGGTGCGTTACCGGGGCTATTGCTCCGATATCACGCGCACAACGGCCGGTGTCGATGACCCGAAATTTGCCGCACTGGTGCATGGCCTGGACGCGCTGCAGGTACGCCTGTGTAACATGGTCGCTCCGGGGGTCGACTATGTGGACATCCACCGCAAGGCGCACCAGGGCATTGCCGCGCTGCTCTCAAGTTCGGGCCTTGTGTCGGGCCTGGCCGATGACGCTATCGTAGAGCGGGGCATTACCCGCGTGTTCTTTCCCCATGGCATCGGCCACTTCCTGGGTATTCAGGTGCATGATGTGGCCGGCAAGCCGACACCTGCGCCGGCCGATGCCCCGTTCCTGCGTCTTACCCGCCGGCTAGAAGAAGGTATGGTGGTGACCATCGAGCCGGGGCTTTACTTCATTCCTTCTTTACTGGAACCGTTGCTGAGCGGGGCAGACGCCCAATATGTTGATACCGCTCTGCTTGATGAGCTTAAAGGCTGCGGTGGCATCCGGATTGAAGATAATGTGGTGGTGACGGCGACCGGAGCGCGCAATTTAACGCGGGAGCGGTAGTAGTCACTTTTTACTATAAAAAGTGACTGCAAAAGGGTTGCAATCCTGTTTGCTAATGACAATAATTATCACTAACTTTAACGCTGTTAGTGAGATCGCCCTATGTACGTTTGCCTGTGTTACGGGGTTACAGACAGAGAAATTCGCGAAGCTGCCGAAAGTGGCGTCAGCTCCATGCGCCAGCTCGGTAAGGAGCTGGGTGTTGGTCGCCAGTGCGGGCGGTGCGCCTGCTCGGCCCGCGAGATTTTAAAGGAATCACGCTCACCGGATTACATGGCGCTGGCCAATATGCTGGCGCAACCGGCCTGACGGTTTCGGGATATCCGGTTATTGCAATTGCACCTGTTTTTCATCTGTGATTTTTTATTGTCGGCAAACCGTCTATCCTTGTGAGCAACTGCCAATAAGACACAAGGATTCCGGTTATGAAAGGCGATAAAAAAGTCATCCAGCATCTCAACAAGGTCCTCGCGAATGAGTTGACCGCCATCAACCAGTACTTCCTGCATTCAAGAATGTACAAGGACTGGGGCATTACCAAACTGGCGGCTAAAGAGTACGAAGAGTCCATCGATGAAATGAAGCACGCGGATCAGCTGATCGAACGCATTCTGTTTCTCGAGGGCCTGCCCAACCTGCAGGATCTGAACAAGCTTCTGATCGGCGAAAACGTCCAGGAAATGATCGAGTGTGATCTGAAAATTGAGCATATTGCTCATGTGGATCTCAAAGAAGCCATCATTTACTGCGAGCAGGTTCAGGATTTCACCAGCCGCGAACTGTTCCGCAGCATCCTCGACAGCGAAGAAGAGCACATCGACTGGCTCGAAACCCAGCTGGAGATGATCTCCCAGATGGGCATCCAGAACTATATCCAGCTGCAGTCTGCCGCTGCCGAGTAAGCGCCCCGGCCTATAGTCGCCGGCTCCCTCCCGGGCCGGTGACACCCTCCATACACTGTTTCCCTCCGCGTTTTCCCCGGTGCTTCACCGATTGCCCGTCGAAACAGGTAGAATAGCCGTGCTGATTGGCCAGATATACTGGCCCAACGCGGTTAATAAACCACTCCGGAGACTGAAATGGACCTGTCCTGCTTCAAGGCCTACGACCTGCGTGGCCGAGTACCTGACCAGCTAAACCCAGTCCTGGCTGAGAAAATCGGCCGGGCCTACGTGGAAATCACCGGCGCAAAGAAAGTCATCGTCGGTTACGACATCCGCCTGTCCAGCCCTGAAATCGCCGAAGCACTGAGCTCCGGCCTGATGGCGGCCGGCGCCGATGTCTTTGATATCGGCCTGTGCGGTACCGAACAGGTGTACTTTGCCACCAGCCATTACCAGATGGACGGCGGCATCATGGTGACCGCCAGCCACAACCCCAAAGACCACAACGGCATGAAAATGGTGGGCCCGGAATCCCGGCCGATCAGCTCGGACAACGGCCTGAACGACATCCGGGACCGGGTGCTGGAGCCGTTCTTTGACGCCGCAGAGCAGGGCAAATATGAAACCCTGGAAGTGATGAGCGCGTACGTCGACCACTTGCTGGGCTATATTGATGCGGGCTCACTGAAGCCCCTGACCATCGTCTGTAATGCCGGCAACGGCGGTGCTGGCCTGGTGATCGACGAACTGGAGCAGCATCTGCCGTTCGAGTTCATCAAGGTTCACCACGAAGCCGACGGCCACTTCCCGAATGGCGTGCCCAATCCGATTTTGCCGGAAAACCGCTCTGCCACCGCCGATGCGGTGATCCAGAACGGTGCTGCCTTGGGTATCGCCTGGGACGGCGACTACGACCGCTGCTTCTTCTTCGACGAAAACGGCCGCTTCATCGAAGGCTACTACATCGTCGGCCTGCTGGCGGACCAGTTCCTGCGCAAAACCGGCGGCGGCAAAGTCATCCACGACCCGCGCCTGACCTGGAACACCCTGAACCTCGTGCAGGCCGCTGGCGGTGAAGCCGTTGAAAGCAAAACCGGCCATGCCTTCATCAAGCAGAGAATGCGTGACGAAGACGCCGTGTACGGCGGCGAAATGAGCGCCCACCATTACTTCCGGGATTTCGCCTACTGCGACAGCGGCATGATCCCCTGGCTGCTGGTGGCCGAACGCCTGTGCCAGAGCGGCCAGACCCTGTCGTCCCTGATCGACGCCCGCATCGAAGCCTATCCGGCCAGTGGTGAAATCAACCGCACCATCAGTGATCCCCCGAAAGTCATCGCGGCTATCGAAGCCAGATACGGCGTCGGCGCCAAAGCCGTGAGCCATGTTGACGGCCTGAGTGTGGAGTTTGACGACTGGCGCTTCAACCTGCGTATGTCCAATACCGAGCCGGTTGTTCGGTTGAACGTGGAGGCCCGGGGAGATATCGCGCTGATGGAAGCGAAAACCGAAGAGCTGCTGGCGGAAATGGAGCGTTTGAACGCTTAACCCCTGAAACCCCGAACTGGGTTTGGGGCCAAGTGGGGTGGAGGGCCTCCGGAAACTGTGCGGAGCCAGGGATGGCGGAGCTCAAGCGTCACATGGGTTTGGCCGAGCGTCTATGAAGCAAGGCTTCATGCGACGGCCGAACGACCACAATCTGTGATTGTGGGCCGGACCCCGCAGGGGGCCGCAGAAGCGTGTTTCAGAAGGGGGTACCGCCACCCTGGTCTTGCACCAGCCTCTAGAGCCAGTCATTCAGCATAATGCCAAACCCAACTCGCTGAATCCGTTCGTTGTAGTCAATCAGGCTCTCGCCATAGCCGTTGTAGTACTGGAAAAAGCCCTTAAGCGTATCCCCCATCGGAAAACTGTACCCGAACTCCACCGACGTCCGGTTATCCGACCGCAAATTGTTCATCAGCTTCAGCGAAAACGTCCGATCCTCCGATAGCTTGTATACCGCGTGATAACTGGCATGGCCCAGATAGCTCTCGATGTCGGGATTGTCATCACTGCTGCCATTTTCCGGAATCCGGTACCAGGGTTTGACCATGAACAGCCAGCGATCATAGCTGTAAGCCGCCGTCGCCCTGATCCGGTTCCAGCTTCGGGAGCGAGGTTCTGATTGCCCGTTGGACTGATGATTGAATCCCAGTGATACCGCGCTCAACGTACCCGGCCCTATATTCCAGTTCAGCTTATGCAGGAAAAACAGCTCGGGCTCGTAGTTGGTCTCGCGGAACGGAGCCGAGTCGTCCTGGTTGTAGACCTGCCAGAACGATTTCTGGGTGTAACCGAACCAGAAGGTTGTCCGGTCATCGAACATACCGGTTAACAGTGGCACCTTGAAACTGATCTGGTATTTCGCCTCTACGTTCTCCAGATCGTAGTCGTAGCCAACCGAACCCAGGCGCGGGCTGGCAGGGTTGGTGTTGGGCTGCTCTACCCAGGTCACCGGCAGAATATAATTGGGGCGGTGGGTAACGAAACTGCCGGTGAATGAAAAAAGGGCTTTCTCGGCCGTCAGGTAGTTATCCACCATGGCCGCCATCACGCCGGCATCGGGATCATCCTCCAGCGCGTTGCCCACGATACTCTCGCGGACTTTTTTGTCGGCAACCAGTTGCTCGGCGGAGGCTTCTGCCTTTTCCAGCTCCGAGTCTGAGGCCGTCTCCCGTTGCTGTTGAGGATCTTGCTGGGCATCGTAACAGGCCAGTCGCTGCACGCCGCTTTTGATCAGGGCGCAGTTGACCGGAGTTGCGGTGAAGCGGTCCTGGGCAATGGCCTGGCCCGCGAAAGCCAGCAAGCCCGCCGCTACCAGGGTTCGGGAAAAGAGCATAGGTATTCCTTAGTTGGCGGCTGTCAGGCTGAGCCAGGTGTTGGCTATGCCGTATAACCATACGCTCAACAAGGTAAGGGTCAGCAGGCCAAAGATGATTTTGTGTCTGGTGCGGCGTTCTTGCGTGGCAGAGACCACCCAGCGCAGATACATCAGCCCGATAAAGCTGAGAAATACCCCCAGACTGGCGATAGCCGGAACCAGAAGCCAGGCGCTTGAGACCGGGCCGGTTGTCGGAGACTGCTGGCTGAACCAGCCCATAGACAGCAGCAGAACCGCAAGACTGCCGAATTCCAGAATCAGTAAATTCCGGCGTTTACGCTGGGTCTGGGGTAGCTTGGGATCGTTCATGGTGTCGCTCTTTTGGCAAAGGTGGCAGTATGGTACCGGAAACGGCAAGCTTCGAATCACAACCTACGAAATTGTCATTAAGATGGTTGAAATCAATTTCTGATTTTGCTCTCAGGTTTTTTTGCGGGGGCTCTATCGCTATAATGCGGCGACCGAAAGATTATAACGCTCAAATGCGAGGTGCATTGTGAAGATGAAGAGAGTCCTGGCTGTTTTTCTGCTTGGTTTTGGCCTGGCTGCTGGCACAGCGCTGGCTAGTGTTGAAGACGAAATTCGTGCCCGTATCCAGCCGGTAGGTGAAGTTTGCCTGCAGGGTGAGGATTGCGGCGAAGCAGCTGCTCCGGCCGAGACAGCGAGCGCGGGCCCGCGTTCGGGCAGCGAGGTATACGATGCCGTGTGTATGGCGTGCCACACCACGGGTGCCGCCGGCGCACCGGTGATTGGCGACAGCGGTGCCTGGGCACCCCGTATCGAGAAAGGCCTGGACACGCTGATTGATCATGCGATCAACGGCTTCAATGCGATGCCCGCCAAAGGGGGTTGCGCTACTTGCCCGGACGAGGAAATCTCGGCGGCCGTCGAGCATCTGGTCGACGCCAGCAAGTAATAGTTTAAACGCCCGAAGCCCCGCCCCGTGCGGGGCTTCGTCGTTCAGGGCCGGTTGTCATCCAGAGGCGCAACGCCGAAGTTACAGGCCCAGATCGCCAATCAGAGCGCTGAGCGTGGCCTTGCCCTTTTTCTGGTTGGCCTCCTTGTCCTGCTCGCCCGAGCCTTCCCATTTCAGGTCTTCGTCCGGCAATTCGTCCAGAAAACGACTGGGAATGGTTTCCAGTTTTTCGCCGTACTGTTTGCGGGTCGCCGCGTAGGTCAGTGACAGGGTTTCCCGGGCCCGGGTGATGCCCACGTACATCAGGCGCCGCTCTTCTTCAACATTGCCTTCCTCAATGCTGCTTCGATGCGGCAGTATCTCCTCCTCCAGCCCCATAATGAATACGTGGGGAAACTCCAGCCCTTTCGAGGCATGAAGGGTTAACAGCTGGACTTTGTCGCTGTCATCCTCTTCCTCACGTTGTTCCATCATGTCGCGCAACACCAGCTTGGCGATGGCGTCTTCAATGCCGATTTCGTCGGCGGTGCCCTTGCCGTCGTCAAGCATCCGCTGGGTGGATTCCACCAGGTACCAGATGTTCTCCATCCGGCGTTCGGCCTGTTTCGGGCTGCCGGAATGCTGGTGCAGCCACTCCTCGTATTCGATATCGGTAAACAGCTGTTTGACAACCGGAATCGGGTCTTCAGAGAACAGGCGCTCGCAGGTTTTGTCCACCCAGTGGGCGAAGCGGCGCAGCCGGTCCAGACCTTTCTCGGTGACGTGGGTTTCCGCGCCCATGTCCCCCAGTGCCTTGAACAGGCTGACGTTGCGGGAGCGGGCGTAGTGGCTCAGCTGCTCCAGGGTGCGCGGGCCGATCTCCCGGCGCGGTACATTCACCACGCGCAGGAAGGCGGCATCGTCGTCCGGGTTGATCATCAGCCGCAGGTACGACATGGCATCCTTGATCTCGTTCTTTGAGAAAAACGACTGCCCGCCGGATATGCGGTAGGGAATCTGGTACGCCTGAAGCTTCATCTCCAGCAGTCGGGCCTGGTGGTTGCCCCGATAGAGCACCGCGAAATCCTTAAAGTCCAGCCCGTTTTTCAGCTTCTGGTCAAGAATCTCGGTAGCGACCCGTTCTGTCTCCGCGTCTTCGTTACGGCAGCGGATTATGCGGATTTCCTCACCAATGGTGTGGTCGCTCCACAGGGCTTTTTCGAAGGCGTGCGGGTTGTTGGCAATCACGGTATTGGCGCAACGCAGTATCCGGCTGGTGGAACGGTAGTTCTGCTCCAGTTTGACGATCTTCAGGCTCGGAAAGTCTTCCTTTAGCTGAGCCAGATTTTCCGGCCGGGCGCCACGCCAGGCATAGATGGACTGGTCGTCGTCGCCGACCACGGTAAACGCGGCCCGCTCAGCTACCAGTTGTTTGACCAGCTCGTACTGGCACACGTTGGTGTCCTGGTATTCGTCCACCAGCATATAGCGAATCTTGCGGCGCCATTTCGCCAGTATCTCGGGATTGTCCCGAAACAGCTGTACGGGCAGCAGGATCAGATCGTCGAAATCGACCGCGTTGTAGGCCTTCAGGTATTCGTTGTAGTGCTTGTACACGATGGCAATACGTTGCTCGCGCTCATCAGCCGCCTTGCTGTAGGCCTCGGCGGGGCTGCGCATGGCGTTTTTCCAGGATGAGATGGTCATCTGTACATCGTTCAGCTCGTCGCCGGCATCGGCGCTGGCTTCCCGCAGCATCAGGTCCTGCAGCAGTGCCTTGGCGTCCTCGGCATCGAAGATGGTGAAACCGGGGTGGTAGCCAAGGTGGGTATGCTCTTCCCGAATCATGTTCAGGCCAAGATTGTGGAAGGTCGACACAATCAGGCCCCGGGTTTTCCCCCGGTCGACAATCCGCCCGACCCGCTCCTTCATTTCCCGTGCGGCCTTATTGGTAAACGTGACGGCTGCAATGTGACGGCCGGGAATGCCGAGCTCTTCAATCAGGTAGGCAATCTTGCGGGTGATGACGCTGGTTTTGCCACTGCCGGCACCGGCCAGCACCAGCAGGGGGCCGTCCGCGTAGCGCACCGCTTCACGTTGTCTGGGGTTGAGCTTGTTCACAGTGTTGCTGCCAAAAGGGGTCGGGGCGTGGAATTTAAGCGTCTCACTATTCTACACCAGGCCGGCATGCTGTACCTTGCAGATCTTTGGGCTATGCTTTCCTGTAACGGACTACGTTTCTCTGTACTGACATATGGATCTCGCCAGATGACACCGCTCACTGACACCAGGCCAGATTGCCTGCGTCTTCTTGTGCTGACACCGGAATACGCGGACTACCTCTGGTTGAGCGCCATGCTGGCCGGGGACTCTGAGCTTGACAGCGACGCCACCTGGTGCCCGGATCTGGTGGACTGTGACGACCTGATATCCAATGCCAGTTTCGACGTGATTGTCTGGGACTGTGCCTTTCATGGCGGTTCCGAGACGTCTTTTCTGCAATATCTGGCGGTGTCCAGTGAAGATAAGCCTGTTCTGGCATTGAGTGCCGAGCCGAGCGAGGAGAAGGCCAGCGGCTTGCTGGAATGTGGTGCGGCAGATTACCTCAGCCGCAGGGGGTTGGATGCCTGGGCCTTCCGGCGTGCGGTCAAATGCCTCTGGTATCGGTCGCAATTGTCTGAATCGGCCCATGGCCAGCTGGGCCGGGAAGTGGCTACCGGTTTCATCAACCGCGACCTGTTCTTTGACCGTTTGCAACAGGCGTTGCTGCGCGCCGAGAGAGCGGACCACCGTCTCGCCCTGCTGCACCTCAACATCGACGACTTCCGTACGATCAACGAGTCCTTTGGTTACCAGAAAAGCGACCAGTTGATGTTCCGCCTGGCCGACCGGTTGCGGCAGAAGCTGAGACGCGTTGACTCACTGATGCGGATCGGCGGTGATGAGCTGGCCATCATTGTCGAAAAAGTTGAAGATTCCCTCGATATTACCCAGATCATCCGCAAGGTGGTGACCTCGCTGGATGAGCCACTCACACTGGATGGGCAGAATGTTGTTGTGAGTGCGAGCCTGGGAGTGGCCACCTACCCGGAGGCCGGTCAAAGCCCGGAAGAACTGCTGCGGCGCGCCAACCGGGCCATGTTTGAAGCCAAGCGCGACCCGGGCACCAGTTACCGGTTTTATGATCGTCAGCTGCACATCTCGGCCGGATATCAGCTCAGACTCGAGGCAGATCTTCGCAGTGCTTTGAGGGGTAAGGAGCTGGAACTTTATTACCAGCCGCGCATCGATCTGACTACCGAAGAGGTGCGCGGAGTGGAGTGTTTGCTGCGCTGGAATCACCCGGAGCGGGGCCTGGTCGGCCCGGACGAGTTTATTCCCGTGGCCGAACGCAGCGGCCTGATTGTACCCATTGGCTACTGGGTGATCGAGCAGGCCTGCAAGCGTCTGCAGGAGTCGGCGGAGCTCGGGTTTCCGGGGCTGGTGTTCGCGGTCAACCTGTCGTTCCGGCAGTTCCACGACCGGAAAATGACCGAGACCATCTTCCGGATCATTTTCAACGCCAATGTCGACACCAGCCTGCTCGAACTCGAACTCACGGAAAGTGCCATGATGCACGATCCGGACTACGCCCAGCGTTGCCTGCGCGAGCTGAATCAGCTGGGCATCAGTTTTGCCCTCGATGATTTTGGTACCGGGTTTTCTTCTCTCAGCAACCTGCAGCACCTGCCTATCTCACTGGTCAAAATCGACAAGTCTTTCGTACAGGATCTTGGCAAGTCGGCGGATGCCGAGCACATTATCCGGGCGATCATCAGCCTCGCCCACAGCCTGCAGATCAGTGTCGTGGCAGAGGGCGTAGAGACCGAGGGCCAGCTGGAATTCCTGCGCCGGCAGCACTGTGATGAAGTTCAGGGCTACTATTACGCCCGCCCCATGCCCTGGAACGACCTCGTGCAATTCCTCAACCGTCAGAACCAGTCCGCTTGCCTGCAGAAGTAAGCCGCTGTACCTTTGCGCATTAATTCTGAACGCGATACCAGATCGAGGTTGCATGAACAGTATCTCCCGGCGCATTGCCGACGAACTCGGCGTACGTGAACAACAGGTCGATGCCACCGTCACGCTGCTTGACGAAGGCGCAACCGTTCCCTTCATTGCCCGTTACCGGAAAGAGGTGACCGGTTCGCTGGATGACAGCCAGCTGCGATCGCTGGAAGAACGCCTGCGTTATCTCCGGGAGCTGGAAGACCGCCGCGGCACCATTCTCAAAAGTATCGAGGAACAGGGCAAGCTGAGCGACGAGTTGCGGGCTTCCATTAACGCCGCAGACACCAAGAACCGCCTTGAAGATCTTTACCTGCCCTATAAGCCCAAGCGCCGAACCAAGGCCCAGATTGCCCGGGAAGCGGGCCTGGAGCCGCTGGCCGATACCTTGTACGAAGATCCCACCCGGGACCCGGAACAGGAAGCGGCAGGTTACCTGAACCCTGAGGCGAAAATTGACGATGCCAAAGCGGCTCTGGATGGCGCGCGTTATATCTTGATGGAACGGTTTGCCGAAGATGCGGAATTGCTGGGCAGTCTGCGGGATTTTGTCTGGCACCAGGGCCAGCTTAAAGTCAGCGTGCTCGAGGGCAAGGAGAACGAAGGCGCGAAGTTCCGGGACTATTTCGACCACATCGAGCCTCTGAAAAAAGTGCCTTCCCATCGCGCCCTGGCGATTCTGCGCGGTCGGAACGAGGGTATTCTGGCGTACGCCATTGTCATGGACGATGGCACCGACGACCGGCGTCAGCCCCACCCCGCCGAGCAGCGCATTGCCGCGCACTGGGGGATTCGTGACAACGGGCGCGCCGCCGACAAGTGGTTATCGGATGTGGTGCGCTGGACCTGGCGGGTGAAACTGTCGACCCAGATTGAAACCGATCTTATGGCCCAGGTGCGCGAGGCCGCCGAAACCGAAGCCATCAACGTCTTCGCTGCCAATCTGAAAGACCTGCTGTTGCTGGCTCCGGCCGGCCCACGGCCAACGCTGGGCCTGGACCCCGGTCTGCGCACCGGCGTGAAGGTCGCCGTCATCGATGGCACTGGCCAGGTGGTGGATCATGGTGCCATTTTCCCTCACGCCCCCCAGAACAAATGGGAGCAGTCCATCGCCCAGATGGCCGCCTGGTGTCAGAAATACAAAATTGAACTGGTGGCTATCGGCAACGGCACCGCATCCCGGGAAACGGAGAAACTGGTGGGCGATCTCAGCAAGCGTTATCCTGAGCTGAAGCTGGCCCGCATCGTGGTGAACGAATCCGGAGCCTCTATTTATTCAGCGTCTGAATTTGCGTCCCGGGAGTTGCCGGACCTGGATGTCACCATTCGTGGTGCCGTCTCTATCGCCCGACGACTCCAGGACCCGCTGGCGGAACTGGTCAAAATCGAGCCCAAGTCCATTGGCGTAGGGCAGTACCAGCACGACGTCTCACAGGTACAGATGTCCCGCAGCCTGGACGCGGTGGTCGAGGATTGCGTAAACGGCGTGGGCGTGGACCTGAACACGGCGTCGGTACCCTTGCTGACGCGGGTATCCGGCCTGAACCAGAGTATTGCCCAGAACATTGTGGATTTTCGCAGCCAGAACGGGAAATTCACCAGCCGTAAGCAGCTGATGAAAGTCTCGCGCCTGGGAGACCGCACTTTTGAACAGGCCGCCGGCTTCCTGCGCATTGCCGGTGGTGACAATCCACTGGACCGTTCTTCCGTGCATCCGGAGGCTTACGGCGTAGTGGAGGCCATAGCCGCGCAGAATGGCAAGAAGGTGGAGCACATCATCGGGGATTCTGCGTTTCTGCGGAGCCTGAATCCGAAAGATTACGTAACCGAACAGTTTGGCCTGCCGACCATCAAAGACATTATTTCGGAACTGGAGAAACCCGGCCGTGACCCGCGGCCGGAATTCCGGTTTGCCCATTTCGAGGAAGGCGTGGAAACCCTGAACGACCTCAAGCCCGGTATGGTGCTGGAAGGCTCTGTCACCAACGTGACCAACTTCGGTGCGTTTGTCGATATCGGGGTGCATCAGGATGGCCTGGTGCACATCTCCGCTCTGTCCCATACTTTCGTGAAAGACCCGAGAGAGGTGGTCAAGGCCGGGGATATCGTCAAGGTCAAGGTGATGGAAGTGGACATTCCCCGCAAGCGGATAGGATTGTCCATGCGCATGGACGATGAGCCGGGCGCCGACAACCGCCCCGCACGCGGTTCCGACAGGAACGCCGGACCCAAGCCGGGCCGTAAGGCGCAGACGGCGCAGAGCCAGAATGCGCCCAAGGGGGCCATGGCCGGTGCCCTGGCACAGGCGCTGGCTTCGGCCCGCAAGAATGGCCGTTAATCCCTTCCATTGATTCTCGGCCGTTACCCCTTGTACGGGGTAACGGCTGCAACAGGAGCTTAATATGGCACAATCCCGCCACTCCCTGTTTTACCAGCTTGCCGCCAGTGACTGGGACGGTTTCCTCAAAGGGGTCGAAAAGGAAGGCCTGCGCGTTGATGGCAACGGCTTTATCGCCCAGACGCCGCATCCGGAGGCCCTGGGTTCCGCGCTGACCCATCCCCGGATTACCACCGATTATTCCGAAGCGCTGCTGGAACTGATCACGCCGGTTTTTGATAATACCGGCGCCATGCTGGCCTCGCTGCGAGACACCCACCGGTTCGTACAGCAGAATCTGAGCGATGAGGTTTTCTGGGCGGCCAGTATGCCCTGTGAGATTGATGGTGACGCCAGTATCCCCATTGCCGAATACGGCAGCTCGAATACGGGGCGGCTCAAGCATGTCTATCGCCAGGGCCTGGCCGTGCGTTACGGCCGGATTATGCAAAGTATAGCCGGCGCCCATTACAACCTCTCCCTGCCTGACAGCTTCTGGCGTAAATGGCAGGGGTTGATGGGCAACAGCGACAGCCTTCAG
Source organism: Marinobacter sp. VGCF2001 (assembly GCF_049943275.1). Classification (NCBI taxonomy): domain Bacteria; kingdom Pseudomonadati; phylum Pseudomonadota; class Gammaproteobacteria; order Pseudomonadales; family Marinobacteraceae; genus Marinobacter; species Marinobacter sp. VGCF2001. The sequence continues at coordinate 72,266 of NZ_JBNFVX010000003.1, forward strand.
GACTTCAAATCCGACCAGTACTTCTGGTTAATCCGGAATTTCCGGCGCCGCAGCTGGTTGCTGATGTTGCTGTTCGGCTCATCGCCGGCGCTGGATGCCAGCTTTGTCTCTGGCGTACAACATGACCTGGCGCGGTTTGATGATCGAACCTGGTATGGCCAGAATGCCACCTCCCTGCGCATGGGCGACCTTGGCTACCATAACAATGCCCAGGCATCGCTGAACATCTGCTTCAATGAGCTGAACACCTATACCCGAACGCTGGATCGTGCCATTCACACCAACTGGCCGGCGTACGAGGCGATGGGTACGCAGCGCGACGGTGAGTTCATCCAGATCAATACCAATGTGCTCCAGATTGAGAACGAATACTACAGCGCCGTGCGCCCCAAACGCACGACCGGGTCGGGTGAAAAGCCGATCCAGGCGCTGGACGCCCGGGGCGTGGAATACATCGAGGTTCGCTGTCTCGACCTGGACCCCTTCTCGCCGGTGGGCGTGAACCGGGAGCAGATTGATTTTCTCGACCTGTTCCTGCTGGATTGTTTGCTGTCCGAATCGCCCCGCATTGAAGACGACGAATGTGAACGGCTGGATGACAATTACAAGGATGTGGTCGCTCGCGGGCGCCTTCCGTCGCTCAGTCTTTGCCGCGGTGGACGGCGTGAGCCAGTGGGGGCTGCCGCCGTTGAGTTGCTGGAGCGCCTGCAGCCCCTGGCGGAGTTGCTGGATGGCTGGAATCAGGCAGACACCTACGGTGCCGCCCTGGCCGCGCAGCGTGAAAAGCTTCAGGGCAGCGATTGGTCGGTGCCGTCGGCCCGGGTGCTGGAGGCCATGGGCAGCTCCGGGCTTGGTCATCGGGACTGGGTGATGGAAATGTCCCGGCAGCATCAGCAGACCCTGAGGTCGGAGCCGCTGGAAACGGGTTTACAAGCCGAGTTCCAGGCCATGAGCGCGCAATCCCTGGCCGAGCAGAAGGCACAGGAAGCCGCAGACAAAGAGTCGTTTCCGGAGTTCCTGGCGGCCTATCTGAAATCCTGACGCCGGACGCGTCACATCGGTAAGGGGATGTGGCGCACAGAATCCGTTGTCCGGTTTGCCGGATCGGTTACCTGCTGTTACCTTCTATAACATCAGGCAGGGAGGTGGCTTATGGCAACGGATATCAAGCTCGGATGGGATGTGGAAGCGCTTAACAAGGCCTATCGTCAGGGCTGTATGGCCGGTGAGATGGGGCTGCCCAAATCACGCTGTCCTTACCGGGGCGATGTCGTTATTGCTGCCTGGGAAGCCGGCTGGGATGATGCCGGCGAAGCGCGGGCCCGGCGCTCGCCGCCGGGTGACGACCTGTTCTCGCATATTGCCTGATACCGGCGGCGCGCCGGCTATCGCTGCACGACAAATTCGGTAAACAGCACGCCGGTGATGCTCTCGCCGGTTTGCTGTTGTTCGAGTACCTGATTAATCCGTTTGGTTGCTTCTTCCCGCAAGGCCTGCTGACCGTCCATGGAGGATAGTTGGTCAGGATCTGTCTGCTCCCCGAATAACATGACTATTTCATGCCGCAGCCGGGGCATATGGGCTTCAACCGCAGGCCGTGTGGTTTCGCTGGAAGCCCGAAGGGTCACCGCGGCTTTCAGGTAGGTCACTTTGGTGCCCGGCTCCCCCATGTGGGTCACGAATGCGGGTTCCATGGCGATATAGTCTGTCACGCCTTTTTCTTCAGTGTTCTCCTCCGCTTCCGGTTCTTCGGCCAGCGCGGGCAAGGCCGCCAGTACGGAGAACATCAGTAATAAGGCTGGCGTCAGTTTTCTGAGAATGGTCATAGGCTTGGCGTTAGTCATGGGTTAGGATTGTGCCAATGGCTAATGGCAGCTCGGTATAAACCGAGAATATCAGGCCGTGGCAGATTATGCAGTCTTCATCATGATTCCGGGGTGGCGTTTTGGCGAGCAGATGGATATTCGGGTTGGTCTTTCTGGTGTGCACCAGTTTATTGGCGGCGGCCTTCTACATGGAGCACGTAATGGGCCTGGAGCCCTGCCCGTTATGCTGGCTGCAACGCTTCGGATTCATGGGCGTCGGGCTGGTCAGCTTGCTGGCGTTTTTGCAGGGGCCGGTTGGTTTCGGTAATCGGGTGTACGGGCTCTTGCTGGTTGTTGCCTCCGGCGCCGGGCTGGGTATGGCGGGGCGCCAGCTCTGGTTGCAGAATCTGCCGGCCGATCAGGTGCCAGCCTGTGGTCCCTCGGTGGACTATTTGCTGGACGTGTTGCCCCTGTTCGAGGTGTTGACGACCGCTCTCAGAGGCACTGGCGATTGCGCCGAGGTGGTCTGGCGGTTCCTCGGTTTAAGTATCCCCGGATGGACGGCCGTTTTCTTCAGCCTGCTAATCGTGCTGGGGCTGTTTATCATGTTTCGCCGCTATCCTTCCCGAAGCTGGGTTCAGGGCTGAAACAGTTGCGGGGCGCCATGGCCTAGGGTAACTTGGTTGCCACATACAGGGTTCAAGACGGCGGCCGGAGATCGGGCGGATTGACCAGGAGGAGAGAGGCGTCATGTTGGAAAATTGCCGGAATGCCAGGGAGCGCTGGGGAGGCGTGAGCGAGCTGATCGATCGCTGGCTGAAAGAGCGCCAGGAACTGCTGGTTCGTTATTGTGAGCTGTCCGGGGAAAGTGATTTTTCCCAGACTGACGAGCTCCGGGAGAAATTCGTGCGTTTGTGCGAGGTGCTTGTGGACTATGTGTCCGCCGGCCACTTCGAGGTCTACGAGCAGCTTATTCAGGAAGCTCGTGAGTTTAACGATGGTGGCCTTGAATTGGCGGCGAAGCTGTACCCGCGGATCGAGCAAACCACCGAAGTGGCGCTGAATTTCAACGACAGGCTGGATGGCAACGCCTTGTCCGAGACTGAGGTGAAAGACCTGTTTTCGGAACTGTCTCGGTTGGGAGAAGTCCTGGAGTCGCGCTTCGAGATGGAAGATTTCCTTATCGAGAACCTGCACACCGCGCACGCAGGGAAAGTCGCCTCAGCCTGATTTCCTGGTTTGCCCCTTTGGCTCGCTCCGTATAAAAAACCGGCGCCAGAAATGGCGCCGGTTTTTTTGAGCGAAAAGGCGGGGGTTATTCGCCGTTTCCGGCGGCTTCCTCGCCCGGATTGATGGTAACCAGCTCAACATCGAATACCAGGGTCTCGTTGGGCCCAATGGCCTGATTGCCGCCCGGGCCGTAGGCCAGATCGGATGGGATGTACAGTTTGTAGCGGGCGCCCTCGGTCATCAGTTGAAGGCCTTCGGTCCAGCCCGGGATGACCTGGTTCAGGCCGAAAGTCACCGTTTGGCCGCGTTCGCGTGAGCTATCAAAAACTTCACCGCTGATCAGCGTGCCGGTGTAGTGAACTTCTACCTGATCTTCTGCACCGGGATGCTCGCCGTTACCTTCTTCAAGCACTTCGTATTGCAGGCCGGATTCGGTGGTTTCAACGCCGTCGCGCTCGGCATTTTCCGCCAGGAATGCTTCACCGGCCTCTTTGTTTTCCTGTGCCAGGCCCTCCAGTTGCTGTTCCTGCTTTTGCTGGAGCTCCTGCTGGTAGGCCATCAGCGCTTCCTGGATCTGTTCCCGGGTCAGTCGCTTGTTGTCTTCATTACCGGCATGACCATGCTGGATGCCCTGAAGGAACTGGTCCATCTGGAGATCGGGTAAATCATTGCTCATGCGTTCGCCAAGCACCAGGCCCATGCCATAACTGACTTTTTCGGGCGTGGTTTCCAGAGCCGGATCTGTTGCGGATTCCTGGGCCGTGGAACAACCGGCAACCAGGCCGGTAATGGCAATCGCCATAAGGGTCTTCTTCATGGTCTCATCCTTTGTGTGTCTATCCGGGCTTCCGCCCATAAATTTTGAAAGCCCACAAGGTAACGGGTTCAGCGGCAGGATGCCACTGAACATGTGTTAATCAGAGACGCATTGCCCGGGCCTGACTGGCCGGAATCATGAGCCGTTGGCGGGTGTGCCGTTAAGCGAGTAGGGGGCCTGATAGGGCGCTTGCCAGTCGTCTTCCGGATTGATCGTCTGGCGCTGGCGGGCACCGGGCTCCGGGCGTTCGATTGCCAGTGCGTTCCAGGGGCCCTGGGCCGGGGGCTGGTCGGCATAATGCCAGTTGCCATCCGTGTCCTGCCATTTAAATACGATGTCCGGGCCCTCGGTCGGGATTGGTGATGGCAGAAGACCCTCAAACGACGGGATGTTCTCTGCCTGTTCGGTTTTCGCAGGTTCGGATACCTGTTGTGGATCGCCGAGGCCGAAAAAAATCAGCAACAGTAACAGGCCGAGCGCCGGGAAGGAGAGCCGGATCAGCCATTTTACGTGCATGGTGTCTCGCCCCCGGTGGTCTGATCAGCCAGTCGGCTGGCCAGCAGGTCCAGTTGATGGGTCTGCCGCCGGGAGATATTTCGGCACGGCGCGGCAGCGAAAAGATTCTGCCTGATCAGTGTGCCTGGTTCCTGCATGTGTCCGATCTCCGGTTTGGTGGTGCTCAGTGATTGCCAGGCAAGAGCCAGTTCCAGCTGTTCGGCCAACAGTTCTGCCTTTGCCATAGTCTCTCGTAACGCCTCGCCAGATGCATTGGCTCGGGGAACGGACTTGCGAGCGGAGCGCAGGCAACCGGTTACACGGGTGCGCCACTCTGTTACCTTAGCGTCCTCAGCGCCAGAGAAGGCTTGACCGCGCGTGGCCAGCCAGCCGGCACAGAGAATGCGGGTGACGCTCCAACCCTCAGACTGCAGCTCCAGACAGACCCTGGCGATCTCTGGATCTTGCCACTGGGCGAGGGCATAACGCCATAGCGGATTGTCCGGTTCCATGTCTGTTGGAAGCTCCAGAGGCTCCGCGTGCTGAACGGTCATGGTGGGGCTTCTCTGGCAGTAATCCGTGGATAGATTAATCTATGTTAACGATAACCGATCTCAGTTTACAACGGGGCGGCGTCTGGTTGCTAGAAAACGTGAACCTGACCGTTCAGCCCGGCCAGCGTGTTGCTATTGTGGGTTCCAACGGAGCCGGTAAATCCAGCCTGTTTCAGCTCTTGTTGGGTCAATTACAGTCGGAGCAGGGCCGCGTGGGGCTGCCCGGTGGGTGTCGTATTGCCCACATGGCCCAGGAAGTGGCCGCCTCGTCCCGCTCTGCCCGGGATTTCGTGCTCGACGGCGACACTGAGCTCCGTCGAATGGAGCGGGAGCTTGCCGAGGCGGAGGCGCGTGAAGACGATCACGCCATCGCCCGATTGCACGGCGAGCTGGATATTCACGAGGCCTGGTCGGCCCCCCGGCGGGCAGAGGGACTGCTCAGGGGCCTGGGCTTCGTGGACAGCGATGCCGAGCGCCCCGTCTCTGCCTTCTCGGGGGGCTGGCGCATTCGGCTGAATCTGGCGCAAGCTTTGATGCGGCCCTCTGAACTGCTATTGCTCGATGAGCCCACCAACCACCTGGATCTGGATGCGTGTCTGTGGTTGGAAAACTGGCTGAGAAAATATCCGGGCACCCTGTTGTTTATCTCCCACGACCGGGATTTCATGGATCGGGTGGCTACCCACCTGGTGCACTTCGATCAGAAGCAGTTGGCGCTTTACACCGGCAATTATTCCGCCTTTGAGCGCCAGCGCGCCGAACGACTGGCCCAACAGCAGGCTGGCTATGAACGGCAGCAGGCAAGAATTGCTGAAATCCAGCGCTTTATTGATCGGTTCAAGGCCAAAGCAACCAAGGCCCGGCAGGCCCAGAGCCGGGTCAAGGCCCTGGAGCGAATGGAAAAAATTGCGCCGGCTCATGTGGACTCACCGTTCAGTTTCGAGTTTCCGATGGCCGACAAGGTGTCGAATCCGCTGCTGGCGATTCGTCATGGCGTAGCCGGCCACGGCGAGCAGCCCATTCTGCAGAACATCAGCGTGACGCTCCTGCCCGGCACCCGTATCGGGCTGCTGGGCCCGAATGGTGCCGGCAAGTCTACTTTTATGGATGCCTTGCGTGGCACGGGGACGTTGCTCAATGGCGAACGCACCTGCGGTGAGCACCTGGCCATCGGTTATTTTGCCCAGCACCAGCTGGAATCACTGGATCTGGATGCCAGCCCTTTTGTGCATCTGCAGCGCCTGTCGCCGAATGCGTCCGAGCAAAAAGTGCGGGATTTCCTGGGAGGCTTCGATTTTCATGGCGATGAGGCAATGGCGCCCATTCGGTCTTTCTCCGGTGGTGAGAAGGCGAGGGTGGCCCTGGCGGTTATTGCCTGGCAGAAGCCCAATCTCCTGTTGCTGGACGAGCCGACCAACCATCTGGACCTGGAAATGCGCCAGGCGTTGACCATGGCGCTGCAGAATTTCGATGGCGCCATTGTTGTGGTCTCCCACGACCGCCATCTGCTGCGCAATACGGTAGACGGCTTCTGGCTGGTTTGTGATGGTCAGGTCAGTGAGTACGAGGGGGACCTGGATGATTACGAGCGCTGGCTGGCTGACCGTCGCAAAGACGAAGAGTCGCCACCTCGCCGGGAGGTGGCGGAGAGTCCGGAGACGCCCGATGGCGATGCCGCGGCAGGCACGTTGACGGCCGATGAGCGCAAGGCGCGCAAACGCCAGGAGGCGGAACTGCGACAAAAGCTCAGCCCCTGGCGGAAAAAGCAGGCAAAGCTGGAATCCGGCATGGACCAGTTACAGGAAAAGCTGTCTGCGGTCGAAGCCAGCCTGGCGGCCCCGGACCTCTACAGTGACGAGCAGAAGCTCCAGCTGAAGCAGCTGTTGGCCGAGCAGGCTGAGTACAAGCGCCAGCTCGAGGTGGTTGAGGCGCAGTGGCTGGAGGTCAGCGAAACTGTCGAGAGCCTGGAGGCGGAGCTGGCCGGTGGCTGATCGGGGCCGGTATTACCGGCCCGCGATTTCCAGGGTAAAGCCCTGGCGGGCGAGATAATCCCGTTCATTTTCCAGGTCCGCCAGAGTCAGCGGGCGGTTATCCAGCCAGCCTTCCGGAAATTCAACTACCAGGCGGTTGTCGTGGCCATGGAGGGTGAACGCCGGCGGGGTCTCGAGGTTGCGTGGGTGCTGGATCAGTACCGCCAGCCGCACCAGTACGCAAAGATAGGTCAGCCGGGGTCGGTCTGCAGGCTCGATGCCCTCGAATACGGCCGTTGAGAATTTCCGGCGGTGGCCGCGAACCAGTGTCGCCAGATCTTTCTGGAATGGCTGGCTGAAACCGGGCAGGTCCGAGTACCGCAGCAGGTAAGCGCCATGCTTGTGGTACTGGCTGTGGGATATGGTCAGGCCGATCTCGTGCAACCGGCAGGCCCAGCGAAGCACATCTTCATCAGCAGCCGTGCGCAGCCCCCACTGGTCCGCCACCTGCTCCCAGGCGGCAATGGCGGTGTCCTCGACGGCGGCACCGTGGGCCTGGTCGACGTGGTACCGTTCCTGAAGCGCGGTGATCGTCCGCTCCCGGACATCTTCGTGTTGTATGCGCCCCACGATGTCATACAGCAACCCTTCGCGCAGGGCGCCGTCGGCAAAGACCATGGTCTGGATGTCGAGCGATCGGAACGCTGCCATCAGGATCGCGAATCCTGCGGGGAAGATGCTTTGGCGGTCCTGGCGCACCCCCAGTTCGGCCAGTTTGTCGACCTTGCCCATGCTGATCAGGCGCTTGCGCAGCTCTTCCATGCCTTCACGGTTGATGCTGCCATCGGTGATCTTGAGGGTCGATAGCACGTTGGCAATCGCTTTGATGGAACCCGACGAGCCCACCGCGCTCTGCCAGCCGGCCGAGCGGTAATGCTGGCGGATATTCTGCAATTCCTGCTCGGCGTGAGTAATGGCTTTGTCCATCTGTCGACGGGTAATTTTGCCATCGGGGAAATAACGGTTACGGAAAGAGACACAGCCCATATGCAGGCTTTCCAGGTACTGCGGCTCGAACCGCTGACCGATAATGAATTCGGTGCTGCCACCGCCGATGTCGATCACCAGCCGCCGGCCGGTGTCATCTGAAAGGGTATGGGAGACGCCGAGATAAATCAGCCGCGCTTCTTCACGCCCGGCAATGATCTCTACAGGGTAACCGAGGACCTCTTCGGCACGGGCAATAAACTCGTGGGCATTGCGTGCTACCCGGAGCGCGTTGGTGCCGACAATCTGAACCCCTTCGGCCGGCATACCCTGAAGGCGTTGGGCAAACCGGCTGAGGCATTGCAGGGCCCGCTGCTGGGTTTCTTCTGTAAGGCAGTTGGAGGAATCCAGCCCGGCGCCCAGCTGGACTTTCTCGCCCATCTTCTCAACGGTGCGGATTTCGCCGTGTACCAGGCGGGCGGCGACCATATGAAAACTGTTGGAGCCCATGTCGATGGCTGCCAGCATATCAGGGGCGGGGTCAGGCTTTTCGGCAGTAGATGCGGCCGTCACGTTGATAGGCGTCCTGTGTGGAATGAACTTGCCCGTACTATAAGTGAAACTTCCGGCGTGTGTCAGTAACCGGCTACGGACATTACTGACACGGATCAAGCTTCTGCCTGAGACAAGCAGCTTCACATAAGGGCCGGCTATCGCGTAAAGTAATAGATTGTCTTCACCGGGTGGTCGGTCCGGAACAGGAATAGCGACCACTACAGTCAATAGCGACTCCCGCAGGGCCGGAAGCATCGCCCCGGAGCGCCTGAATCAGGAAAAGGTAATGAGCGGAAATATCGTTAATGTCACCGACGCTTCCTTCGAGCAGGATGTACTGAAGTCTGATGTACCGGTACTGGTAGACTACTGGGCCGAGTGGTGTGGTCCGTGCAAGATGATCGCCCCGGTTCTGGAAGAAATCGCCGATGAGTACGACGGTAAGCTGAAGGTCTGCAAACTTAACATCGATGAAAATGAGCAGACACCGCCCAAGTTCAACATCCGTGGTATTCCCACCCTGATGCTGTTCAAGAATGGCAATGTTGATGCCACCAAGGTTGGCGCGTTGTCCAAGTCACAGCTTGCGGCCTTCCTGGACAGCAATCTCTGATTGCACCCTGATCGCCGGAAAACCGCCCCGGAGCCAGGCTCCCGGGCGGTTTTTTATTGGGCTGTTCAGGCGTTATAAACAACGGTGCCCAGCTCGCTGATGTCGTAGCCTCCCAGGGCGGCGGCCCGCTGAACGAAGCGCTCGCTTCTGGCAAACGCCAGCAAGCGCTGCATCGCCGGCTCAAAGTAGTGGCGTCTGCGCATGGCCAGGTCGAAATGCTCCTCTTGCAGAGGGATAAATGCCAATCCCTGGCGCCGGGCTGCCGCTTCAATCCCCACTCCGATATCGGCTTCGCCCTGGCGGATCGCCAGCGCAAGATCATCTTCGCTGAGCGATGGATGAGCGGCCCATGTCAGCTGGTGGGCATCAATGTGATGGCGGGTGAGCAAGCTCTGCAGCAAATGGCTGACACCGGCGTCGGGCTGGCGATGGGCGATGCGTATGCCGGGGCGGGTAGCATCCTCCAGCCGCGTGATTCGATGGGGGTTCTCGGGAGGTAACAGAAGGCCCTGCTGGCGTTTTGCCCATCGAATCAGCACCAGATCGCGCATACCGCTCAGGCCCAGGGTGGCAGGCTCATTGTAACGCCGGGTTCCGGCGTGCCAGATGTGCATTCCAGCGAGCATGGCCCGCCCATCAATCAATCGTTGCACGCCGTCGCCGCTCCCCTGGCAGAGCAGGGCCAGCTCCGCGCCACTTTCCTTCACTGCCCATTCCAGAAGTGGGTCCTGGCTACCTGCCAGAACGGGCGGTGTCGGAGAGCTCACCGCATCGTCGCCTTCCAGGTGGTTCATCAGCCAAAGATCGATACGCTGGCGCGGAAACAGCAGTTTTCCGGTTACCCGCACACAGGGAATCACGCCTTGACTGACCAAATCGTAGATTTTGCGCTCTTTCAGGCGCAGATATTCGGCGGCTTCGGCTGTTGTGAGGTAAGTGGGATGGGGCATCGCGTTTCCTGCTGTCCGGCATGGCTGAGGGCTGTTTTAAACTGCATATTTTCCAGAAGGCTGTGCAAAGCGTAGTTATAAACTCCACGATGCTCAAATAACAAGGAGACGCAGCTTTGGAAAATAATGCGTTCGATGTGGCGCTCTCGCTACTTGTCAGTCTTGATGCCTCATTGTTCCAGATCGTGGTGCTTTCGCTGAAGGTGTCGCTCATGGCCGTGCTGATCGCGGCCGTGCTGGGCTTCCCCCTGGGCGCCGCCGTAGCGCTGTGGCGCTTCCCCGGTCGCGGCGGGGTAATCGTGGTGCTCAATGCTTTGATGGGTCTGCCTCCCGTGGTGGCGGGGCTGATGGTGTACTTGCTCCTCTCGCGCGCCGGCCCGCTGGGTGAGCTGGGATTTCTGTTTACGCCGGGCGCGATGGTGATTGCCCAGGTGGTGCTGGTGCTGCCGATTCTGGCGGCACTGTCGCGCCAGAAGATCGAAGAAATGCTGGGCGAATACCGGGAGCAGTTCATGTCGCTTGGTATGTCACGGGCGCGGATGATGCCCACCCTGCTGTGGGACGCCCGTTTTGCTCTATTGACCGTTTTGCTCGCCGGCTTTGGCCGCGCCAGTGCCGAAGTGGGCGCGGTAATGATGGTCGGTGGCAATATTGATGGGGTGACCCGGGTAATGACCACTGCCATTGTCCTGGAAACCGGTAAAGGCAACCTGCCATTGGCGCTCGGGCTGGGCATTGTGCTGCTGACTCTGGTGATGCTGATTAACGCGGGCGCTTATCTGGTAGGTGAAATGACCAAGAGGCGGTTGGGATGACATCGCTGAACGCCTCATGCCTTTCCTCACCCGGCTTTCTGGCACCGCCGGCTCTGCGCTTTGAGGACGTTACTTTCCGCCTTGAGGAAAAGCCCTTGCTGGGGCCCTGTTCGTTCACTCTGGAGGGTATCGGCCCAACCCTGGTGATGGGGCCTAACGGTGCCGGCAAGAGCCTGCTGCTGCGTCTGGCCCATGGTTTGTTGTTGCCAACGCTTGGGCAAATCTCCTGGCCAGGTCACGAGCATTGCCCCCGCCAGGCCATGGTCTTCCAGCAACCGGTGCTTCTGCGCCGCTCGGCAGTGGCCAACCTCATGCACGCCCTGGCGGTGAATCATGTCCCGCGCCGGGAGCGGATGAAGCGCGCCATGGACGCCCTTGATCGATTCGGGCTGGCCGCCTACGCAAAAAATCCTGCCAGGGTGCTCTCCGGCGGACAGCAGCAGCGCCTGACGCTGGCAAGGGCCTGGCTGCTTTCGCCGCAGGTGCTGTTCCTGGATGAGCCCACCTCCGCGCTTGATCCGGCGGCGATTAAAGCGGTAGAGGCCGCAGTGCTCGAGTTTCACCGGCGGGGAACGCGCATTGTCATGACCACCCACGATATCCACCAGGCCCGACGCCTGGCCGGCGATGTGCTTTTCCTGTCCGGCGGGAAAATCCGGGAACACACCCCCTCTGAAGTATTTTTTGAACAGCCTGTCTCACGAGAAGCACAGGCGTTCATCGCAGGAGAACTGGTCGAATAGTCCGGTTCAAACATCTAAAAGGAGAAAACAAGATGAGAAAGACGCTTAATCTGGTACTGGCCGGTCTGACCAGTATGGGCCTGGCCTTCAGTGCGTGTGCCGATGACTACATCACTCTGGCCTCGACCACCTCTACCGAGAATTCAGGGTTGTTCAGCGCCATTTTGCCAAAGTTTGAAGACGCTACCGGTATCGAAGTTCGAGTGGTGGCCGTGGGCACCGGGCAAGCGTTTGAGATTGCGCGCCGCGGCGATGCTGACAGCCTTCTGGTGCACGACACCGCAGGCGAGCAGCGCTTTGTTGAAAACGGTTACGCCAGCGAGCGAGCCGATGTTATGTATAACGACTTCGTGCTGATTGGTCCTGAAGGAGATCCGGCGAATATCCGTCAGGCGCAGACTGCCGCCGAAGCCTTCGCGGCCATCGCCAGTGCCGAGGCCCCTTTCGCCTCTCGTGGCGATGACAGCGGTACCAACCGTGCCGAATTGCGCCGTTGGGAGAGTGCCGGTGTTGAGCCGGATGGCGACTGGTACCGGGAACTTGGCAGCGGCATGGGGCCAACGCTGAACACCGCGGCGGCCATGGATGCCTATGTGATGTCGGATCGCGCCACCTGGGTGGCATTCGGAAACCCTCAGAACCTGACGCTGTTATTCGAAGGCGACAAGGTACTGTTCAACCAATACGGCAGTTTGTTGCTTTCCGAGGAAAAACACCCACACCTCAAGCACGATCTTGCCAAACAGTGGCATCAATGGCTGATCTCCGAAGAAGGCCAGCAAGCGATCGCTGACTTTAAAGTCGACGGCCAGCAGCTGTTTTTTCCGAATGCCAAATAGGCTAACCTTTCCTGACGCTGATTGAGATTCAAGGCAGGGGAGTTCCTGAAAGTGTTACCAAAAACATGACGATTAAAACTCTTCTGCCGAATCCTGCAGATCCCCGGTTATCGCGCACAGTCGAGGGCGTTGACGAAAAAGGCCAGTCCAGGTCCGTTAGCGTGATCGAAGAGCGCCCTCTGACGATCTATCTGAATAGCCGGGAGATTGTCACCGCTATGACCATCGGCGATCACCCGGAGTATCTGGCACTCGGCTTTCTCCTGAATCAGGGTATGCTCAAAGAAACCGATCGCGTTACCAGGATTGATTTCGATGAAGAGCTGGAAGTCGCTGTGGTGCGCACCGCAGATGTGACGGATGTCGAGGACAAGCTGAAAAAGAAAACCCGGACCTCCGGTTGCGCCGTGGGTACGGTGTTCGGTGACATGATGGCCGGTTTGGAGGGGCTGTCGCTGCCGGATACACCGGTACACACCAGCACCTTTTACGATCTCTCCTACCAGATTAATCACACCCCCAGCCTGTACATGGAAACCGGTGCCATTCATGGCACGGCCCTGTGCCAGGGGCGAGACATTCTCGCGTATATGGAAGATGTCGGGCGCCATAATGCCGTCGACAAGATCGCCGGCTGGATGCATCTGAACGGCATTCCGGCGGCAGACAAGGTGCTTTACACCACGGGCCGACTGACCTCTGAAATGGTCATCAAGACCGCCTTGATGGGCATCCCGACCCTGATCAGCCGGTCGGGCTTTACCGCCTGGGGTGTCGATATTGCCCGGCAGGTCGGCCTGACGCTGATCGGGCGGATGCGGGGCAAGAAGTTCACCTGCCTCAGTGGGCAGCACCGGCTGGTGTTTGATCAGGACTTGTCTCTGGTGCCTGATGAAGACAAGAAACTGCGTCGAAAAGGGGCGGGGCATGACTGAGTGCGCGGTGATTCTGGCCGGTGGCCAGGCCAACCGGATGGGCGGTGGTGACAAGGGGCGGCTGATGCTGGGAGGTCAGTCCCTCATAGACCGCGTTATCGAGCGTATTACCCCGCAGGTTGATGCGGTTGTACTGAACGCCAATGGCGATCCGGCTCGGTTTGATGATCTGGGCCTGCCTGTTGTGGCGGACTCGATTGGCGATTTCCCCGGGCCTCTGGCTGGCGTGCTTGCGGGTATGGACTGGGCGGCCGGGCAGGGCTATGACTGGTTGATCAGCGTGGCGGCTGATACGCCCTCGTTCCCCCGGAATCTGGCGGAGCAGCTGGCCGGGTATGATACGCCGGTGGTGTTGGCGGCCACCCCGGACCCCGAACGCGGTCGACTGCCTCAACCGACCTTTGGCCGCTGGCAAGTCGCCTTGCGCCATGAGCTGCGAGCCGCCCTGAAAGACGGCGTACGCAAGATTCGCCAGTGGACGCAAGCCCAGGGAGAGACCCTGGTGGTTTTCAACGAGGGCGATTTTTTCAACATCAACACACCAGAGGATCTGGCGTGGGCGGAGAAACACCTTACGTGAATGTGATTGGTATCGTAGGCTGGAAAAATTCCGGGAAAACAACGCTGGCCAGCGCCTTGATCCGTGAGCTTTCCGATCGGGGGCTGGTGGTCAGCTCGATCAAACACGCCCATCACCAGGTGGATGTCGATCAGCCGGGCACGGATAGCTACAAGCACCGGAATGCGGGTGCCCAGGAGGTTATCCTGGCAGGCGGGCAACGTTTTGCCATCATGCACGAACTCCGGGGTACCAGAGAGCCGGGGCTGGATGAATTGCTGGCCCGTCTGGGCCCATGCGATTGGGTTGTCGTGGAAGGATTTAAAACCCATTCGCACCAAAAAATTGAAGTGCTCCGGCAGGACGGTTCGCGAACGCCCCTGTATTTGGAAGATGCCAGCGTGATCGCAGTGGCTGCGGATTACGCGGCTGACTTTTCCGGCCCGGTTTTCGATCTGAATGATGTATCGGGTATTGCCGATTTTGTACTGAGTTATGAAAAACCAACATCGGGAGAGTCATGAAACCGCTCCGTAATGACTGTTTTGCTCTGCCCCCCGGGGTTAACTGGACGCCGGTAGAAGAAGCGCTGGAACGGTTACGCGCCCGTTTGCACCCTGTCGTGGAAGTGGAGCGTGCGGTGCCGCTGTCACAGGTGAGCGGCAGGATACTGGCAAACGATGTTTATGCTCCACGGGCTCATCCTCCCAGCAGCAATTCCGCGGTCGATGGCTATGCGCTTGCCGGCCCCTTAACCCGGGTGCCCTGCGTTCTGCCTCTGGTTGATGGCCGGAGCGCGGCCGGAGAACCCTATCGGCAGCAGGTGCCTGCTGGTCATGCGATCCGGATTCTGACCGGCGCGGTGATCCCGGCCGGTGCTGATACCGTGGTTCTGGAAGAGGATTGCGAGGTTGTTGATGGCCAGCTGCATTTGCAGGGAACGTTAAAAGCCGGCGCGAATGTGCGTCAGGCCGGAGAGGATATTCACGCGCAGGACAAGATTCTTACCGCAGGTACCCGCCTGACACCTACCCAGATTTCGGTGCTTGCCAGCGTCGGTGTCGAGCTGGTGGATGTGTATCAGCGGCTCCGGGTCGGGGTGCTGTCTACGGGCGATGAGGTGAAGCCGGTTGGCTCCGCGGTGACCGACTGGCAAATCTACGACGCCAATCGCCCGATGCTGAGCGCAATGGTGGGGCAGCTCGGTTATGAGTTGGTAGACCTTGGCCATGTGCTTGACCGGGCCGAAGAGGTCAAAGCCGTGCTCGAGCAAGGGGCACAGCAGTGTGACCTGATCCTGACCAGTGGCGGCATCTCCGCCGGTGATGAAGATCACGTGTCAAAAACCCTGAAAGCCCATGGTGACATCAGCAACTGGCGCATTGCCATAAAGCCCGGTCGCCCGCTGGCACTGGCGATGTATCAGGGCACGCCGGTGGTGGGCTTGCCGGGCAATCCGGTGGCGGCCTGGGTTTGCGCGTTGCGTTTCGGGGCGCCGGCCATGTCGCTTCTGGCCGGCAGTGAGTGGTTTGAACCCCGGGCCTATGTCTTGCCGGCCAACTTCCATAAAGACAAAAAGCCGGGGCGCAGCGAGATGTTGCGGGCGCGGGTCCGCGATGGCCAGGTGGAGGTGTTTGGTTCGGAGGGCTCGGGCCGGGTGACCGGTCTGGCCTGGTCCGAGGGGTTGGTGGAGCTGGATGGCAGCGCTCGGCAAATAGAACCGGGAACTCCGGTGCGGTTTATGCCTTACGGCAGCTTCGGGTTGTAATCACTCGACGCTGCCGTGCACAGCAAACGCGTCTAGCGAGGCATCTTGGGGCGCCCGGGAGCGGTAGGTTTCCTCAACACCGAGCTCCGTCAGCGTGCGACTGACCATCAACAAGGTGTTCTCTTCGAAGTCCTCGCACATCTCACACATCTGGTCGATTTCTTCGCAGGCAACAGGGTAGGCCGCGTCCAGGTCTGGCGCGCCATACTGCTCAACAAAGGTTTGCGCCAGGGTTTTTCGCACCTGTTCCAGTTCCGCGCCGGTGATCTTGCATACGCCAACAAAGCTGGCGCGGCCCCCGGATTCGACACTGTACCAACCGTTGGCGAAGGCCTGGCGGGCTTTGCCTGTCAGGTCGGCTTCTGTCCAGTTGGAAAATTCAAATCCTCCCGAGATTGCCCATTCACCGCTGGCGGCCGGCTGTTCAAAGACGTTTTCATCGGATATGTCCAGGCGCAGGGTTCGGGCGAGTTTCATACGTGCTCCGCGAAGGTGATCAGGCTTAGGGTTTCGGTCATGGCGCCCTGGCGCAGTAACATCCGGCCTTTGTCGTCCAGCCCGACGAAAACGCCCTGCTCCGGATAGTCGATCATCTTGCCGATGGTGTCGCAGCGTGGCCGCCACTCTTTGTGGACGCGTTCAAAACCACTGTCCATGAAGTAGGTTAGCCATAAAAGCGTGTGTTTTGACCAGCTTTCAAGCAGTGCCATGGGGGTGATGTCGACACAGCCTTCTTCTGCCAGGCAGGTCTGATTCGGATTCTGACCGGGCTCTTCCCATGCCTGCCTGAACGGCACATCAATGCCAATGACCAGCCAGTCAGGGTATGCCTTGGGGTCTGAAGTATCTGTGGCAAAACGAAACGCACCACAGAGCGCGCCATTGACCTTGATACGATCCGGCCATTCAAAGTGCACGGGGACTTCCGGTGGCGCCAGGGCCCCGAGGCTTTCAGCGAGGCCGATCTGGGCAACATAAACGCCCTGGATGGCCTCCTCAAGGGGTGTTTCCGGCGCCAGCACCAGAGCTGCGCGTAAGGTCCCGCCCGCATCGGAGTAAAAAATGGTGCCTGAATCAATACCGGCAATCGCCCGGCTGACCGCTTTGTTAAACGGGTCCGTGTGTTTGGGGACCGCTTCTCCCGTCAGCAGCGGCGGGAACAGAGGGGATTTGATCATAGGATTGCCCGGGCGTAGACATCGGATGCAGTGATCTCGTCCGCGATGTGCTGGAAGGCTTTTGCCTGAGGGCTTTCCGGCTTGGACACGACGATAGGCACGCCGCCGTCAGACCCGACACGAATGTCCAGATCGAGGGGGATCTCGCCCAAAAACGGGGCTCCGATCTTTTCGGCCTCGGCCCGGGCGCCGCCGGAGCCAAACGGGTGATGTTCTTTGCCGCAGCCGTCGCAGACAAACGAGGCCATGTTTTCAATCAGGCCGAACAGGGGCACATCCATGCGGTTGAACATATCGATGCCTTTGCGGGCGTCCATCAGCGCAATGTCCTGGGGTGTCGAGACGACAATGGCGCCGGCCACAAAAAACTTCTGGCTCAGGGTCATCTGGACATCGCCCGTGCCCGGGGGAAGGTCTACCAGCAGCACATCCAGCCGGCCCCAATCCACCTGGTTCATCATCTGTTCCAGGGCGCCCATCAGCATAGGCCCCCGCCAGACAATGGCTTCGTCTTCGGTGGCCATCAGGCCCAGCGACATCAGGGTCACGCCATGATTGCGCAGAGGCAGGATGGTATGCCCATCCGGGCTGGACGGGCGACCGGACACCCCCAGCATACGGGGTTGGCTTGGCCCGTAAACATCGGCATCCAGAAGACCGACTTTCAGCCCCTTCGATGCCAGAGCGACAGCCAGATTGGACGCCACCGTGGATTTGCCCACGCCGCCCTTGCCCGAGGCAACGGCGATGATACGGCTGATCCCCCTGGGGTTTTTGTCCTGCGGCCTTGGCGCGTCCGTACCGATCAGGTTGGGTTTTCCGACTTCGGTGTACTCGACCATGTTGTGCCCTGCTTGATTGTTAGCTGTCCAGGTAATCGTCACTGGTGCGAACCCGGGGGCGCTCGCCCCCTGCCATGGGTGCCTTATCCGCATGGAACTGGGATTTGACCCGGCAGTCATCGCACATTTTGATGAGTTGCAGGTTGTCCGGGTTCTTGTACATCCAGTGCTGGTTTTCCAGCTTTTCAACAATTCGGTTGATGGTGCTGGCGACGCCAAACGGCGTGCCACATTTTATGCATTCGAAAGGTTCTTCACCATGAAGTGGCCGGGCACTCAGCGCCTCTTTGGAAAGGTCCAGCCGGGGAATCAGGGTGATGGCGGTTTCCGGGCAAGTGCTGTCGCAGACTCCACATTGAACACACGCATTTTCCGTGAACTGGATTTCGGGCCGGTCCGGATGGTCGCCCAGAGCGCCGGTCGTACACAGCGATACGCACGCCAGGCACAGCGTACACTTATCGGAATCGATCTCTATCGCGCCATAGGGTGCGCCCTTTGGCAGAGGAATAGGCGCCACTACGGTGTCTGACATCGCGGTAAGCGTGACACGGGTGATGTCCCGCCGCCCGCCGACCAGCAGCACGGGGTCGCTTACTCTGCCGGAGTTGTCGCCCGCATTGCACAGTTCGATCGGGTCGATCACTCGAACCCGGCCCGGCGAGTTATGAGTACCTGTCAGCATGGCCTGAGCCAGTTCAACTTCCGCAGCCAGCGCCCGGCGATCTAGCTCGTTATCGGCCAGTATCAGCACTTCGGCATAGCCCGCCCCGAACGCGGCCATGATCTCGGCGTGGCCAATGCGGTCAGTATGCTCCAGTCCCATGGGGATCAGGTCGTCTGCCAGCCCGTCATCGTAACGGGCCAGGTAGGCAATGGCCTCAGCACCGGCACCGAGGGTATGGAAAACCAGGCGCGGGGATTCGTTGGTATGCTCCCGATACACCCTGGCCATCACATCCAGGGCTTGGGTCAGCGCCTCGAACGGGGTTTCGTTCATGGTGATCGCCGACGTTGGGCAAACCGCCGCGCAAGACCCGCAGCCGGCGCAGATGTCCGAATCGATCTGGACATGGTCGCCGGCAGAAAAAATCGCCTCGGTGGGGCAGACGTCCAGACATCGGGTGCAGCCGGGTTGGTTGGCCCGTGAGTGCGCGCACAGGGCTTCTTCCAGCCTGAAATACACCGTTTTTTCGAACTCGCCCACGCGTTCCCGGGCGGTCAGGGCAATGCGCTCAAGCTCTCCGGCCTTTTTCGGGTCGGCCCAGAAATAGCCGTTGCGTTTCTGGTGGCTGGGGAAGGCAGGGGCACCGCCGCGCAGGTCGATAAACACATCGCATTCGCTCCGGGCAGTGGCTTTCGCTGCGCCGTAACCCGGTTCACCGCGACCGGCGGGATTCAGGGTTTGCAGTTGGGCAAATTCCAGCTTGAAGTTGCCCAGCGCGCCATAGGCCCCCGTCAGTTGCCCCCTCGCCATGTCGTACTCGGCAGAAGGCAACTGTATGGGGCCTGCATCAGTCACAATGCAGGTGACGCCCAGATCGTCCTTGACCAGCTCCGCCATCCTGAGTGCCTGCTCAGTCGGGCCGATGATGCAGCAAACGCCGCTGGACTGAATGTTCTTCGAAGGTGCATTTGGGGCCGGTAGCTGGGCCGCAGCAACCAGAGCCGCCTGTTTGCCGGCCAAACGTTCGGGCTTGGCATCCGGAGCACTCCAGCCCGCCCGATCGCGGATATCAATCGTGTAAAGTGGCGCAACGTGCCGGGTCTCGGTGTGTATATCTTCGGCGAGGCGTTCGAACAACGCGGCCTGCTGGCCACAGGCAATCAGTACTTCGTTGCTGGCTCCCAGGTGCTCAGCGGCAATGCCCATGTCGTGGCCGCACAACTGATTCACCGCCACCACTTGCTCGGCGCCGGCAGCGGCCTGCAGCGCCTTCGGGTCGAAACGCTGCGTTTTGTCGCAGGAGCATAACAGTAGGGTTTTATGGGCTGTCATCGGGATTCCTGCTGGTTGCGTTGTTGTTTTCCGTACGCGAATTGGCTTTACTCTGTGAGAATGCCACAGCTATTTACTTTTGGACAATTGGCCAACGGTCGGATTCCTGCTAGTTTCAGTCCAAAATAGGGTAGAGAAGGGTCATGTGCAGTCGAACCGATCACTGGAGACGCGAGTTGCAAGTCGGGGCCGTTGTTCGCCGCTCACCCGGTGTAACCCGTTGGGCGCGTGATATCTGGACGCCGGTGGCCATCATACCGGGAGCGCCGGACGCCTTCTGGAAAGAACTGGTTCACGAGGGAGAGACGGTTGATTACCACGCAGGCACGGTAATGATGGAATTATTCCGCGCCGACGTGGAAGGGTACCTTGTGTCTCTCAATATGACGGTTCCCTCCGTCTGGGTGATTATGGATAAGGATCCGGCGAGTTCGTCGCCATCGGGCTGGGTGGTCAGCTCGGTTACCGCCAGTGCTCATGAAGCACTGGATTCTCTGGATAGCGGCGAGAGCATTGTCGAGCCGGTGCCGGTGCCGGAGTCCATGGCGGCCTGGATCAAAGAGTTTATCGATATGCACTACATAGAAGAGCCTTTCAAGAAACGCCGCCGTGACGAAGTCCGGGTCGATGGCGTTGAGGACGCAAAAGGCGACCCGCGAATCCGCCAGGAAAGTGATGTCTACCGTGCGCCCGCCAACATCAAAAAGCCGAGACTGCAGTGATGGCCGAGTCACGTTTGCAGCGATGGTCGCGCCTTAAGACGCACGCCGACAGGCGCAAGGAAGCTGCGCCCGCGCCCGCTCTTGAGGCTGATGCCTCGCCAGAGGAGCAGGAGTTAGCGCGGAACGAGACCCTGTCTGAGCAAGAGGTTCTCGAAAAATACGGTTTGCCTGATCCCGAGACCATTGAGTTAGGCACCGACGTGACCGGGTTTATGCGCAAAGAAATTCCGGATCTTCTGCGCCGCAAGGCGTTGCGGTCGCTGTGGAGATCCAACCCTGTGCTGGCGGTACTGGATGGTCTCAACGACTACGACGAGGATTTCACGGCTGCCGGCCCCACCATCAAAGGTGCGAAAACCCTGTATAAAGTGGGGCAGGGCCTGATTGATAAAACAGCGAAAGTGGATGAGCCTCCCGGTGACCGAATTGACGGGCCCACGGAGCAACCGGCCCTGACCCCGACAGAGTCTGAAAGCAACCTGGAAGAACCGGAGCCCGAGGGCAAGGCAGAGCTACCGCCGGAGGCGTCCGGCTCTGAGCTAGAAGCTAACGAGTCGGGCCCCGAACCCGGTCGGCACTATCGCCCCAGAATGCGTTTCCAGTAGGTGCTGCCCGGGGCCGCGAGTTGCTTTGGCAGGGAATCGGGCCTATAACAATGGTAGTACAAAAGTTAAGCAACCATGCGAAGGACAGAGATTTGGTGAATACTGCTGAGGCGCAATGCCCGCGTTCGGTTACTGATGAGGATCGAGCGCGGGCGCAAATCTATCAGTTGCTGGGGACTTTGCTCGGCAACCCGCCCTCGGGTGGACTACTTGAGGGACTGGCCTCGTTACAGGGCGATGACACCCCGCTGGGCTCCGCCTCCAGAAACCTGGCCGCTCTCGCTGAACGCACCTCGCCTGCGGATGCCGAGCGAGAGTACAACAACCTGTTTGTCGGGCTCGGCCGCGGCGAACTCCTGCCTTACGCCAGCTATTACCTGACGGGTTTCCTGAACGAGAAACCCCTTGCCGAGTTGCGAACAGACCTGATGGCCCGGGGCATTAAAGCGCGAAACGATGTCAAAGAACCGGAAGATCACATTGGTACGCTTTGCGAGATCATGGCGGGCATCATTACCGGCGAATTCCCCTGCGACAGCGATCTTGTTTCGCAAAAAGCCTTTTTCGACGCGCACCTGGCAAAGTGGGCGGGGTTGTTTTTTACCGATTTGGAAGAAGCGCAAGGTGCCATCTTCTACGCGCCTGTGGGTTCGCTCGGGCGAGCTTTCATGGCCGTAGAAGCTGATGCTTTTGCCATTCAGTAACCGGAGCCTGCACGGTTCCTTCACCCATGGGGAGGTGTCCTATGGATAACCCGAAACCTGAAAACAGTCGCCGCCGTTTCCTGCAAATGGCAGCCACTGCAGCTCCGGCTGCTGTCGCCATGGCGGTTGCGCCGAACGCCGCAGCTGAGGTCGTCAAAAACGACGTTCCGAAAAGCCGTGGTCTGCGCGACACTGAACACACACGTAAGTATTTCGAAACGGCTCGCTTTTGAGGAAGCGTGAATCATTCAAGGTTGCGTGATGCCCCTGAATGATCACACCTCCAATAAAACGAGAATAAGAACAGAGAGGTAAGAGACATGTTAAGGAAGAAGACCAACGGGGTAGCGAAAGGCCCCCGTGCAGGCTCTTTGCTTTCATCTCTCGCTGCCAAAACGCTGGACCGCCGTCAGTTTTTGACGGCGTCTGGTGTTGCAGTGGGGGGCATGGCGGCTTTATCGCTGACATCGGGAAGGGTCGAAGCTGCAACGCCCTCGACTGAAGGCGGGAAAGTCGTCCGGAAAAAGTCTGTTTGCACCCATTGCTCGGTGGGCTGCACGGTTGAGGCAGAAGTCCAGAATGGTACCTGGATCGGGCAGGAACCGGGCTGGGACAGCCCCTTCAACATGGGGGCACACTGCGCCAAGGGCGCATCGGTGCGTGAGCATGCTCACGGCGAGCGTCGTCTGAAGTCCCCGATGAAAATGGTCAACGGCCAGTGGCAGAAGATTTCCTGGGATCAGGCGATCAACGAAATTGGCGACAAAATGCTGCAAATCCGCGACGAGAGCGGGCCGGATTCGGTCTACTGGCTGGGCAGCGCCAAGTTCAACAATGAGCAGGCGTATCTTTACCGGAAATTCGCGGCTTACTGGGGCACCAACAACGTTGATCACCAGGCCCGGATCTGTCATTCAACTACCGTGGCCGGCGTAGCCAACACCTGGGGCTACGGTGCGATGACCAACTCGTACAACGACATCCACAACTCCAAGGCGATTTTCATTATCGGAGGCAACCCCGCCGAAGCGCACCCGGTGTCTCTGCTGCACGTTCTGAAAGCCAAAGAAGAGAACAATGCGCCGCTGATCGTGTGCGATCCGCGCTTCACGCGTACGGCCGCTCACGCGGATGAATACGTGCGTTTCCGGCCCGGCTCAGACGTTGCGTTGGTGTGGGGCCTGCTCTGGCACATTTTCGAGAACAAATGGGAAGACCAGGAGTTCATCCGCACCCGGGTTTGGGGTATGGATGAGATCCGTGAGGAGGTCAAACGCTGGAATCCGGAAGAAGTTGAACGCGTTACCGGTGCGCCGGCGGCCCAGCTGGAGCGGGTCGCCCGCACCCTCGCCAATAATCGCCCGGGTACGGTGATCTGGTGCATGGGTGGCACCCAGCACTCCAACGGTAACAACAACACCCGTGCCTACTGCATTCTGCAGCTGGCGCTGGGCAACATGGGGACCTCCGGTGGTGGCACCAACATTTTCCGGGGGCACGACAACGTTCAGGGCGCCACGGATCTTGGTGTTCTGGCCGACACCCTGCCTGGCTATTACGGCCTGAGCGCGGGCGCCTGGGCCCATTGGGCACGGGTCTGGGAAGAGGATCAGGATTGGCTGAAAGGCCGGTTCGCCGTGTGGGACAAAAATGGCAAATCCAAAGCCATGATGAACGAGAAGGGCATTCCGGTGTCCCGCTGGATCGACGGCATTCTGGAAGCAAAAGAGAACCTCGAACAGCCGGACAACACCCGGGCCATGGTGCTCTGGGGGCACGCGCCAAACTCCCAGACTCGTATGCTCGAGATGAAGGAAGCCATGGAAAAGCTGGATCTTCTGGTTGTCGTGGATCCCTTCCCGACGGTTTCAGCGGTGCTGCACGATCGCAAAGACGGCGCCTACCTGCTGCCGACCACCACCCAGTTCGAGACCAGCGGTTCTGTAACCGCCTCGAACCGGTCGCTGCAATGGCGTGAAAAAGTGGTCGAGCCGCTGTTTGACTCGAAAGTCGACCACGAAATCATGAAACTGTTTGCGGACAAGTTCGGTTTCACCGATCGGCTGTTCCGCAACATTGCTATTGAAGGCGATGAGCCCGTCATCGAGGATCTGACCCGCGAATTCAACCGCGGTATGTGGACCATTGGTTACACGGGCCAGTCGCCTGAGCGCCTCAAGAAGCACATGACGTACCAGCACCACTTCGACAGGACCACCCTCCGTGCAAATGGCGGGCCTTGCGATGGAGACATTTACGGTATGCCTTGGCCTTGTTGGGGCACAGCAGAGATGAATCATCCGGGCACACCGAATCTTTACGATCTCTCCCTGCCCGTCTCCAAAGGTGGCCTGACCTTCCGGGCCCGGTTTGGTGTTGAGCGTAATGGCGAGAGTCTGCTGGCAGACGGCGTATATTCGAAAAACTCCGACATCAAGGACGGGTACCCCGAGTTCACCATGCAGATGCTGATGGACCTGGGCTGGGACGGCGACCTGACCGTCGAAGAGCGTGCCACCATCGACGCCATTGCCGGCCCGAAAACCAACTGGAAGACCGATTTGTCCGGTGGCATACAGCGTGTTGCCATCAAGCATGAGTGCGCGCCCTTTGGTAACGCCAAAGCGCGGACGGTGGTCTGGAACTTCCCGGACCCGGTGCCGATTCACCGCGAGCCCCTGTACACCACCCGGCGCGATCTCGTTGCGGATTATCCAACCTATGCTGACAAAACGTTCTGGCGTGTCCCGACCTTGTATGAGTCCATTCAGAAGAAGGACTTCAGCAAGGAATTCCCCATTATTCTGACCTCCGGCCGTCTGGTCGAGTATGAAGGTGGCGGCGACGAGACCCGCTCCAATCCCTGGCTGGCGGAGTTGCAGCAGGATATGTTCATTGAGGTGAATCCGCGGGATGCGAACAACCTGAATATTCGTGACGGCAAAGACGTGTGGGTCGCCGGGCCGGAAGGCGGGCGTATCAAGGTCAAGGCCCTGGTCACCGAGCGTGTCGGCGAAGGCGTTGCCTTTATGCCGTTCCACTTCGGCGGGCACCTGGAAGGCAAATCGCTGCGGGATAAGTACCCCAAAGGTGCAGATCCCTACGTTCTGGGTGAATCTACCAACGTTGTTCAAACATACGGGTATGACTCGGTCACGCAGATGCAAGAGACCAAAGCCACCCTGTGTTCGATTATGCCGGCATAACAAGAGGTGTAGATCATGGCACTTGAAGGACAAGCACGCGCAAAATTCCTTTGCGACGCCGAACGCTGCATCGAATGTAATGCCTGCGTAACGGCCTGTAAAAATGAGCATGAAGTTCCCTGGGGCATCAACCGCCGGCGCGTGGTCACCATTGAAGATGGCAAGCCCGGCGAGCGCTCGATCTCGGTGGCTTGTATGCACTGCTCCGACGCGCCTTGCATGGCCGTGTGTCCGGTGGATTGTTTCTACCAGACCGAAGACGGCATTGTGTTGCACTCCAAGGATCTGTGCATTGGTTGTGGGTATTGTTTCTACGCCTGCCCCTTTGGCGCACCGCAGTTCCCGCAAGCGGGCAACTTCGGCAGCCGGGGCAAAATGGACAAATGCACGTTCTGTGCAGGCGGCCCTGAAGAAGACAATTCCACGGTTGAGTTTTCCAAATACGGGCGTAACCGTATCGCAGAGGGAAAATTGCCACTGTGTGCGGAAATGTGTTCGACCAAAGCTTTGTTGGCCGGTGATGGCAACGAGGTGGCCGACATCTATCGCCAGCGCGTGGTGAGCCGTGGTTTCGGTTCAGGCGCCTGGGGATGGGGCACAGCCTACGAGAAGAAGGGTGCATAAGTTTGCCCGGGTGTTCGGGGGCCTTGCGGCCTCCGAACCTCTGCAGGCTACGAATTCTTCTTGTTGATTCCGCTGGAGTGCTCGCATGAACTTAAAGCTATTGGCGGTTGCTGTCTTTGTGCTGGCAGCACTGTCTTTCAATTCCGTCTGGGCGGAAGACGCCCCGGCGGTTGACCGGACAGCGACCGGGGGGGCTCAAACCCTGGAGGACATTATGGCTCGTCAGCGGCAGCTGAAGCTCGACGAGTCTTTCCGGTCCGAAAATCTGGGCGATCCCGCCAGTGCGGCGCCGATCACCGAACAGTTAGGTACACGGGGCGGAGTGTCTGACGCGGACACCTATCGTTCCATCCGGTACAACGAATTTGACGCCCGCACGCAGGTGCGGGGTCCGGCTGCCGGCGTTTTGATTCAGGACGGCGGTATTTCCTGGTACAAGCTCCGTGAGGGGCCGTTGATAACCTACGGCGGTGGCGCGCTGCTGGGGTTCATTGCCCTGCTGGCGGCATTTTACCTGATTCGCGGCAAAATCATGATCGACGGTGGCCCTGCAGGCACCACGATTCAACGGTTCAAAGCTATTGAGCGGTTTGGCCACTGGTTGTTGGCCGGCTCGTTCATCGCACTGGGCATAACCGGGCTCATTACCCTGATGGGGCGGAGTTTCCTGATCCCTGTGTTGGGGCCGGATGCGTTTGCCACGTTGGCTGCGGGCTCCAAGTGGGTGCACAACAACATCGCCTGGTCGTTCATGCTGGGGTTGATCATGACGTTTGTGATGTGGGTGGCGCACAACATCCCCAATAAACTGGACTGGCAGTGGCTGAAGGCGGGCGGCGGTATTTTTACCAATTCCCATCCTTCAGCAAAGAAATTCAACGCCGGCCAAAAGATCGTTTTCTGGGCCGTTATGGTACTGGGCTTCTCGCTCTCCCTGTCGGGCCTGTCGTTGCTGTTCCCGTTTCAACTGCCGATGTTTGCCGAGACATTTGGCGTGATAAACAGTCTTTTGGGCACAGAGTTCGCAACGGACCTGACGCCCCATGAAGAAATGCAGTATGCCAATATCTGGCACTCGATTATGGCCTTTGTCATGATGCTCGCCATTATTGCCCACATATACATCGGGACCATTGGAATGGAAGGTGCCTTCGATGCCATGGGTAGCGGTCAGGTTGATCTGGAATGGGCTCGCCAGCACCACGATCTGTGGGTGGCCGAAGCCGAGGCGAAACAAACCAAAGGAGACGTTTCTTGAAAGCTATGATTGCCGCCTTTGCTGCAGCCTTGATCATTGCTGTTGCGGCCCCGGTTGTTCTGGGTCAGTTCGGGTGGTCGTCAGCCGAACAGGGAAGCAGCGCAACGAGCGTGCGTCTTGACTGAGCATGCCAGCGCACATCAGATCGATGCGGTCGGTCTGGTGTGCCCGCTGCCGGTGTTGCGCTTCAAAAAGCGCATTCAGGGATTGCCCAGCGGAACAGTGGTGGAGTTTTTGGCCGATGACCCCACCAGTCGCCGGGATTTGCAGGCGCTGTGCGAGATTGCCGGGCATCGGCTGGAATGGGTCCGGGAAGAGGACGGTGGCATCCTGCGTTACTGTGTTTGCCTGGCCTAGGGTGCCTGGGCGGCGGCGGGAGTTATTTACTCCAGGCTTCCCCGCGGGCAAGATCCGACGCCTTTTGTTCTACCCAGTGTTCGCCGGTTTCCGAAAGTTCTTTTTTCCAGAACGGAGCGGAGGTTTTCAGCGCATCCATAATAAACTCGCAAGCTGCGAACGCATCGCCGCGGTGAGCACTGCACACGCCGACAAACACGATCTGATCCTGCAGCAGTAACTTACCAACTCGGTGAATAACCCGGGCCTTACGCACATCCCACCGTTGCGACGCTTCTTCTATCAAGTCGGCGATAACTTGCTCTGTCATCCCCGGATAGTGTTCCAGAAACAATCCGGACACGTTCCGGGTATCGCCGGAATCTCGAACCAGCCCGGTGAAGGTGGCAATCGCCCCCGTGCCAGCACCGCTGTCACGTAGCGCGGTGTATTCGGCGCCGGTGTCAAAATCTTCGGTTTGAATGCTGATCATGCTAACCCCCTGTTACTGGCGGAAAAAACGCGACCTCATCCCCGGCTTTGACGGCCGACGAGGGTTTCGCCATCGCCTGGTTAATGGCAATCATTACGGGCTGGTCGCCTTGCAGTTGCGCCCAGGGGCCTCCGCGGCGGGCGAGCTCTGCCAGCAAATCCCCTGCCGTCTGATCTTTACTGGCCGGCAATGTAAGTTGTTCCGCCCCCAGTTCCTCACGGAGGCGGGCAAAAAAACGGACGGTAATGATCTGTTCAGTCATATCAGCTCAGTAACTCAGTGAATGGGTAGTAGGTGAGCAGGCTACCTGCGGCAAGGGTGCTGTGCTCAGGAACGACTGCCAGGCCATCGGCCCAACAGGCCGAGCTCAATACCCCGGAGCTCTGGTTCGGGTTCGCGCTGACCCGGGTTTCGCCATCAACAGATTCAATGCGGGCACGAACAAATTCCCTGCGTACCGAAGGCGAGGTCACATCAAACCCGGCCGGTAACTGCTGACCCACAGGGTGAACGCGCAATCGACCCTGGCAGGTGCGGATATAGGGCATCACAACCATCAGGAAGGTCACCAGTACGGACGCCGGGTTACCGGGCAGGCCAAATATCGGGGTTCCTTTGACCGCGCCAAAGGCCAGTGGCTTGCCGGGTTTGATGGCCAGGCGCCAGAGCGACAGCTCGCCGGAGGCTTCCAATACCGCCCTTACGTGATCCTCTTCACCCACGGAAACGCCGCCGCTGGTGATGATCAAATCGGCCTGAGTAGCTGCGCGCTCCAGCGTTTCCTGCGTGGCCGCCCGAGTGTCCTTCAGGGTTTCACTCAGCACGACCTCGCAGCCGGCCTCTGCCAGCAGAGCGAGCAGGGTAAAACGGTTGGTATTATAAATCTGCCCGGGCCCCAGCGGCTGTCCCGGGTCGACCAGCTCATCGCCGGTAGACAGAATCGCAACCCGTGGTTTTTTTACCACGGTAACCTCGGCCAGGCCCAAAGAGGCGAGCAGGCCCATTTCCTGGGCGCGGATTTTCGTGCCTTTGACCAGTGCCAGGCTGCCCTGTGCAAGATCCTGACCGCGCCGTCGGATGTTCTGGTTGGCCATTACCTCGGCATTAATCCGAATGCTGCCATCGGTTGCCTCCACCCGTTCCTGCATGACCACGGTGTCGGCCCCCGCCGGAATTTCCGAGCCGGTAAAAATGCGGGCGGCGGTCCCGGGTTGCAGTGGGGCCGGGGCCGAGCCTGCGGGAATCCGGTCGGAGACCGGAAGAGCCCGGTCGGGCGCGTAATCTTCGGCACGCAGGGCGTAGCCATCGACCGCGCTGTTATCGGCCGGAGGCACATCGGCCGGTGCCTGATAATCCTGTGCCAGTATGCGTCCGCAACTCTCCGTGAGCGGCAGGTGTTCGGTCGCGGTTATCACCGGAGCCTTGTCCAGCAGGTGAGCAAGTGCTTCTTCAACTGGCGTGAGCGGGGCTTTCATGATCGTTGTCTCCGAATTCAGAACTAACGTGTTGCGCGGTTTCCAATCACCTCGTGAAGCCGTTCGACGGCGCGCTGCGGCTTCAGCCCAACCAGAGTCGAAAAATTACACGGGCCGTGGCGGCTGTCCAGTTGCGAACTCAGGATGCCATTCCAGCCCGTTCGACACGCGCCTGTCGAGCCGGGCAGACAGAAAATGACCGTGTGATTGGCAAGACCGGCAAAGGCCCGGGACTGAATGGTAGAGCTGCCAATTTCCGCCGCCGACAGCCGCCGGAACTCTTCCCCGAACCCTTCAATTGACTTGTCCAGCAGCGGTTTTACTGCTTCCGGCGTGCTGTCCCGTGCGGTAAAGCCGGTGCCACCGGTAATGATGATGGCCTGGACCTCCTGCTCTGCAACCCAGGATGATACCGCAGCGCGGATCAAATAAACGTCGTCCGGCAGAATGCGCCGTGAAATCAGCCGATGACCAGCTTCCACCACGCTGTCCTCAAGAAACTGGCCGGAGGAATCCTGATCAAAGCCGCGGGTATCAGAGACGGTAAGAATCGCTATGTTGAGGGGCTTGAGTTCATTCGTGGGTTCAGTGCTCATGGGAAAGTGCTCCGGAAATCACAAGGAAAAGGTTGCCTGTCAGTATCCCTTCCAATGGCGGGCAATGGAAGGGAGTAACCCGTCGGAGGGAGTTGCACGGACGTGTACGCGGGCATTTTCGGTGAAAGTTGGTGTTAATTTGCCCAGTACACTTGACAGATCCGGTCAAGGTGGTCGATTATGCTCGCAACCCGGCGAACAGATGTTCCCACTCTACGGGTGCAAGCAATTATATCCGGCTTCCCTCTACACCGGATGCTCCATCAGCCAGCACCTTGTTTCAATATATATGTGTATTATCAACGCGCTCAGGGGCACCCCTGTCATTTCAACAGTCGTTTACTTCCATTCCTGAAAACTCAACAAACTATGAATCTTACTGAACTCAAGCAGAAATCCGTGCCCGAATTGCTCGACATCGCGCAAGAAATGGGCCTCGACAACCTGGCTCGTTCGCGCAAACAGGATGTGATCTTTACCATCCTGAAAAAGCACGCCAAAAGCGGCGAAGACATTTACGGTGACGGCGTACTGGAAATTCTGCAGGATGGTTTCGGTTTCCTCCGTTCCGCTGATGCCTCCTACCTTGCCGGCCCGGACGATATCTACGTTTCCCCCAGTCAGATCCGCCGTTTCAATCTGCGGACCGGTGACACGGTTGCGGGCAAGATCCGGCCGCCGAAAGACGGCGAGCGTTACTTTGCACTCCTGAAAGTCAATGAGATCAATTTTGACAAGCCGGACAATGCCCGTAGCAAGATCCTGTTTGAGAACCTGACACCGCTGTTCCCCCAGGAACGGTTGATGCTGGAGGCCGGTAACGGCAGTACCGAGGATCTCTCGTCCCGGGTTCTGGACCTGGTGGCGCCTATCGGCAAAGGCCAGCGGGGCTTGATCGTATCCCCGCCCAAGGCCGGTAAGACGCTGTTGATGCAGGGCATTGCCCAGTCCATCACCCGGAACAATCCGGAATGTCATCTGATGGTGCTGTTGATCGATGAGCGTCCGGAAGAAGTGACCGAGATGCAGCGGACCGTTCGCGGTGAAGTTGTTGCATCGACCTTCGATGAGCCGCCTGCGCGCCACGTTCAGGTAGCCGAGATGGTTATCGAGAAAGCCAAACGCCTGGTTGAACACAAAAAAGATGTGGTGATTCTTCTTGACTCGATCACCCGTCTGGCGCGGGCTTACAACACGGTGATTCCTTCCTCGGGTAAGGTTCTGACCGGTGGTGTGGACGCCCATGCCCTGGAGAAGCCGAAGCGCTTCTTCGGTGCGGCCCGTAATGTCGAGGAAGGCGGTAGCCTGACGATTCTTGCGACGGCTCTGGTGAACACCGGGTCGAAAATGGACGAGGTGATTTACGAGGAATTCAAGGGCACCGGTAACATGGAAGTGCACCTGGACCGCAAGATCGCCGAGAAGCGGGTGTATCCGGCCATCAATATCCGCAGCTCCGGCACACGCCGTGAAGATCTTTTGATGTCCGAAGCTGACATCCAGCGTGTATGGATTCTGCGCAAATTGCTGCACTCTATGGACGACGATACCGCCGCCATCGAGTTCCTGCTGGATAAACTCAAGGACACCAAGACCAACGACGAGTTCTTCCAGTCTATGAAGCGTCGGTGATCCTGATTCCGTTCTGTTCCGGCCAGGCGCCTTTAGAGGGCGTTGGCCGGACCGGACGGGCGCCCTCCCCGGTATCCCCTCTGATTGACCCGTTCTCCGGCAGGGAGACTGAAGTCCAGACCAGGCAAAACTCCGTAGTACCGTACACCAGAAACGGAGCACATCATGAAATACAATGATCTTCGGGATTTTGTCGGCCAGCTGGAAAAGCTGGGTGAACTCCAGCGCATCAGCGCTGAGGTCGATCCCCATCTTGAAATGACCGAAATCTGCGACCGCACCCTGCGTGCCGGCGGCCCGGCCCTGCTGTTCGAGAATCCGAAAGGTTACGATATGCCGGTGCTGGCTAACTTGTTCGGTACACCGAAGCGGGTAGCGCTGGGTATGGGGCAGAGTGACGTTACGGCACTCCGGGACATCGGTAAATTGCTGGCGTTCCTGAAAGAGCCCGATCCTCCCAAGGGCTTCAAGGATGCGATAGAAAAGCTGCCGCTGTTCCGGCAGGTTATGCGCATGAGTCCCAAGGTTCTGCGCTCTGCGCCGTGTCAGGATGTGGTTATTGAGAAAGACAAGGTGGATCTCTATCAGATCCCCATTCAGCATTGCTGGCCCGGAGACGCCGGACCCCTGGTAACCTGGCCGCTGGTGATTACCCGGGGGCCGAATAAAGAACGCCAGAACCTGGGTATTTACCGTCAGCAGCTGATCGGCCGCAACCGGTTGATCATGCGCTGGCTGAGCCATCGGGGCGGAGCCCTGGATTATCAGGAATTCCGTAAGGCTAATCCAGATAAGCCTTACCCGGTAGCGGTCGCGCTGGGTGCAGACCCGGCCACCATTCTGGGGGCCGTGACACCGGTGCCGGATACCTTGTCGGAGTACGCGTTCGCAGGATTACTGAGGGGCGGCCGCACCGAACTGGTAAAAGCCGGGTTGAGCGATTTGCAGGTGCCTGCCAGTGCGGAGATCGTGCTGGAAGGCTTTATCTATCCGGACGACATGGCACCGGAAGGGCCGTTTGGCGACCATACCGGCTATTACAACGAGGTGGACCAGTTCCCGGTGTTCACGGTGGAGCGCATTACCCACCGCAGAGACCCGATTTACCACAGCACCTACACGGGCCGGCCACCGGATGAGCCTGCCATTCTCGGGGTGGCATTGAACGAAGTGTTCATCCCGATTCTGCAAAAGCAGTTTCCGGAAATCGTGGACTTCTACCTGCCGCCCGAAGGCTGTTCTTACCGGCTGGCCGTGGTCACCATGAAGAAGCAGTATCCAGGCCATGCCAAGCGGGTGATGATGGGGGTATGGTCGTTTCTGCGCCAGTTTATGTACACCAAGTTTGTGATCGTCACCGATGACGACGTGGATGCCCGGAACTGGGAAGATGTGATCTGGGCCATGACCACACGGATGGACCCCAGCCGTGATACCACACTGGTGGAGAGCACGCCGATTGATTATCTGGACTTTGCCTCTCCGGTGTCGGGCCTTGGCTCGAAGATGGGCCTGGATGCCACCAACAAGTGGCCCGGAGAGACCGACCGGGAATGGGGGACCGCGATTGCCATGACCGATGAAGTCAAGCAACGGGTGGATGATATCTGGGACAGCCTGGGTATTGAAATTCCCGGTGCTCGCCCCGACTGACAGGGCAGGAAATGTTTCGTATCCGCCTCCAGCCTGCGGGGCTGGCCTGTGGTGCCGAGCCCGAAGAAGACCTTCTGTCTGCTGCTGGTGCGGCCGGTATCCGGGTACCGGCGGCGTGTCGGAACGGCGTTTGTGAACTGTGTGAAGCCCGGTTATTGAGCGGCCGGGCGCTGAATACGAGAAACCAACATTCTATTGCGGTTGGCGAGCCCTTCATGATGTGCCGGACTCGCCCGCTCGCCGATCTTGAACTGGAGATAACAGCCGTTATGGCATCAGGAGATTACCAGCCTCGCCAATACCAGGCGAAGGTAATGGACGTGCGCTCAATCAGTCACGACGTATATCGTGTGGCTCTGCAGCTTCCCCGCCGCCGGGAAGTGGCGTTTCACGCCGGTCAGTATCTGTCAGTGATTCTGCCCGGTGCCGACCCGTGTTATTTTTCGATCGCCAGTAGCCCTTCTGCCGAGCTGATTGAGCTGCACATCCAGGCTTCGCCGGATTGGGTGTCTGCCCAGAAAGTGATTGATGCGCTTACCTCGGGCCAGGACGTCACGGTTGAACTGCCCCATGGCAAGGCCTGTCTCGCGGCGATGCCAGACAAGCCTCTGCTGCTGGTCGCGGCGGGCACGGGCTTTGCGCAAATGAAGAGTCTGGTGGATTATCTGCGTGAGACCCGTTTCGATCACCCGATCAAGCTGTTCTGGGGCGTGCGCAAACATGAGGATATGTATCTGCGTTCTCTGGCCCAGCAGTGGCAGGACGAGTATGCGCCGTTCACGTTTTTGCCGGTCGTCGGCGACGACGAGGACAACGATTGGGGCGGTCATCACGACCAGTTGGTGCGGGCGGTATTGGCCTCTGGCTTCGACTGGCAGAATGTCGAGGTCCATGCCAGTGGTTCACCCACCATGGTGTATACGCTGATGGATGCCCTCACCGACGCGGGGCTTCCGGCGCCGGCGTTTTTCTCGGATGTCCTGGAGTACGCGCCGCGCAGTTGAGTGCTCTCTGAGATGAAGAAAGGCCGGCGATTGCCGGCCTTCTTGGTTCGCGGGTGTCTCTGGTTCGCCTGGTCAGGCCCGCGGCATGGGCAGGTTCGGTAATCCGTGGTCAGTCTCCAGCCCTTGCATCAGCAGTTTAACACTGGCCTGTTCTTCCCCCATGTGGGCATTCAGGCGACTGAGTTCTGCCAGGGTTTCCCGGCTTCGGCGCAACTTCAGGCTGGTTTCAAAGTATTCCCGTGCTTTACCCCACAGTTCATTACGCAGGCTCAAGCGCCCCAATGCCAGCAGCAGCTCGGGATTGTTGGGTCGATCTTTCAGCCATTGTTCGGCAATCAGTAACTGTTCCTCCGGTTCGTTGCCCTGAACCCGGCCGTAGAGGTTTACCAGCTCGTCACTCCAATGATTGCGCAGCACTTTGCGCAGCAGGGTTTCTGCCTGGGCTTCGTCATTCAGGCCGGCTAACAGCCTGGCGTAGTCCCGGATGGTGTACTCGTCCCGGCGGACAAACCGGGGCAGCTCGTCCCAGAGTTTTGTCAGGGGCTCCAGTGAGGCGTCCGGATTGTCTTCGCGGCTGCGCTGGCACTCTTCTGCGGCCTGTTCAAGCAGGTTATGCCAGACTTGTCGTTCCAGGTCGTTCAGCTCTTTTTCTGTCAGGACACTGCGCTTGCGCAGTTCAGGGATCAGTCGTGACAGCTCGCGCCAGTCTTCCAGCCGCAGGTATGCGTTCTTCAGCAGTTTGAGCACAAACGGATGGTTCGGTGACTCCTTGCGCAGGCGTAACAGCGTGGCCAGTGCCTGTTCGGGCCGGTTACCGGCCAGTTGCAGTTGGGCCTGGGTCAGGCCGACGGCCATGCTGGAGCCTGGCGTGCTCTCGAAGGCCTTGCGCAGGAGTTCATCCACCGCCGGGTGATCGCCGGATTCAAACGCAGCCTGAGCGGCCGCCAGATAATTAATCAGGGGCGTGTCCGCATGATCGGCGGCACTGGTCAGGAGCTTGCGGGCGCGGGGCCAGTTGCCTTCCGCCAGGGAGAGGAGCCCCCGGGTGGTTCTGCGCCGGGCACGGCGTTCGTTGCCGCGGGAAATCCAGCCCGCCATCACGCTGGTGCCCTGGCGGAACCTGCGCACCGTGTTAATGATGGCGATGCTCAGCAAGACGGTGACAAGGATCAGGGCCAGACCGACCCAGAAGTTGGTTTCGATCAGGTAGTGGCCCAGGCTTATGCGAATGTAGCCGAGATCGTAGGTCAGGCCCATGGAGAGCCCGGTGCCCACCAGCAGAGCGATGAGCAGGAGCAGCAGTACGCGGATCATGAGCTTTCGCCTCCATCAGCCGCGTCGCTGGTGCTCTTCTCTTCGCCGGCGTTGAGACGCCCGGCCAGCCGTTCTTTCAGAAGATTCAGTGACTGGCTGATATCCGGTAGCTCGGGATCGACGTCACGCCCGACAAGGCCGGTCAGTGTCTCGTTGAGCCCGCGGATGGCAGGGTTGGTGGTGTCGTACCAGTCATTGATGGTGTTGATGGCCTTGTTCAGGGCCCGTTCATACAGCGGCTGATTGCCCCGTAAAACCGCCATTTCCGCCTCTTCCAACATCAGTTGCAGGTTAAGGCGGGCCCAGGCGCTCTGGTCGGGTGAAAGCAGCGGCTTGACGGGTTCGTCCATGCGGCGGATAACCACGACTTCCTTGAGAGTACCGAGGAACCGGTTCCAGCCTCGGGTAAACATATTACTGCCGTCAGCCGGCGCATTCTGGTCTTCGGTCATGCTGAAGCCCGGCGCCCGGTCCCCGATCAGGGCCTGGTCGGTCAGCTCGCCGACGCTGGCGATGGCCGCCTCCAGCCTCAGGTAGAGTCCGGTTCGGTCGACACCCTGTATACCCTTCAGTGACTGGACTTCCCGAGCCAGCTGCTGCCGCACAGGGTAAACGCCGATATCGTCTGATTCCCGCAACACCTCATCGGCGGATTCCAGTGCTGACAGTGCACCACGGATGTCCTTCTCGATCAGCAGCCGTTGATTGGCAATGCGCAGCAGGTATTCGGCTTCCGCCAGTAACCAGTCGGTACGGGTGCGATTGCCCGCTTCCAGTAGTTCCCGGGCGTTGTGATCAATCTGTCGCTGCTGGGTCGCGATCAGCTCACGCTGTTCGGCGAGCCTCGTCTCCAACGCCTGAAGCCGTTCGCTCTGGGCATTGCCGCGGTTGCCGTAAAGGTCTTCAAGCTGGCCGGTGTCCTGTCTGAGCTCCTGAATAACCTGCAGGGTGGCCTGACGGGCCTGCCACTGCTGCCAGTTCCACAGGGCCAGTACGACCGCCAGAACCAGGGCCAGAAGCGCGACAATCCAGACCGGCCAGAGACGGGGAGATTCAGGCCTGGTGGTTTGTGCGGGAGCAGGGAGTTGTTTTGTTGTTTCAGTCACGGGCATCCTTACTGGGTTATCCGTTGTCACCGGCCTCCTGCGACAGGCAGGAAGCAACATGGGCGACCAGGTCGTCATCGTTCAGGCTGGCCGGCACCAGAGGGCTTCGAAAGCCCAGCGTTCGCGCC
Source organism: Marinobacter sp. VGCF2001 (assembly GCF_049943275.1). Classification (NCBI taxonomy): domain Bacteria; kingdom Pseudomonadati; phylum Pseudomonadota; class Gammaproteobacteria; order Pseudomonadales; family Marinobacteraceae; genus Marinobacter; species Marinobacter sp. VGCF2001. The sequence goes on from NZ_JBNFVX010000003.1 coordinate 108,776, forward strand.
TGTTCAGCCACACGCTGCGCAGGCACCACGATCAGGGCCGGCGGCAGGGGCGCTTGGTGCCTGGCACCCAACGCCACCAGATTGTTCAGAGTTTCACCGGAAAGCGCAATCACCACATCCGGACAAAAATCGGCAAAAGCGCTCTGTACCTGTTTTGCAGAATAGTACGGCAATGAGCGCCGGTACAGGGGCAGGGTGGTAATCTGTGCGCCCCGTTGGGTCAGCGTCTGCCGGATCAGTTCCCGACCATGCTCGCCCCGGGCCAGCAGAACTTTTTCACCGTCCAGCCGTTGCAGTGACGCCAATGCCAGCAGGGCCTCACTGGTCCAGCCCGTAGCGGGCATCCTCGCCTTCAGCCCGTAATCGCGGAATACCGCGGCGGTTCCGGCGCCGACGCCATACCATTGGATACCGGTTGGCAGCTGCGGCCACCATTGGTCAATCTCGTCCAGAAGCCGGCGCGCGGCGTAGGGGCTGACCGCGATGATGTGGGAAAAATTGTCCAGTTCCTGGAGGATGGTGCGTTGTTCGGGTGTTTCGGGCAGCGGCTCGCGCACCATCATGGGCATCACTTTCACGCTGGCACCCGCCCGGCGAAACGCCTCAGCCAGTCGGCTGGCTTCCGGTTCGGGCCGACAGACCAGTATCCGTCGGCCCTCAAGAGCTGGCTGTTGTTCTGCCTTAGCGCGGAGTGTGGCCATAGATTTCAGCAAGTACCTTGTCGGCGCCCATAGACAGCAGCTGTTCCCCCAGTTCGCGGCCAAGCCGTTCGCCCTCGGCACGGGGAGCCCGGCCTTCGACCCGGAACACCTGTGTGCCGTCAACAGCCCCCACCAGCCCGCGCAGCCAGAGGGTGTTATCGTCTTCGAGCAGGGCATAGGCGGCAATCGGAACCTGGCAGCCGCCTTCGAGACGACGGTTCAGGGCTCGTTCGGCCTTGACCCGGTCGGCGGTGTCGTCGTGATTCAGCGGCGCGAGCATAGCCCGTAATTCGGCATCATCCAGTCGGCACTCGATCCCGAGCGCGCCTTGCCCCACGGCAGGCAGAGAGAAAGTGTCCGGCAGGCAGTAGCGAATGCGATCCTGGAAACCCAGGCGCTTAAGGCCGGAGCTGGCCAGAACAATGGCGTCGTAGTCGCCGGCATCCAGTTTCGCCAGGCGGGTATTGACGTTACCGCGCAATACCCTGATTTGCAGATCCGGGCGGTTGGCGCGCAACTGGGCTTCCCGGCGCAGACTGGCCGTGCCCACCACCGCACCCTGCGGCAGCTGATCGATATGATCGTAGTGGTTGCTGACAAAGGCATCGGTGGGGTCTTCCCGTTCGCAAATGGCGACCAGCCCCAGGCCTTCCGGGAATTCCATGGGCACATCTTTCATGGAGTGCACAGCCAGATCCGCGCGACCGTCGATCATGGCCTCTTCAAGTTCTTTGACGAACAGGCCCTTGCCGCCAATCTTGGCCAGTGGCACATCCAGAATCTTGTCGCCCTGAGTCTTGATCTTGATCAGCTCAACGTCGACGTTGTCATGCAGCCTTTCCAGCTCAGCCTTGATGAATTCTGCCTGCCACAGCGCCAGTGCGCTGCTGCGGGTTGCGATGCGAAGAGTACGTTTGGACATGTCACTCACTGTCGTTCGGGAGAATGAGCCCCAAGGTTACCTTGTGGCAGCAAAAAAGTCCCGCGATCGGCCCGGCCTACCCCGTCAGGGGGAGGGCTGATGTTCCTGCAGCCACTGGCGGACATGGCTGCTATGACGACGACTGACCGGTAACAGGACATGACTGTCCCTCAGGGCCAGAAGGTTCTGGCCATCGGGCGAGCGCCGCAAACCCTGGATAAAGCGAACGCCGACCAGGGTTGTGCGGTGGATTCTCAGAAGGTGGTCTGGATAGGCCTGTTCCAGTTCTTTGAGCGTGTAGTCGCACACGGTTTCGCCGTCGCGGTGGTGCAGAGTGACGTACTTCTGGTCTGCCTCGCAGTAGTAAAGTTCTGCCAGGTCGATGAGTTCCGTGCCCCGGTGCGTGCGCACTGCCAGCTGGTCGTTCGCGCCATTGGCACTCTGCGCCAGCGCTTGCCGCTGCACACGGTTGAGCTTGCCGGCCCGGGCCAGCGCATCGGCCAGGGCCTCGCGGCGTACCGGTTTGAGCAGGTAGGCGACAGCGCGCACCTCGAAAGCCTGGATGGCATAGTGGTCGTAAGCGGTGCAAAAGATAACCGCCGGCGGGTTGTCCAGCCGGCTCAGCCGGTCGGCGGCTTCCATGCCGTCCATGCCGGGCATACGGATATCCAGCAGCAGGATGTCCGGTTCCAGTTCGGCCACCTTGCGCAAGGTGTCATTGCCATCGACCGCTTCGCCGCCAACCCGGTAGCCGGGCAGAGCTTCAAGCAGGCGTTTGATGCGCTCCCGGGCCAGAGGTTCGTCGTCGGCAATCAGTACGCACTTGTTGTCTTCCATGGTTACTTCCGTGTTCCTTGCTGACGGGTTCCGGCATTGATGCTGCGCCGGGGCAGGCGCAGCGTCACCGTGTAGGTATTGCCCTGGCGGCTGTGCTTGAGCACGGCCGGCTCGCCAAACAGGGCCTGCAGCCGGGCCTGGGTGTTGCTCAGGGCGACCCGGTTTCCCTGATGCTGCCGTTCGGTGGATTCCGGCGCGGGATTTTGAACCAGAAGGTAGACGAAGTGATCTTTGGCAGATACCTCGACCCGCACGGTGCCACCCTCGGGCCGCGGCTGAACGCCGTGATAGATGGCGTTTTCCACCAGCGGCTGCAGGGTCAGGGGCGGTATGACCTGTTGCTCGAGCCCGGGCTGAATATCCCACTCCAGCCGCAGGCGTTCCCCCAGTCTCAGGGACTCGATCGCCAGGTAACGCTGGCACAATTCCAGTTCCCGGCTCAGCGGGATGAGCTGATCGTCCGTGCGCAAGCTGGCGCGGAAAAGCTCTGAAAGATCCAGCACGGCATCTTCCGCCTGTTCCGGATGGGTGGCAATCAGGCTGGCAATGGTGTTCATGCTGTTGAACAGAAAGTGGGGCTGGATCCGGGCCTGCAAGGAGGTCAGCCGGGCCTGCATTTCTGCTTCGCGTTGTTGCTGCCACTGATGCTGCAGGTAAAAATACCGCAACACCATCAACACAATCAGCAGCGCCAGTAACAGTTTTTTGGCGACACCGTGCCATTGTTCGGCGCCTTGGTAGGGGTGCAGAACGCTGTCGGCAAACAGGCTGAAGGCAAGGACATCCAGCAGCACGATGGCGACGATGGCGCCGGTGGCGCGGCTGGTGGTCATGCGGGCCAGCCGCGGTCGCAGCAGGCAAATTAATGCGGCACTGGTCAAGGTGGTCCACTGAACAAACAGTGACAGCAAACCGAAGTAATTCCAGTCGATCCAGCCCGCCTCTGCCTGCACGATGGCCAACACCAGTACCAGCAGCTCACTGGTGATCAGCAGCATGAAGACCGCACGCACCCGGCACAGGTCTGGCACGTAGAAGCTGCCGGTGTCTTTTTTACGGATGCCGTGCTCGGGTTGCAGGGGGAGTCTCCTTAACCGGGGTCGGAATGCTATACTGCGGCAACTTTTCACTTATCCATTGCCGGCACGATGATGCCGGGCTGTCAGCAGGAAAGATAGACCATGTTTTGTACCCTCTAAACTGTAACCTTTGTTTCAGTGGGTAGTTTAGATCGCTAAGACTACGATTCCGTGCTTCCAGTTATCCTGTTATTTCTCTTCTCAAACACAATATCTTTTGTGCTTGTCCCGAAGTTGAGATTAGAACTTTCTTATCGACAGATGGCCATGTTTGAACTGCAAACAAACATCCTCTGAGCTTTGGCACCAAATGATGAAAAGCATACAGGGTCGTAGCCTCAGTATCGGCAGATGCTGTTCCATAATATAGCGTGGTGGCGAAATAGTTAGGCACAGGTTAACGGCAACGTGATTGGTGTCTGGTACTCGCACCTGCGCTCCGGGGCAACAAATTCATAGAAATCTGTCTGTCATTGGTATGAATGTCAGGATACTCTCACTATTTGCACTATTATGGTGCGCCATCCCCTGACAAAATGCTGCGCTAGAGAAGTTTTTGGCCAAATATTGTCCAAATAATGACGTTATTAAGCGAAAGTGTTGCCTGAAGCACTGAAGATGTTGCCCTGCACAGGTGCGCCCCTCATGCGTCGAAAGCCAGTCGAAATGTACGATGATTACGCCCCTGCATCGGAAAATAACGCTCTGGTCAGATTTATCTAATCCATCCTGGAGCTCAGAAGACTGCTTTCTATTCCAGGGTTTCCACATTAACCTCATCTGACCGACCCCGGTGAAACTGTATGCCGAGATTGCTGGCTCTGCCAAATGACGAGACCATGAACGACCAAAAGCTGTTGATTGTAGACCTCGAGGCGACCTGCTGGGGCAGCCGGCACGCCCCGGACGGCGCGCCCCAGAGCATTCACAACATGGAGATCATCGAGCTTGGATGTGTGTTGGCGAGCAGACGAGGCGAAATATTGGATGCCCGCTCGTTTCTTGTCAGACCCACTCGTAATCCTTTGCTGAGCGATTTCTGCACCGAGCTGACAAGTATTACCCAGTCGATGGTGGATGCAGCACCGGCGTTTCCGGAGGTGATTCAGACAATGAACCTTTGGCTTGGCGATCTTTCCAGCGAATTCGTATGGTGTAGTTGGGGCAATTACGATCGCCTGCACCTGGAAGCGCAGAGCCAGCTGGATGGGGCTCAACCGGCGATGTTGGCTTACCCACATTTGAACTTGAAACGTATCTGGCGGCGCACCACTGGCCAGAAGAAAAAGAATGGGCTGGCCCATGCCCTCGCATTTCATGAACTCGCGTTTGTGGGCGCCCACCATCGAGGCATTGATGATGCCCGCAACATTTCAAGGCTGATGCCCTTTATGGATTGGTCTCTCGAGCGCGAGTTGCGGACACCGCCCTCGCAGTTTCCCCTTAATCAGTGAGTTAACCCTGGCTCCGCCGCTCGAGGAAGCGCAATGAAAGTGAATTACACATCGTCCGTTACCGGAAAAAGAGCGACCGTACACGTGGACCAAAGCACCTGGTCGATATTCAAAAAAACACTGGAGATCACCTGCGGTGCCAGGGCATCAACAGATCAGAGGCTATCCGTTTATTACTGGGTCACTGCTTTAGACACGGAATACCGCACTTGGGCGAAAGACGAAACACTGACGTTCGACGCCTACGTCTCAAAGCGCCTCGCTGAGGAAATTCTCATGGATCTGGATGCTATTGGTCGGCATCACCGGAAAGTTGTCTAACCGACGGGCTCTATCGTGACGGCACCAGCACAGTCCAGCCCGTTATTTACGAGTAATGTGAAGTCATCGCCCGGGTGGATTCCCTGGGAGGATGTCTGCACTTTCCGTAACCACCCTTCTGAGCAAAGACCGCTGAAATAGGCCGGCAAGCCTGTCTCTGATACATACGGCTCAGAACGTAATGGCATACTCCAGCTCAGCGGCTGGCCAGCCATGTCCAGATATTCTTCTGCGTACTGAAACTGTGATCCGCTGCCGACCCGCTCCAGGTAACCAGCCAACCGGCCGTACATATACACAACCGCTTTCGTGTGTGTTATGGCCATCGGAGTTACCTTATCGTTAGGGAATGAGTTAAAAAGTTAGAGTTCCATATTAGGCGACGAGGCATACGCAGTGAAGCTGATCTGTATTTCAGACACCCACAGTCTGCACCGGCGAATTCCGGAGATCCTGGATGGTGATGTGTTGATCCATGCGGGTGACTGTCTTGGTCAGGGCACACTGGAGAACATCACAGACTTCAACGACTGGCTGGGAACGTTGCCGCACCGATATAAAATCGTGATTGCCGGGAACCACGACTGGGCCTTCCAGGAAACGCCGCAGCATGCTCGGCAGGCCCTCACCAATGCTATTTATCTGGAGGACAGTGGTGTCGAAATCGAAGGCGTTCGTTTCTGGGGTTCACCCTGGACGCCCACGTTCCTGGATTGGGCGTTTATGCTGGATCGCGGAGAGCCGCTGCAGGAGAAATGGCAGCTCATCCCGGATAGTACCGACGTGCTGATCACCCACGGACCACCAAAAGGCATTGGCGACGAAGCTAATATGGGGTTCAAAAGCCAGAACGTTGGTTGTGCTGACTTGCTTGCCCGCATTCAGGAGCTTGCGCTCAAAGCACACATTTTTGGCCATATCCATGAAGGCTACGGGGAATACCAGCAGGGACAGGCAACGTTGATCAATGCCAGCACCTGCAACGCACGGTATGAGCCGCGGAATGCGCCGATCGTGATTGATCTTTGAGGTGGCCAACGTTGAATAGGGGTAAGTGATATGACAGCCGAAGAACTGATCGCACAGCTACAAAAGCTACCGTCAGAAACACCGGTGCTGGTTGAGGGCTACGAAACCGGCTTTGATGACATTGTCGAGCTCACCCCCGAACAGGTTGTCCGTTACCGGCATGCTCAGGAGTGGGATGGCGAATATCAGACGCTGGACCGGTTCTCCAATACAGAGACCGAAAGGCTGAAAGCTGTGGTGATCCATGGTCGTCGAGGTCACCGGAGGTAACGTCATGACAGAGAAAAAGACCTATCACCTGAATGACCTGGTAGCTCAGTGTGATCCCAGCGCGCCCATGCCAGAGGCAGTTCGGGAGTGGGACCAGGCCTTCTCGGTTGGCCTGGAACAAACCGTGATGGGTGACCAGGTGGATATTCGGGAGGCGGTGCTGGTTTTTGGCGAAAAACTGGCTGGCCGGTTCGATGCAGTTCAGCTGATCCTGTTTGGTAGCCGGGCCCGTGGTGATTATCACGACGAAAGCGATGCCGATGTAGCCGTTGTTTTGGCCGGACAGCCTGGGGACTTTGTGGACACCAAGCTGGAGATGGCGGGTCTGGCGTTTGAGGTGCTTTTGGATACCGGCGTGTTGATTCAGGCCTTGCCGGTCTGGGAGCGTGAATGGGCCAACCCGCAGGGCTACTCCAACCCAGAACTACTCGAAAACATTGTCAGGGACGGCATTGTGCTTTGGCGTGCCGGATAACTGCGCCGCAAACCTCGCATACTGATACTGTCGTAAAAATTAACCACCTCGCTGTACTTGCGCCACTCTTTCCAGCACACGATGAGCCGGCATCAACGGCACCTGACCGGTTCTCGCCAGAACGTCAATCCAGACCTGATTCCCGCGTTGAATGATCTCGGCAGTCCCGATGTGGCCTGACACCACGGCCGAGATACCCGTAATGGTTTGATCCGCACCCTGCGCGCGGTTCCAGGGCCAGGTGCACTCAATGGCAAAACGCTCTGAGAAAGGTGCCTCCTGAACGGTTCGCCAATCATCGAAAGGGCTTTGGGCATGCACCAGCCCGAGCTGTCCGCTCTCGCATTCCAGCGTCATGGTGAGCGGCAGCTGGTAGCGACACTGGGTAGCCAGATTTTTGTAAGAGGTCTCGTCCAGGCTCGCGGCCCAGTCACCGCCCATCCCCCGGTGCTTGTATCGGTTGCGGTTATCTTCAGCGCCGGCGATAAACATCAGCTCATGGTTGCCCATCACGCTGTATACCCAGTCGGTGTCCAGAACCCACTCCAGGAGAGCCCGAGATTCTGGACCACGATCAATGGTGTCTCCCAGTAGAAACAGACGATCAGCTGCTTTGTTGAATCCGGCAGCCGACAACGCTGCTTGCAGGGCGTCGAACTCGCCATGCAGGTCACCACAAACCCAGTCCACCCCGACCGGATTGGCCGCAAAAAACCGGTGTGGAGTCAGTCGCATACTCATCGAATGGGATCTCCCGCGCCTAATGGTTCACTCACCGTCAACCTCCGGCAGAACCACCACGACCCGCCCATCGACATTCAAAACCTGCCCCTCACCCAGAGGAATCAGCCAGGGCCAGTCCCATCGAGTATGGCCGAACACGGTGAGCCCTTGAAAGCCGGTTTCAAGTGACAATGCGACACCGGGATCACCCCGACGAGTCGCCCGTTCCGGGTCGGTTGGGCCTTGATGGAGCAGCAGGATATCCGGGGCTTGATCGGTCACCGATTCCAGTGCGGCCAGAAAATCGTCCTCGGCTCGCCGTTGGTTGCGATTCGGATTGCCCACGATACCGCTGACGCCACCGACGTTCAGGTTGCCCAACACCCCAACCACCTCGCCATCCAGGAGGGTGGTGTTGTCTGGAAGCGCCTCGGGGTACTCTATCTGGTCGTGGTTCCCCAGAACGCCGACGACCTCCGGCGTGATCGCAGAAAACGCCTGAAACACCTCGTCCACCGGCCCAGTACCGCCGCGTTTTCGGCAGTCGGGATAGTCGTACAGGTCACCGCACAGAAACACCGCGTCGGGCGCCGGAATGACGCCTTCCCGAGACAATGCCAAAAGTGCTTCAGCAACAGGCACGCCGAGCAGCCGATTCTGACCGCCGGCTTCTCGCCCCTGGAGGTCGGAGGTCAGCACAAGGCTCTTCGCATGACCTGGCAGGCCGGTGGCATAGGTTCGGTAAAACGGCAGCCGATTATGCAGCGGCGCACCGGCCGGGCCGCTGGTGCGGTGTGGCAAGGTGAAAAAGGGCTCCTGGTCCATCCGGGTGATCCTTAGCATGGAAAGCCTCTCGAACTGGCTCCGTATTTCCTACCACTCAAACAAAAAAGGTGACCAAACTGACCGCCCAAAATCTTGGTCGACGGGGGCTGGTTACCCCGCCCGCTTTGCATCAAAGTAGCGTCGAGTTTCCATGAGATGTTCCAAGGAGCCTCGCGTCATAAAGTCCAGGGCTGACGCCCCAAGGAAGGGAGGCTCACTGATTTCCAGTCGAACCCGGCGATTGGCGCGTTCGGCCGTTGGATATATGACCATCAAGGCTTTGTAGATGCCCAGGATGTAGCTGATGCGCTCCAGGGTATCCCGCGAGAGCTTTACGTGTGGCAGCTTCTGGTACTTGGCCAGAGTGCTCCGGGACACACCGCCGAGCATCTGCATCATCTCTTCCTGGGCGCAGTCCCACTCACGGCAGATGTTGAAGAATCCTTTGAGAGCCACCTGACCTTTGGCTTTTTCGTCATCGATAGCCATTATTCTCGTCATTTCTTGGGCTGCTCTCGATCCTCCATGAAATCGTCTGTTACGCCTTCATCGGATTCAAAGAACTCGTCCCAGACAGGATCGGTTGGCCGCTCGTAACGTTTGACTGAGCCCTTGAGGCGGTCCAGAGGTGTAAGCTCCTGAGGGAGCGGTTCAGCCAGCTCGTCGGCATGGGCAGTGTGGGCATCGAGGCCTTCAAGCAGCTCTTTTTCCGTCATGAGTTTGGTGGACATAGATCCTCCTGCAGAGTCAGATACACCTTGGTTAGTACCAATTAGTAACTGAATTTACTAATTAGTAAGTCTCGTTACTAATTGGCACTAACTGCTATCGACCTGTGTGCTGTTTGGGTAAAAACACTATCACCGTGGTTGTTCGTGGCGTGGGGCGGCTGAATCATCGACGACACTCCTCCAGAAAAGCCTGAAACCAGGTCGACTCCCGCGCCGAGGGCTGTAGATCATACAATCGTACCACCCGGACGAACCTGGCTACATAGCCACACTGGCCAGCCGGGGGCAGCCATTCATCCGGACCTTTGGCGCCCTTACTCCGGTTCAGCGAAGCCTCGACCGGCAGCAAATTCACAGGGTCATTGGCAAACCGCAACCGCTTCTCATCCGTCCACTCGCTGGCCCCGCGACCCCATGACCAGGCAAGCGGTACCAAGTGATCGATGTCGATGTTCGAAGCATTCTGGATGACGTTGCCGGTAAAGGAGCTTATCCACCGGCCGGTGACCACCCGGCAACTCCGATCGCTAGCAAAGCGGACCTGGGTGGTGGAACTGGCAACCAGGGCTTCGGCCCGGCTGTCCCGGCAATCACCGTTCGCGTCGTCCCAGCCATGACCAAAGGCCGACCGCCGATAGTTGCTCAGAGTCCCTGAGGGCGCGTGTGCAGGCTTTTTGGCCTCACCTAGGGAGTTTATCGATATTCCTTTAGGCAGCCGTCCTCCCGCACCCAGACACGCCTCAATGGTATCGAACGGTGTGTAGTTCTGAGTACGGTCATACCAGCCGCTTTCCTGGGGATGACACAAACCGCTTGTCGATTGCTTTACGATGCCGGCGGTGGCCGTTCCGCTGACACACAAGAAAGCTACGAAGACCGTAAGATGAAAACAGACAACAACGTGTTTCATAGATCCGTTGAGCTCAGCTACGTGATAGGTTATTAAACACAGCAACGCGCCAGATTCTGAACGTTTTCGCAATTCATAGCCATCCGCATTGAGCGGCCACCCAAAGCTTCAACCCTGCCGGCACGCTGAACTACGTGAGGATTATGCCAAAGGGTCGTAAGATGGGGATGAACCACGACACTCGCGCGATTTAGAGGGCCGGTTATGAATCTCTTGGCAGGCTTGTTGGGTTACTCCGCGTTCGTGCTGACGACGCTTGCCATCGGCGGTCTGGGTTACATTTACGCCGATAATCTGGAGCGCTGGGCGAAACGCAAATTGAGAATGAGTGATGCCCGGCAAAAGCCGCCCGCTTGCAGTCTTTTCCCGCTGCCTGCTTTTTTAAACAAAAGCGGACATTCTAGCCACAAGCTGTTTGGGCTAGCTCAAGAGATACTTCGTGACTGTGAATTTGCCGCGTTTTTACTATGAACCGGTCGGATCACGGATGAGAGATGGGTGAAAGAGTGGTTCTGTGATGACTCTCCTGTGTTTCTGATTATACTGGTCGCATGAAGCACTCTGAGATCGGCTTGCATATACGAACCTACGAAGACGAGGGAAAAAGCCACTCCCACGACCATCACCAACTGGTATTGCCGTTGGTGGGAACTTTATCTCTGTCAGTAGATGCCAAGGAAGGGGAGGTTGCACAGCATCGAGCGGCAATCATTCCCGCAGGAATTGGCCATGGATATGCTGCGACCGACGATAATCGGTTTTTGGTTGCAGATGTCCCCGAAGGCTTGGCCCCGGCGCTAGACAAGCTACCTTGTTTCGTAGACCTCGATCCGGCATTGCTCCATTACGTCCAGTTCCTTCACGCACAGCTCCAACATGGGACTGAGTCGGATTTTACCCAGCATCAAATGCTGCTTCTGCTGATTCAGTTGCTTCAGGAGCGCCATGGAAGTCAGCTGAAACTGGACCGCAGAGTCCTCGCCGCGAAACAATTGCTGGACGAACACTTCAGCCGACCGCTGTCCTTGGCTGAGGCGGCTGCAGTGGCACATCTGAGCATTCGGCAGTTGAACGATCTGTTTCGGCGCCAGGTCGGCATGACGCCGCATCAATACCTCACAGAGTTACGAATGAAAGAAGCTTGGCGGCTTCTGGAGCAGTCGGGGCTCAGCGTCCAGCGAGTTGCCGACGCTGTCGGCTATTCATCGTTATCGGCCTTTAGCGACAGGTTCAGAGCCCACTTTGGCAAAGCGCCCAGCCACTTCCGCCGTATTTCGAAATAGTTCCGCCAGGATTTGAAAGTTCCTACCCTTCGCACTGGATACCCTTCTGCAATCATTCACACATGAGAGTTTCGGGAGGGTTTCATGGCATCCGTTACCGCCGCAACCTGGATCGGGTCAATTTCGGTTCTGTTATGGGGCACTTTGGCATTGCTGACCAAGCTTTCCGGTGGTGAGATTCCTGAGTTCCAGCTCATGGCCATGACCTTCGGTATCGCTTTCCTGCTGATGTGCGGTCGCTGGGTCTTCTCGGGACATTCCGGTGTGCATTATTTACGGCAATCGCCGCTTGCATGGTGCATCGGCATCGTTGGTTTGTTCGGGTATCACTTTGCCTACTTCAAGGCCATGACACTGGCCCCGGCCGTTGAAGTCAGCCTTCTGGCTTACCTATGGCCGCTGCTAATCGTCCTGCTGTCGGCCTTCCTGCCGGGTGAGAAACTACGAGGTCAGTACATCGTTGGGGCCCTGGTTGCCTTGGCAGGTTGTTGGTTGTTGATCAGCCGTAATGCCGATGGATTTTCCTGGGAGAACCTGCCGGGTTACATGGTGGCTCTGTCCTGCGCTCTGATCTGGTCATCCTATTCCGTTCTCAGCAGACTGGTTCGCTCGGTACCGACCGATGCGGTGGGCTGGTTCTGCGGTGTCACGGCTTTTCTGGCGTTGATTTGTCACCTTTTATGGGAGGAAACAGTGTGGCCAGAAGGCGCACTTCAATGGATTGGCGTGGTGGGGCTCGGCCTCGGACCGGTGGGCATAGCATTCTTCACCTGGGACCATGGTGTAAAGCACGGAAACATCCAGTTACTGGGAACCCTGGCATACAGTGCGCCACTGATTTCAGTGATCCTGTTGATCATTGCCGGATTCGGGGAGGCTACAGTTGCCGTGTTGAGTGCCAGCATCCTGATCGTCATTGGTTCCTTGATCGCGGGTCGTGCGAAGAGCCGAAAGTTCGCCGAGCCAGATTTGTTAACAGACTAACTACGTCAGAGGAGCAGTGAGATGATTACCTGGGACGATTTCGATAAGGTTGAACTACGGATCGGGACCATCATTGAAGTGATGGATTTTCCTGAAGCGCGCAAACCGGCTTATAAATTGCGAGTGGATTTCGGGCCGGACATTGGTGTTCGTAAATCGAGTGCACAGATTACAAACCTCTATGGCAAGGAGGAGCTCATCGGCAAGCAGATTCTGGCCGTCACCAATTTTCCGCCTAAACAGATCGGCCCTTTTCTGTCTGAGTGCCTGGTCACTGGCGTGCAAACGGAGAAGGGCGCAGTTACCTTGGTGAGACCGGATGCGCAGGTGGATAACGGGGAGCGCTTGTTCTGAGTTTCGACGGCTTACACATCACGGGCCAACTGGTATTTAAGTCCAAGTGAGGGCGATGAACGGGACAAAGTCTCCTGTGCTGGCTATGGTGAGCGGAAAGCTCACCGTTGCAGCGCTCTAATGCACTTTCCTCCGATTCGTTGCTCCAAAATAGCCGCAAAGCTCCGCGTAATCGTCCAATGCAAATGTTCGCTTTGCGACCGAAGCAAATACTCACAGTTACTGAGCTGAAGCTCAATCCAACAAAACTCACAAAATTTTGGGTGCGCAACTTTTTTCTTAACGTAACGCCGATTATGCGCAGCCGGTTTTGAGCACTATCACAAGCATCTACCCTCCGAAAATTTCCCGCGACGACTCACCTCACCTGCAGCGTCAGAATCATAGATACTCCTGAAATCGGCACCGCTGATCATCAAAAACAGGCAGAGGCAGAGCCGATCTTCAGAAACTAATCTATATAGGTGAGCATTATGGCTAAACCAGAAAACGCACCCAGTACAACAGGCAATCCCTCTGGCGGCGGTCGCGGGAATAACCCTCCCAAGGGTAAGTAGTAGTATGCTTCTCAAGCCGCGAGAATCTTCGCGGCTTGAGACCTGTATTTTGCCCAGTACGTTGGGTAGCTTTCAAAAGCTGGCAAGGTATCGTTCAGCGCATTTATCAGGCCGCATTTCTGAAAATTGCTCAGTTCATCCAATATAAAGGCCCCGTAAATACACGCGATATCTAATTTCATCTCTGCCAAAGGCACATCGTCTTCTCTTGGGGTAAGGTTTCGAACAAATTCGCTTAGTTGCTCTGGTTTGGGTCGAGTCCCGTTACGCCACTCCAAAAGCCTCGATTTTTTGTTCTCGCGCACCCTCTCCCTCCGCTCCTCAACCGTCTGATTTCGAGCCAAGGATTCAGTGGCATCTAAGCCGTAGGGATCCGGTAAGTGCTCCGCGATCTGGCCCCAAGATAGATCTTGACCGTCGGCACCGGCACCCTTCCGCCAAGTATCGAGTAGTCTCTCGAAGGGTAAGGTCAGCCTTTCGCCATCGAACACTGGCAACATATCCCCAAAAAAGCTGTTGTCGACCAGCCATTGTTTCTCATGGCTCCGGAGAGTGTCTTGCTCGGCATACCAGCGTATGAGGTCTAGGGAGATATTGCTCAATAGGTGGTAATAGAAGTCAATTCTAATGCGGGTGTATAAACCTAACAGCTGGCCTAGCTGTTCGCGTCTAGCATAACCTGCACTGGCTTTGATGGTTCCGGCGGCCTGTAGGCCTTTTTCAATATGGCAGAAGTCCACAAGGGTATTCGCTTTCAGGAAGCCTTTTACCCTGTCCCGCCACCTCTCTTCGCACCCCGAGCACGAGATATTGCTTTCCCTAAGCTCCAAGCCGGACCGAAGTAACTCCATCTCCAGTTCGGCCCGCCTTCGAACAAATTGTTCGATAAAGGTATCGGGGCTATCGGCCGGGAAGGTCTGCAAGCTCGCGCCTTTGGTTAAGCAAAGCCAGGCCAGCCCATTGTTATTCAGCGAGGTCTCGATCCAGGGCGCTAATTCTGAGCTATTTATGTAATCGCGCAGTTCAGGCGATGGGACAGCTTCCAGCATGTTGGTAATTTTTGCAGCACTTCTAGGCGAAACTCCCTCTTTAACCGCCTTTCGTACGGTTTTGGGATCCGGTAAAGGATGGTTCAAGTGCTTTCCTAGTGCATTGATTAACCCTGCCATCCCCCCGGGCTTACCGAGATATTCCAGAAATTTATCTGCCGAAGGAATGAAAGGGAACGCAGTTTCAGTTGATCCTATACGGATTCTTTCAGCCATATCCGGTCATGGTCCTGGAACGAAATAGGTGCGAGCCGCTTCTATTGGATGATACTAAGGCTAGGCGGTGCTGAGTAGCGCTTTGGTATGCGCGAAGGCTACCGCGTCTCTAGCACTCTTTGGTCAACGAACCGAATCTTGAGTCCTTCCATTCTCCGAAAACTGTTTTTAATCATCTGCCAACGACGCAACTTGTCGCTCGTTTTAACAATAATTAGAGCACGTAGTCGTTAATTTAAGATTTGCATCTTGCAGAATGATGCATTCATGCCTAACCTGATCAACATGAAATGCATCATTGAGCATACTGCATGAGTGAACAGCCTAAACACCAGCTGCTACTGCGCAGCCTGGCCACCATCCACCCCGGCTACCCCTTCCGTGGCAAGCTGCCGGTGGACAAAGATGGCAATGCGTTCGTGGTGCAGTTTCGTCATCTGGCTGTGGGAGAGTCCCTGGACGACAAAGACGGCAAAACTCTGGATCGTGTGACCCTCCCCGGCCGGCGTCGCCCGGATTACCTCTGGCCCGGCGACATCCTGTTCATGGCCCGGGGCACCCGGAATGACGCCGCGGTGATCAAGGCACTGCCTCATAACACCGTCTGCACCCCGAACTTCTTTCATCTGCGCCTGAAACCCGAGGCCTTCAACGTGATGCCCGAGTTTCTGGCCTGGCAACTTAACCATGTGGATGCCCAGCGATACTTCGCCATGTGCTCACAGGGTTCTGCAGCTCCCAATGTGACCAAGACCCAGCTGGGCGACCTGCCCGTTGTGGTACCGTCCCCCGAACAGCAAAAGCTGATGATGAAGGTGGTCGGTGCCGCGCAGCGGGAACAAGCCCTCTTGGAACAACTCATCGAGAACCGGCAACGCATGACCGATGCGGTTGCCCGACACATACTTCGTCCGGATACGACAACAGGGAAATAACTTCTATGAGCAACGATTCGATCAAGCAGGATCAGATCAACAAAGCGGTCTGGAACGCCTGCGACACCTTCCGGGGCACCGTAGATCCCAGCATCTACAAGGACTACGTGCTGACGATGCTGTTCGTGAAGTACCTGTCCGATGTGTACCAGGATCACTACGACAACTACGTGGCCGAATACGGCGATACGCCGGAGCTGATCGAAGAGCTGATGAAGAACGAGCGTTTTGTGCTGCCCCGGGACTCCGGCTTCTACGCGCTGTATGACCAGCGCCATGAGCCAGGCAACGGTGAGCGGATCGACAAGGCCCTGCACGCCATTGAAGAGGCCAACATCGTCAAGCTGGCCGACGTATTCCAGGACATCAGCTTTAACTCCAACAAACTGGGGGATGAGAAGCAGAAGAACGACATCCTGCGCCACCTGCTGGAAGACTTCGCCCGGCCGGAGCTGAACCTGCGTCCGAGTCGGATCGGGAAGCTGGATGTCATCGGCAACGCCTACGAATACCTGATCAAGAACTTTGCGGCCACCTCCGGTAAGAAAGCCGGTGAGTTCTATACCCCGCCAGAAGTCTCCGAGCTGATGGCGGAGATCGTCGAGCCGAAAGAAGGCGATGAGATCTGTGACCCGGCCTGCGGTTCGGCCTCCCTGTTGCTCAAATGCGCCAACCAGATCCGTAAGGGCAACGACGGCTCCAAGAACTTCGCCCTGTTCGGTCAGGAGGCCATCGGCAGCACCTGGGCCCTGGCCAAGATGAACATGTTTCTGCACGGCATCGACAACCACAAGCTGGAATGGGGCGACACCATCCGCAACCCCAAGCTGCTCGATGAGAACGGCGGCCTGAAGCACTTCGACATCGTGGTGGCCAATCCTCCCTTCTCACTGGAGAAGTGGGGCTTTGAGGGCGCAGACAGCGATCCGTATAGCCGGTTCCGGCGCGGGGTACCGCCCAAGTCCAAGGGCGACTACGCCTTTATCCTGCACATGATCGAGACGCTGAAGCCGAAGACCGGCCGCATGGCGGTGGTCGTGCCTCACGGCGTCCTGTTCCGAGGCTCAGCGGAAGGCAAGATCCGGCAAAAGCTGATCGAAGAAAACCTGCTGGATGCCGTCATTGGCCTGCCCGAGAAGCTGTTCTACGGTACCGGCATCCCGGCAGCGGTACTGGTGTTCCGCAAGGACAAAACCGACAACAACGTGCTGTTCATCGACGCCAGCCGTGAGTTCCAAGCTGGCAAGAACCAGAACCAGTTGTCCGATGAGAACATCGCCAAAGTGGTCGACACCTACAAGCAGCGCGAGAACCTCGACAAGTACGCCTACTTGGCCACTCTGGAGGAAATCCAGGAAAACGACTTCAACCTCAACATCCCCCGCTACGTGGACACCTTCGAGGAAGAGGAAGAGATCGACCTGATGGCCGTGCAAGCGGAACGAAAAGAGATCGAGGCCGAGATTGCGAAGCTAAACGAGCAGATGGATGGGTATCTGAAGGAGTTGGGTTATGGTGCCTGAGGGGTGGGAAGAAGGCCGCGTTGGCGACTTACTCGAAAAGTTGGAATCTGGGGTTAGCGTCAACGGCGAGGATCGGCCTTTACAGCCGGGTGAGTTTGGCGTACTGAGAGTTAGCTCAGTGACCTACGGCACATTCAAGCCTAGCGCCGCTAAAGCTATAGTCCCAAAAGATATCTCCAGGGCGAAGTGTCACCCCCGTGCTGGGCAGATAATCATTAGCCGCAGCAATACCGATGAGCTTGTGGGTGCCAGCGCTTTTGTCGAGAAGGACTATCCGAACCTCTACTTGTCTGACAAGCTCTGGCAAACCGTTCCAAAACCTCACGCCAACATGAAATGGCTAAGCTATGTGCTTGCCTCAAAGCACACTCGATACCTTCTGTCGAACTTGGCTACGGGAACGAGCGGTTCGATGAAGAACATCACTAAAGATGAGTTGCTCACACTGAAAGCTTCCATCCCGCCCGTTCAGGAACAAAAAAAGATCGCCCAGATCCTCTCCACCTGGGATCAGGCCATCACCGCCACCGAGCGCCTGCTTGAGAACAGCCGGCAGCGGAAGAAAGGGTTGATGCAGCAGTTGCTGACCGGGAAGAAGCGGTTGCCGGGGTTTGAGGGGGAGTGGGAGAGCTCAATACTCACAGAACACTGCTCTGTCACTACTGGCAACAAGGATCTTCAAAACAAAGTAGAAAACGGTGAATACCCGTTTTTTGTTCGCTCTAGCAATATTGAGCGGATCGATAGCTATTCGTTCGACGGTGAAGCAATCCTGATTCCTGGAGATGGTCGAGTTGGGGAGATTTTCCACTACATTGACGGGAAATTCGATTTCCACCAACGAGTCTACAAGCTCAGTGATTTTGAGGGAGCGTTGGGCCTTTTCATCTACTACTACCTAAAACGCTTTTTCAAAGCTGAAGTCATAAAGCACTCGGTGAAAGCAACCGTGGATTCTTTGCGCATGCCGGTATTTACAGGTATGCGTATCAAATTGCCTTCTCTGGAAGAGCAACGACAAATTGTGAATGTTTTGTCTTGTTCCGATAAAGAGATTCAAGCGATAACCCAACGCCTATATCTTCTCAAGCAGGAGAAGAAAGCCCTGATGCAACAACTCCTGACCGGCAAGCGTCGGGTGCAGGTGGACACGGAGGCCGCATGAACACCACCCCTCAAGGGAATGAGCAGCATTCCAGCCACATCCCGGCCTTGGCCACGCTGATCAATCTTGGCTGGACGTTTCTGCCGGCCACGGAGTGTCAGGCCCTTCGGGGCAGCCAGCGGGATGTGGTGATGAAGCCGGTGCTGGAGCGGGTGTTGCGCCGTCGCAAGTTCGAGTTCAAAGGCGAGTGGTACCCGTTGTCTGAGCAGGCCGTGGATCAGGTGATCCGGGAAATCACGACACCCTCCATGGCCCAGGGGCTGATGGACGCCAACCAGTCCGTGTACGACATGCTGACCCTTGGCATCACCGTGACCGAGTTCATCGGCGGCAAAAAGGCCCAGCCCACGATCCACCTGATCGACTGGGAGAGCCCGGACAACAACGAGTTCCATGTCACCGAGGAAATGGAAGTGCTGTCCACCCAGGGCACCCACACCCGCCGGCCGGATGTGATGGCGTTCGTGAACGGCATTCCCCTGGCGGTGATCGAGGCCAAGAAAGCCGCCTCCGGCAATCCCAACAAGAACATGGTGGAGGAAGGCATCAGCCAGCACCTCCGCAACCAGAAGAACGACGAAGTGCCGTACCTCTACGCCTTCGCCCAGTTGCTCTTTGCGATCAGTCGCAACGACGGGCGCTACGGCACCACGCACACCCCGCTGAAGTTCTGGTCGAAGTGGACGGACGAGGAGTTCGACGATCGGTACGTGCAGGACATCAAGAATCGCTCATTGTCCGTGTCCGACAAGGACGCCCTGTTCAAGTACAAACCCGCGAAGATCCGGGCCTACTTCGAGCAACTCTGGTCACAGTCGGTCATGCCCACAGAACAGGATCGGCTCCTGGTCGGCCTGCTCGACCGGTACCGGTTCCTGGAATTTCTGCGCCTGTTCATCTTGTTTGACCGGAAGATCGGCAAAATCGCCGCCCGGTACCCGCAGGCCTTCGGCATCAAGGCCCTGCTGGAGCGGATCTCCGAGTTCAAACCCAGCGGCGAGCGCAAAGGCGGCGTCCTCTGGCACACGACCGGCTCCGGCAAGTCCTTCACCATGGTTTACCTGTGCCGGGCCCTGCTGCTCAGCGACGCCCTGAAGAACTGCCGTATCATCGTGGTCACCGACCGGGTGGACCTGGAGAAGCAGTTGTCCAAGACGTTCCTGACGGGCGGGGCCTTCGGTTCCGACATCGCCGGCAAGAAAAGCGGCGACTCGCTGGCCAAGACCCGCTCCGGCAAGGATCTGGCCAGACGCATCGGCCAGGGCACCGAGCGGATCATCTTCACCATCATCAACAAGTTCGCCTCGGCCGCCAAACAGCCGGAGTGCTACAACCCGTCCGAGAACATTATCGTCATTGTCGACGAAGGACACCGGAGCCAGGGGGGCGAGAACCATCAACGGATGCGCCAGGCCCTGCCCAACGCCTCGTTCATCGCCTTCACCGGCACCCCGCTGCTGAAAAAAGAGAAGAGCGAAACCGCCGAGAAGTTCGGGGCCATCATCCACGCCTACACCATGAAACGGGCGGTCGAAGACGGGACGATCACCCCACTGCTGTACGAAGAGCGCAAACCGTTGCTGGATGTGAATCAGAAGGCCGTGGATACCTGGTTCGAGAAGGTCACCGCGTCCTTGTCGGACGACCAGAAAGCGGATCTCAAGCGTAAGTACGCCAAACAGGGCCA
This sequence comes from Marinobacter sp. VGCF2001, assembly GCF_049943275.1. Taxonomy (NCBI): domain Bacteria; kingdom Pseudomonadati; phylum Pseudomonadota; class Gammaproteobacteria; order Pseudomonadales; family Marinobacteraceae; genus Marinobacter; species Marinobacter sp. VGCF2001. Next base: position 128,806 of record NZ_JBNFVX010000003.1, read on the forward strand.
GATCTACACCGCCCAGGATCGCATCAAGCTCAACGCCTTCGACATCAGCGTGCATTTCAGCGAGAACTTCAAGAAAGCCGGCCTGGAGCTCAAGGGCCAGCTGGCCACCGACAGCAAACTGAGTGCGATCCGCTACAAGCAGCACCTCGACGAGATGGGCCGGGTCACCAGCGCCATCGTCATCTCCGCCCCGGATACCCGCGAGGGCCACACCGACGCGGACGAGTCCAACCTGCCGCTGGTACAGGAGTGGTGGAAGAAAAACGTCACAGGCGACCCTCAGGACTATGAGAAGCAGATCATTGAGCATTTCGGTACCGACGGGCCGCCGGATATCCTGATTGTCGTGGACAAACTCCTGACCGGCTTTGACGAACCCCGTAACGCGGTGCTCTACATCGACAAGCAGCTCAAGGGCCACAACCTGATCCAGGCCATCGCCCGTGTGAACCGGCTACACCCCCAGAAGCCCTTCGGCTACCTGATCGACTACCGGGGTATCCTCAAGGAACTGGATACGGCCATCACCGATTACCAGAACTACGAGGAGCAGACCCAGGGTGGCTTTGCCATCGAGGACATCGACGGGCTGTATTCCAACGTGGACACCGAATACAAGAAACTGCCGGCGCTGCACGACAAGCTCTGGAGTTTCTTCGGCGAGGTCCGCAATGTGCTGGACCAGGAGCAATACCGGCAGATCTTCATGCCGAAATACGAGTCCGATGAGGACGGCGTGGAGATGGATACCCGGCAGGCGCTTCGAGAGGATTTCTACGAGGCCCTGACCGAGTTCGGCATGTGCCTGAAGACCGCCCTCTCCACTCAGAGCTTCTTCCAGGATAAGGCCTTCACCGAACAGGACATCCGCCGTTACAAATCCGACCTGAAATGGTTCTCCGATCTGCGCAAGGTCATCCGTCTGGATGCTCAGGAAACCGTCGACTACTCCGAATACGAGGGCCAGATCCGGGATCTGATCGACCGGTACGTAACCGGTGTAGACGTAGCACCCGGGGAACAGCCGGTCCTGATCGACGCCGTGGAGGACAACCCGGAAGACTGGTCAGAGGAAAAGACCAAGAACGAAACCGACAAAATCAAAACCCGCACCAAGAAGACGATTGAGGAAAAACTCGGCGACGATCCCTATGCCAGGAAGGTGTTCTCCGCCCTGCTGAAGGATGCCATCGAGAAAGCGGAGTCCATGTTCGACTACAAGGCCCAGTTCAAACTGTTCAGTGACCTGGAAGCCATGGTGGAAGACCGGGACGTACCGGACCTGCCCACGGATCGGTTCGAGGGCAATAAGCACGCCCAAGCCTACTACGGGGCTTTCAAGCTGGTACTGGGTGAGGCCTTCGCCGAGCTGGAAGCCGACAAAGGCGAGCAACTGATTCAGGAGGCCTTCGAGATCGACCAGGTGGTGAACCGGGCGGTGGCCGAAAACTCCCTGAACCCCGTGGGCATTGAGCAGGATGTCCGCAAAAGCCTGCTACCCCGCCTGTTCGCCCTGATTGGGCTGGACAAGGCCAAAGCCATGCTGGATGAGGTGGTGCAGATTCTTCGCAATGGAGTCGCCCGTTGATGACCTCGGTAGAGTCCCATCAGGACGAGCAACCACTGGAGTACCTGGCCCGGTACGGTGACCGGGAGTTCCGGTACCACCTTTGCTACGTGCCCGAACACAAGAAGGCAACCATAAGGGTGCATGTGCATCCCAATGGCATGGTGCAGGTCGACGCCCCGGAGAATGCCCAGCTGCCGGATATCAAATCCGCGGTTCAGCGCCGGGCGCGGTGGATACTCAAGCACCTGGACGACATCGCCGAGCGCCACCGGGATGTCCGACCGCGACAATGGGTGAGCGGCGAGAGCCAGCTGTACCTGGGCCGGCGGTACGTTCTGAAGGTCATCCAGGCCCCGGAACAGCGCAAGGTAACCTGTAAAATGATTGGCGGCCAGCTGCGCGTGCAGGGCAAGGAGCTGAATCCAGATCGGATACAGAAAGCCGTGCGCCAGTGGTACCGGGATCGAGCCGTCGAGGTATTCCAGCGCCGGCTCGACCTGATGGTTGAGAGTCTGCCCTGGACAACGACGGCACCGGCCTGGCGCATGATGGAGATGCAGACTCAGTGGGGCAGCTGTTCACCGGAAGGGGCCATCCTGCTGAACCCTCACCTGATCAAAGCACCAACGCGGGCCATCGACTACGTGCTGCTGCACGAGCTGTGTCATCTGGTGGAGCATAACCACAGCATCCGCTTTTATGGGCTGCTGGATCGGTTTATGCCGGAATGGCGGTCGGTGAAGGAACGGCTGGATAATCAATCCGAAACTATTTTATTACCGGGTTGCGGGCAAAGTGATGAATAGCCCAGACCCCATCTGTAGGGCAAACAGAGTCTGGGTTTAGCTAGCATGAGGTCGCGTTCAAAATAGAAGCAGGCTCTAGTTGGTCAGTAGTCGTAACCTTCCTGCCAATCCTCGTGCTCAGCATAAGACGAAAAAATTTCATCCTCTACGCCAGAATAGTTATGAAGACCACCGGTATCATCGTGTTCAAAGTTCTCGCCACCCTCACAGCCATAACCTGAGTGGTTAGAGATGACCCGATATTCGTTTGGGTGCTGTTCATTTATGCGCATCCTATCTTCACGCTCGAAAAACACCGACTTATCGTAAACGGGATCAATTTTCATAATGCCAAGGCTCCAATTTGTTGAACACTGACCTGCAAAGCTGACTCCCGCAGCGTTTCAAAGTGCAATTTCGCCGTATTCTCATCATCTAAGAGATGCCGATGTTCAGGGAGAATCCGTTGAGGCTCTGCCATCCATCGATCAACCCAGGACTTTACCGCTGCCTCTGCCCGAGGATCCGCTGTCTCCTCATCAATCTTAGCGGCGAAGGTGTCGAGGTATTCGAGCGCGACATCACTTCCAAGGGCGTCCAGAGGGCATAAGCTTTCTTTTTTTGCAGAATCAAAAGGTGTTATAAGCCACTTATCTAGAGATTCCGGACCTTCGAAGTCCGAAGAATAGCGTATGCACTCATGAACTAGCTTGATAAGCAGAAGCACAGCATCAACGCGCTGTTGGCCCTCTCGATAAAACCATGATGCGTCATGCAAACTTATCGGGCCATCTCTGCCAGCTACTTGAAACTGGTAGTGCAGGATCCTTGTCTGCGTGTGAGGGGGGAGCCCTGACAGAAGCATGCCCATTTGCTCCGTTGCCTGGTCCTCCTCAAATTGGTCAATATGCTCATCAATAAAAGCATCGACGGCCGCTTCATTGAGCGCATTTTGTCTCTCAAAAGCCTCGTGATCGGCTTTCATGCACTCTAAGTGCGCCCGCTCAATGGCATCATAGAGCTTTTGCGGTGACTCGTTTTTCAGGTCGGAGTAAATTTCGCCAATAGCTGACTGACTTGCACCGCGCAGCTTTGACAGCAACCGGTTCACGAGAGAGGTAGGGCCTAAGTGTTCCCAAAGCACAATCACCATTTTTAGATGACGCTTTTCGCGAGAGCCGTCGAAAAACTCTCGCAAGAGATCTTCGGCTGACTCTGTTGCAGCTCGCTCAGCAATCGAAGATTGAAGATGAGACCAAGCATTGTACCCATATTGCTGAGCCACTTGATCGAGTGCTTCTGAATGTAAGATACCCTGATCACGCTTGATGGCCTTGGCCAGGCGCTTTAGGGTGGGGATATGACTTTTGGATAGACGTTGATTCGACATTGTAATCTCCACAAAGCCGACACAGTTTCCACCTTAACTGATTGGCTGAAGATTAGAGTCAATCAACAGAGCTTGAAGAGTAATCTGCTTTCGATGAGGTTACGTTTGTTTCGCCACGGTGGGAGGCCGGCTTACCTCTAGCCTTTTTTGATTAATTCATAAATTAACCAGACTGTCAAGGATCAAGGCCGCGCCACCAGCACCCTTAGCTACACCCTCGCTTTTATTATGAGCGACATACGTTTCCTTACGGTCTGGTCTCACGATTTGCAATACGCCGAAGTGAAGCATTCAGGGTAGTTCTGGATATACCAAAGTGCTCAGCCACTTCTGTTTTAGTGATTTTCGGGTCTAAAAGCATTGCGGCGGCCTTCTTAGTGTCAGCATCGGACATTGCTGGTTTCCGACCGCCCTTACGCCCCCTGGCCCGGGCAGCCTGCAGCCCAGCTATCGTCCGTTCCCGAATAAGATCACGCTCAAACTCAGCCAGAGCCCCGAAAATATGGAATACCAGGCGACCTCCTGAGCTAGTGGTATCGATGGACTCCGTGAGGGACTTAAATCCAATACCCCGGTCCTGGAGATCTTGAACAATCTCCACCAAGTCTTTCAGAGATCGAGCTAGGCGGTCCAGCTTCCACACGATCAGGACATCGCCCTGCCGGAGCATACGGAGGCATTGAGACAACTCAGGTCGCTCGCGCAGGGTGCCGGTAAATTTTTCCTGGAAGATCTGTTCCGCTCCGGCTTTTTTCAGGGCATCGACCTGAAGTTCCGGATTTTGGTCGTTAGTGCTGACGCGTGCATAACCTATGATCATTAAAGGTACCTTTTCTGCTCATAGATTGTTGTACGTGATTGTTGGACACGAAACAAGCCGAAATTGGGTATTTTTGAGCGGTAACCGAGAGCGTCCAACAAACGACCGTTTTCATACTAGATGTATCGCTCGCAGTAGTCGTCCTGCTTCAAACTGAATGAATGAGATTTTAAGCAGCAAACAGCATGTAGCCCTCCTGTTGCATCCTAAGCGAACACGCTTATACTGATCAAAAATACAGTATCAGAGCGTTAAGAGTGGAATTTATCCTAGCTACATCAGATTTCCAAATCAGAAATCACTCTTACGAAGGTTTCCCGATCCTTTTGCAAAACAATCACAATGTGTTTGTAGAGGGGATGGAGTTTTTGGTTCATCACTGCTTAAGGCGTGGAAGTGTTCAAAGCCGACGTAGCTGGGAAACGTTTGGAAGAGATCTGTGTGACTATTTCGAGTTCATTGAAGCCAATGGGTTTGACTGGAGGGAGCTTGATCGCCGAAGTCACGAAACCCTGTTAGTCTTGTATCGGGACGTTTCATTTGATCGATTTAACCTCAGCGCTTCAACTGTAAACCGACGACTCCATCTTGTGGTTAAGTTCTATCAGTTTGCTCTCAAACAAGGCTGGGTCAGTACATTGCCATATGACCTTGAGACCGTAAGAGTCAGACAGCCCAAGGGGTTTCTCGCGCACACGGACACCTCAGGCGGTTATGTGGTGAAGCCTGATGTGCTCCTCAAAACCACGCCAACCAAGATAAAAGTTCTCAACAAAGAGCAAGTTGATGAGTTGCTCAAAACCATCGAGAACAAGACACTTCGCTTGATCGTTCGGTTGGCCTTGCTGACGGGTTTACGAAAAGAAGAGCTGCTGACCTTGCCAGTTACCTGTGTGTCGGCACCCCAATCAATCTCGACTCGGAGTCATGTGGTTTTGGAACTTGATCCTCAAAAGATGAGGACAAAGGGAAATAAGCCGAGAAGCATCCATGTCCCGGTTTCATTGATGGCAGATCTGTGGGATTACGTCATTCACGAGCGTCACGCCACAGTTCGACATTACGGGACAGAACCAAAAACCCTTTTCGTGACCGCTAAGGGCGCAACCTGGAGCATTAGGACCTCGCTGAACAATCAGCTCAACAGGTTGGATTTATCGTTTTCCTGCCATCCACATATTCTACGTCATACCTATGCGACGCATACTCTGAAATCGCTGATGTCCCGCAAAAGCATTACGTTCAATCCGTTGATTTATGTGAGGGATCGACTGGGGCACAGTAGCATCACGACCACTGAAAAATACCTGCACTTTCTGGATGACATTGAAGACGATCTCCGCACCAGCTATCAGGAGGAAATCGAGGAAACTGCTAAGGAGGCAGCAGCCTGCGCATGAAAAAAGACTTTACGTTGGGCAGTAAAGAGGCTTCGAGTCAGATTGCTGGCAAGCCTGCGGGTGCAGAGAAGGTTTGCACAACCGACCAGCTGATACCCTCAAAACCGAAAAGCACTTTAGTAGCCTTTCCCGAAAACACGACTGGTCTCAGAAAAACTAATTTTGAGCCTTTTTACGGTCAAGGGTATGACAACATCACCGATGCCTGCCAACGCACGATCGAAAAATTAGTCGCCGAGAGCGTCAAGACCAAGGGGAAATCCTTGGCGATAACCACAATTGCAAAATACTGGCTTAACGGCTTTCGTAATTTTGCGCCATTCTTGAGGTTGCTCTATATAGCCAGTGGCGAACGCCTCTCTATGAAGGATCTCAACGCCGAAAGCATCAAACAATTCCTCCAGTATCTGAGAAACGAGTCCATCGGATACGGTGCGCAGAAAACCAACTTCGCTAGCACCAAAGCTCTGCTTATGGCTTGTCATCGGTTCGGGTTCTGGCCAGAGGTGGATGTCAAAGCGATCTGGCCTGCCAATCCGTTCCCGAACTCAAACAAGCGAGCTAAGAGTGAAAAGGCGCTCAGCAAGAATGAAAAGCGCTTTCTAATTAAAGCCCTGCGCAGCGAAATGGAACGCATTGTGGCCCACTCGGAGCTGCTGAGCAGCTTCGATTTGGCCGTATGTGTCCTGTCCATTGCGCTGTCTACCGGTATGAATCCCACGCCCATTCTGGAGCTGACCACAGACTGTGTTCAGCCCCACCCGCTCAAATCCAATCTACGGCTGCTGGTAAGCTTTAAACGTCGCGGGAAAAACACGCAAGTTGTCGCCTTGAGAAAGTCTGTGGAAGTGTCCGAGATGGCAAGTATCCATCTGTATGCAGCTAATGCCATTGATCTGATCGTCAAGAGGAATGCCAATTTACGCACCCAGTTTGATGACACAAATCGGCTGCTGGTTTACAAAGGAAACGGTGGCAATAACTTGGGTAAACCATGTCGGCTGTCGAAGGCAATGTTGGACTACAACATCAAAACGTTCATTGAAAAACATCAACTGAAAACGGACGACGGTAAGGTGCTCAAATTAAACGTCAGTCGGTTGCGTCAGACGCTCCTGAATCGAGTTTGGGAAATGTCGGGTCAAGACCCTCTCGTTGCAGCCAGAACAGGACGACATACCGTTGGAACCGGCAACGCGCACTACTGGGAAGCACCACCGGAAGCAGAAACCAACATGCGTTTCATGGGCGAGGCCCTAGTGGCAGAGTTACTCAGCACACGTGCGATCATTGCCCGTGATCAAACGCCCGTCGCGTCCTGCAAAGATGTGCGCCAAGGGTATCGAGCCCCTAAAAATGGCCAATCCTGTCAGGACTATCTAGGCTGCTTCCGATGCAAGAGCTTCGTGGTGACTGGCGATGACCTTCATCGTTTGTTCAGCTTTTACTGGGCAACCCTGCGCAACTACGACACCTTCGGTGGCAAGCGCTGGACCAAATACCTCAAACAAGTTATCCGGCTGATTGATGAAGAGATCGCACCTCGCTTCGATGAAGCGCTTGTGAACGATCAACGACAAAAAGCCAAAGACAATCCACACCCTTTCTGGCGGGACTTGAGCATGGCAAGGATGGCTATATGAGCGAGATTACGGGCGCAGAGGTGCTGGCCGACCGTGAGCGTCTGCTGCGATCTATGCCCAGTGGTGAAGGACTCCACGGCATCATAACCACGGATCGAGCCGCCAAGGTGCTGTACGTACTCTCTCGGTATGAAGATCCAGTGTGGTGGTTGCCCAAATCCAACAGCCCAGACTCTGGAGTCGACAGCGCTCGAAAATTGGATTTTACTCGGATCAACGGCGAGCAACTGCGATGCGAAGCCAAAATGGTTATGGCACGCAAAATTTGGGGGGAGGGGGCGCTAAGGAACGGCTCGATCATAAATTTTTTCATCCAGATGAAGCTTTGGCTGAACTGGTTGCACGATCAGGGTATTGTTACCCAGGTGAAGGTCACGCCCCTGATGGCAGCCCGCTATGTGCATTACGTCAACAGCCTTATTTCTTCACAAAGCCCAGGGAAGCTATTAGTCAGCAAGTCGAGGATGCATAGGCTATCGGCCGTTGAGCAATGCTGGCAATTTTTGCGAGATACGCCCTTCAGTTTTGATCACCCTTGGCCTGAAAGCTCTGCCTACGCGCTATCCGGGCATAGGCGGCCAATCAATGCAAAGACCGATATCATTCCCGATCACATTCTTCGGCACCTGTTCCAGCACGCTGAATCTTTGCTCAACCGAGCCGACGAATTGTTGCAACACCGGGATGCCATAGCCTCTTTTCAATGTCTCTCTAAAAACCAAAATGATCAATGGGAAGAACAGGTCGAGTTCTTGAGAACCCGAGGATGGGATCTGGGAATACGGGTGCTTGACAAAATGCTGCAAGACCTGCGTGACGGCTGCTTCGTTATCATTCTGGCCACGACCGGCATACGAGCCCATGAGCTCGGCAATATCCGTCGAGGCGAGTGGTATAGCGAGATTCGGGATTCGGATGAGCGGTTCTACTTCCTCGGTTCACGCTCCGATAAAACTCATGCGGGCAAGACCTCATGGCTCTGTCCCGAGATCGCGATTCAAGCAGTCAAAGTACTGGAGCGGCTATCGGAACCCCTGCAGGTTGAGCTTGAGGAGGCGCTACAAGAAGCCGAAACAGCCGGAGACTTCAAGGAAGTTACGCGCCTTCAGCATTGCTCTAGGTGCATTGGGTTGGCCAAAATAAAAGCCAAGAAAAATAGCATCTATCTGCTGAGCAGCAACGGTCTATACAGAACTCTCGGGAAGTTTGCAAAGAAACTCGGGATAGATTGGAACCTCACAACACACCAATTCCGGCGTACGTTTGCCAACTATGTGGTCCATCACAAACTGGGCGATCTTCGCTATCTGAGGGATCACTTCAAACACTGGAGCCTCGACATGACTATCTTGTATGCGATGAACGAGGCACAGGACCTAGAACTCTACGATGAGATCTATGCTGCATTTGACCAAAAGCGACAAGCGATTGTCGGTCACTGGCTGGAGCCTGATACGCCGCTTTCCGGTGGCATGGCTGGTCACATCCGCCAAATGCGTAGTCGAGGAGAACAAGTCCGCACATACAAGGATCGCCGAGAGATGATTGAGGCGATCAGCGAACTGGTGTATTTGCGGTCCACCGGTATTGCCTGGTGTACCAACGATACCGGCGTGGACTGTGCGGGTGGCCAATGCGATGATTGCGCGCACGGCTGTATTGACGACAGTCACACACCGTTCTGGAAAGGACTTTACCTTCAACAGATTGAGCTACGACGAATCGATGATCTGGATGATTCGGGATCAAAGACTGTCGAACGCACCATGGAACGCTGCGAGAGGGTGCTGGCTGATCTCGGCGTAGACATCAACTGCCTCAAGGAGCAAATGGCCGATGTCGGAGCTTTCTGAGTCAGAGACTCACAAACGGATCCGCATGGCCGTCGTGCGACTCGAAAAAGGCAAGCCTATGGTAGTTGAGAAGGGGCGGAAAGTCTCGGTCGCCGCTGTTGCGGAAGAGGCCGGAGTCAGTCGAGCTCTGATTCACAGAGACTACCCCGACTTGATGGAACGCATCAGGGGCAATGCCAATAAGGTGATCCAGAAGCAGCGTGATGACAAGCAGCTCAGGCTCAAGCAAGAGCGTTTCAAGAACCGTCAGCTAAGACAAAAGATTGTGGAACTAACCGAACAGCGCAATGAACTCGCCTCAAAAAACGCGACCTTACAGCTCGAAAATCGTCGTCTGTCGGCCATATTAGAGAGCAAAAGCGTGACTATGTTTCGAGACAAATCAGGCAAAAAAACCTGATAAAGTGTAACTCACAATCTATTCAATAAATTCAGGAGCCTATGAATATGTTGCATGTAACTAGAGGGCTAATCCAATGACGGATCAGAAAAAGTCTGACCAGACCACATCCTCCGAAAAACCCTGGGGCGGCCGTTTCAGCGAGCCAACGGATGCGTTCGTTGAGCGTTTTACGGCCTCCGTCGGGTTCGACCAGCGCCTTTACCATCATGATATAACCGGCTCGATCGCTCACGCCACCATGCTGGCCAGGGTGGGTGTGCTGACCGACGCCGAGCGGGACCAGATTATTGAAGGTCTCAAAGGCGTAAAGGAAGACATCGAAGCTGGTCGTTTCGAATGGTCCGTCAGCCTGGAAGATGTGCACATGAACATCGAGGCCCGGCTGACCGACCGCATCGGCATCACCGGGAAGAAGCTTCATACCGGTCGCAGCCGGAATGATCAGGTAGCTACAGATATCCGCCTGTACCTGCGGGACGAAATCGATGTGATTGCCGAGGAGCTGGCGCGCCTGCAGGCGGGCCTGCTGGATCTGGCCGAGCGGGAGGCGGACACCATTATGCCCGGCTTCACGCATCTGCAAACGGCCCAGCCGGTGACGTTCGGCCATCACCTGCTGGCGTGGTACGAAATGCTGGTGCGCGATGCCGATCGTCTGCAGGATTGCCGCAAGCGGGTCAACGTGATGCCGCTGGGTGCCGCCGCGCTGGCGGGAACCACTTATCCGATTGACCGCAACCTCACGGCCGAATTGTTGGGGTTCGACCGGCCGACCGAGAATTCGCTGGATTCCGTCTCGGATCGGGATTTTGCCATTGAATTTTGCAGTTTCGCCGCGTTGCTGCTGACGCACCTGTCCCGGTTCAGTGAAGAGCTGGTGTTGTGGACCTCGGCACAGTTCGATTTCATCGATTTACCAGACCGCTTCTGCACCGGCTCGTCGATCATGCCCCAGAAGAAAAACCCGGATGTGCCCGAGTTGGTGCGTGGTAAGACCGGCCGAGTTAATGGCCATCTGATCAGTCTGCTGACCCTGATGAAGAGCCAGCCGCTGGCTTACAACAAGGACAATCAGGAAGACAAGGAGCCGTTGTTCGACACCGTGGATACGGTGAAAGGTTGTCTCAAGGCCTATGCCGACATGATTCCTGCCATCGAGGCCAAGGCGGACAATATGCGGGTAGCGGCAAAGCGGGGCTTTTCGACGGCTACCGATCTGGCGGACTATCTGGTCAAGAAGGGGGTGCCGTTCCGGGATGCCCACGAGATTGTCGGGAAGTCCGTGGCTTTTGGTGTGGCGGAAGGGCGTGACCTGTCTGACATGACGCTGGCGGAGCTTCAACAGTTCTCCGATGTGATCGGCGAGGATGTGTTTGATGTGCTGACTCTGGAAGGCTCGGTGCAGGCCCGTGACCACCTCGGGGGCACCGCGCCGAACCAGGTTCGGGCGGCGGTCGCCCGGGCCCGGGCGGCGTTGAAGTAAAGCGCTAACCACCAATCCGGCCGGTGGCCAGTTCCACGGCCGCCGGCTTGAGTTGTTCCAGTGGGCGCGGCCGCGATAACCGGTAGCCCTGGCCGAAGTGTATGCCCAGGGTCCGGACCTTTCTCAGCGTTTCGTCGTTCTCGATAAACGTGGCCACGGTTTCTTTGCCGGCCGCCTCGGCAATGCGGTGCAACGCATCCACCATAACCTGCTGAACCGGATCGTTCTCGAGGTGAGCCATCACCCGGCGATCCAGTTTGATGATGTCCACCGGCAAGTGGGCCGCCAGGCTATAGCTTTCCACCGACGCACCGGCACCTTCCAAAGCGACCCGGCATCCCGCCTGGTGCAGGGCATCGCACAGCACGGCGACTTCGTCCGGGTATTGCGTGGCGTGGGCTTCCCGGATCTCCAGGCAGAAGCATTCAGCCCGGAAGGGCGATGCCGCCACCAGCTGCGCCATGAAATCTGCAAAGGTGTCGTCCAGAACAGAGGCCAGCGACAGGTTGAAGCCGCAGTACTTCAGCCTTGGTTCCAGGAGCCGGTGCTGGCCCAGCCATTCCAGGGTCTGGCGGATGACCTGGCGGTCCAGTCGTTTGGCGAGGTCGAAGCGCTCGGCCAGGGGCAGGAACTGGTCTGGCAGCAGTGCGTTGTCCTCCGGAGCCTGGCCGGGAACGCGGCATAGTATTTCAATGTGGTCGCCCCAGGTTACGCTGGCAACGGGTTTCAGTGCCTGAAACTCAAGAATCAGCCGGTGCTCGTCCAGAGCCTGTCGCAGCAATTCCAGCTGTTGATCCGAGCCATTTTCGCTGGCCGCATCCTGCAGCGCGTGCGCCGTGTGAATCCGGTTGCGACCGGAGGTTTTGGCGGTATGGCACAGGTCGGCGGCCTGAGTGAGCAGGTCGTCGGCCTGCTCTGGCAGCTCGCTATCGAGAATCAGAAGGCCACCGCTGGTACTGGTCTGCAGGGTCTGGCCCTGCCATTCGAACCGGAACTGGTCAATCTGTTCACGAATTTCTTCGGCGATGCGTCTTGCTCTGGGCTCCGGGCAGTTTTCGATGAACAGGGCGAAGGTGTCGCCGGCCAGTCGGGCCAGGGCGTCACGCTGGCGTACCCGGAGCCCCAGCATGGCTGCCAGTTCTCTGAGGTAGCGGTCGCAGGTCCCGCTACCTGCGTCTTCGTTGAATTGCTCGAAGTTGTCCAGGTCCAGGAAAAGCAGGCCGTCCACGCTTTTGCGCTTTTGGCGATGGCTCATGGACCGCTGCAGGTGTTCAATGAACGAGCGGCGATTCATCAGGCCGGTCACCGGATCGTGGCGCATTCGATAATCACTGCTGCTTTGCTGGACCCGGCTGCTGATGTTTCGCGCCACGTGCACCGCGCCGATAATCTCGCCGCGGGCGTCACGAACACACTGGAAATGAAATTCGTAGATTGGCAGCCCTTCTCCCTGCCGATTCAGAGGCATTTCCGCCACGAAGTGTTCCCGGTCGAAGGCTCGCTGCCACAGGCGTTCGATCAAACGGCGTTCGTTGGGAAAGGCCTGTAGCAGAGTTCGCAGGTTATTCCCGGGTTTGGGGTCGAGATCAAAGGCTTTGCGGAACTGCTGGCTCCAGGGCAGGTTAAAGTGCAGCAGATTGAACTCGGTGTCGATGGCAACCACAAGATCCGGGGATGCCCGGGTGGTTGCCTCAAGAATTTGCAGTGCCCGCTGTTTGGCCTGGTCGTGGGCCATGGCCTCGCTGTGGTTGACCAGCACGCCGCCCAGCTTCTGTACCCTGCCGCCGTTTTTCAGCGCGCGGCCGGCCAGGGTCACCCGTTGCAGCCGCTGCCGGCTGTTCAGAATGGTCAGGTCAAGGCGGAAGGGCTGCCCGGTCCGTATGCAGCGCCTGAACATGGCGCGCACCCGGGCCTGGCCGGTCTGGCAGTAAAACAGCGCTTGCTCTGGTGTCAGTTCACTACCGGGCTTGAGCTCCAGCAAGCGATACATTCCCGGGGACCAGCTGATCTCGTTGGTTGGAAGATCCAGCTCCCAGAGCCCGAACCCGGCGCTCTGTTCCGCCAGCCGCTGGACTCGCCCATCCATGGTGTCGCTGTCCTTGAGGATGATGGACGCAGTGGCGGCCTGGTCGGAATCCCGGGTCTCAACGCGCAGGCCGAGCAAGGCGGTAAAAAAGAAGCCGTCCCTGTGCCGGAAGGTCACCAGCACGGTCTGGCCGTTGTCCAGCCTGTGCCGGTGGGCGGGTGCGAAGGGGTCGTCCTGTCTTGAGGCCAGGACCTGCTGTACTTGCTGTCCGGTCAGTGAGCTGGCGGCATAGCCAAACAAGGCTTCTGCATGGCGGTCGGCCTGAAGGATGCGGCCGTTATCGTCGACCCGGAGGCGCGTTGGTTGCACAGCCGGGCCGGCGGGATCTGGTCGGTAACGCTGGATCAGGAATTCTTTCACAACACACGCCTCATCCGGACTGGCAAGTTGTTTGCCGCCCGTTCTTTTATTTTTTTACAGGTTTTGCCACGATTCATTCATCATACGGACTATCGTACTGAAAATAACCTCTCGCCGGAGTTCTCTTGACCCTACACGCTGCGCCCATCGTTCTCGACTTCGAGGAGGGCATTGACCGCAAAACCCTCCGGCGCCTCCGGGACCGGTTTCTGGTGGTTAATGATCAGCGTTGGCAGCGAGCCTGTTCGGCGCTGACCTATCGGCAGCAGGTCGTGCTGGAACTGCTACCGTTGGTGTTTCACCGCAACCATCCGGCGTTGCCGGGATACCTCGATGGCGACTGTCCGGAGGGGGTCAGCTGCTACACCCCGGACGGCCGGGTTCTGGAGGCGGCCCGGCGTTATGCTCGCAGTTTTCATTACCGTGACAAAGGCAGCCGAAAGCCCGACCTCGACAGTCTGTTCCTGATGGGCAGTCCTGGCACCCTGGGCCATTCGGTGGCGAGTGATCTGGATGTCTGGCTCTGCCACCGTCAGGACTTGCCGGAGCGTGGTGTTCACTGCCTGGAACGCAAAGCAGATAAGCTGTCGAAGTGGGCAGCAACACTGGGCGTGGAGTTGAATGTGTTTGTCTTCTCGGCCGCTGACTGGCGTGCCGGGCGACAGCGAGTGGAGGTGACCGGCGAGAATTGCGGCAGCGCCCAGCACTTTCTGCTGTTGGACGAATTCTATCGCACCAGTATTCATCTGGCTGGCCAGTATCCGCTGTGGTGGCTGATTCCCGTGGAGCGGGAAGCCGATTACGAGCGTTGCCGGCGTCAGCTGGTTGATTGCCGCTTCATCAAAGCCGGCGATTACATTGATTTTGGCGCGGTGCCGGAGATCCCGCCGGAGGAACTGCCCGGGGCTGGAATCTGGCAGCTCTACAAGGGGATTGATGCGCCCTGGAAGTCGATGCTCAAGTTGTTGTTGATTGAATGCTACGCCACAGACCGGGACCGGCCGTTGTTGTCGGCCAGCTTCAAGCAGGCGATACATCGAGGCGTGATCAGTGCCGATGCTCTGGACCCGTATGTGCTGCTCTACCAGCGGCTGGAACAATGGTTATTGGCCAGTGGTGAAGAGCACCGGTTGCCGCTGGTGCGTCGTAGTTTGTACCTGAAATCCGGTCTGCCCCTGAGTCGGGCCAGTATGGAGGGCGATGCCTGGCGGGTGAGAATGTTGCGCACTCTGGTTGAATCCTGGGGCTGGAACCGTCCCGAGCTGAAACAGCTCGACGACCGGCAGCGCTGGCGTGCCGAAGATGTCATCGAGTTGCGCCGAAGCGTGGTTAATGAGCTGACTCACGGTTACCGATTATTGGCCAGAATGGCCCGGGAACAAGGCACCGAGGCGGCCATCAGTGCCAACGATGTTAATCTGCTGGGGCGTAAACTGTACGCCGCTTTTCAGCGCAAGGCGGGCAAGGTTGAGTTGATCAATCCCGGGCTGGTGTCCTCGCTGGCGGAAGAGAACCTGTCGTTCCACCATCGCAGCGAGCAGGGCGGGTCGGGTGACGGTTGGTTGCTCTATCGTGACCTGGAAGATCCCTCCGATGCGTTCTGGCAGCCGGTTATCCGTCGTGCCGGCAACCTCGCCGAGCTCCTGGTCTGGTGTTATTGCAACGGTCTGCTCAGTCGTAGCACCCGGTTGAATGTCCGGAGCGGACACAGCGTGGCCTCGGTGGCGGAAGTCAGGGAAACCCTGGACGCCCTGGCCGAGGCCCTGCCATATCCTCTGCCCCCGGCGCCGCGTCAGGCCCTGTCTCGCGCCGTTCGACCGCTGCGTAATCTGCTGTTGCTGAATGTCGCGGTTGATCCCCAGGCGCATTTGACCGAGCGTGGATTGCACAAGCTCAGCGCGCGCAATGACTCTCTGGGTTTCAGCGGCGCCCGGGAGAACCTGGTGGCTACCGTTGATCAGGTCACACTCAACAGTTGGCACGAGGTCAGCCTGCAGCATTATGCAGCCGGCGACACGCTGATCCAGTGCCTGAAAAATGTCCTGGCGCAGGTGGCGGTCAATCCTTCCGAACTCCCCGATATCCGGGTGACCGCCCCCAGTCGCGGGCACGGCCAGACCATTGCCCGGCGCGTGAGCGAGTTGTTTGCCGATGTCCTGCGCCAGTTTTTTGCCGGCGGTACCGGGCCGCATCCCCTGCGTTACATCATCGAGATGGACCAGCGCTATTTTCTTTTGCAGTTTAATGGCCGGGAACCGGGCTTTGTCGCGCTGGACAGCCGTTCAGCACTGATGACAGCCCTGTTGCAACCCCAGGAATGCTTCCTGCCGGTTGTGCCGGACCGTTACGCGTTACAGGATTCGCCCCTGCTAAAAGCCGTATGTGAGGCCTCCGAGGCCGGTAATGTTCAGGTTTTCTGGCACCTGCAGGAGGGGCAGGGGCAGCTGTGGGTGGTGGATGAATGCGGAAGTCTGTGGCAGCAGGTGGCGCGGGTGACGCAGCGCCGGCACTTGCTGGCGCCATTGCTCAGATTTCTCGAGAGCGTGGTAGAGCGCCGCCAGTTGCGCCAGATTGACAATGTGGAGCCGGTTGCCGGCATCCGCTGCTATGAACTGATGCGCAGAGCTGGGCGCTGGCAGGCTGATTTCCGGCCCGATATCCAGGCTGATACCCGTATTTCGGGGCTTGAGGTTCAGGCCGTTGGTGTGCAGCAGGGCGACAGCACCCTGCGCTTTGACCTGTACTGCAACAACCGGGAATTTACAGTGCAGGAATATGGCGACCGGCTGATTCCGGCGGTCGCCCACTACATCCGCTCTTCGCGCCAGAGCCCGGAGGCCTACCCGGTTTACCTGACGGACCTGCATCTGCCCCATGATCTTGATCCGCAGCTTTATCAGCGTGATATCCAGACCAGCCAATACCTGTTTTATCGAACGCAACTGGAAGACGCGCTCAACCGACATCTGGGGTAATCCGGGAATCCTCGCGGTGCGGCCCGGGTCTCGGTTATACTTCGCCGATCAGTCACTCAGGGGTATGGGTATGCAGCTTGGGCTTGTGCGCCACCTGGTGGTCGCGTTTTCGATGTTGATGGTGCTGACGGTCTCCGGCTGCGGCCAGAAAGGCGATTTATACCGGGAAAATCAGGCATCTGCCGAGGCCGTTGGCTCTGCCGCCGGGGGCGGTATGGTTACCAACAGCGAGAATGCCGACGAGAGCGCCGGCGAGCCCTGAATCAGCCCTTTCCCGACCGGAAGCTTTCAGGAATAGCATGGATCATTTTAATTACCGTAACGGCGAACTCTACGCCGAAGACGTTGCCGTTGCCGATATTGCCGAGCGCTTTGGCACGCCTGCCTATATTTATTCCAGAGCGACGCTGGAACGTCATTATCGTGCCTACGACGAGGCCCTGAAACATCGCCCTCATCTGGTGTGTTACGCAGTCAAGGCCAACAGCAATCTGGCGGTGCTCAATGTTCTGGCGCGGCTCGGAGCCGGCTTTGACATCGTCTCGGCCGGCGAGCTGGAGCGGGTGCTACGGGCCGGCGGCGATGCCGGAAAAGTGGTGTTTTCGGGCGTTGGCAAACAGGAATGGGAAATGAAACGGGCGCTCGAGGCCGGTGTCCGGTGTTTCAATGTGGAATCCGACACCGAGCTGGATCGCCTGAACAAGGTGGCAGGTGAGCTGGGCGTGAAAGCACCGGTTTCCCTGCGGGTGAATCCGGATGTAGACGCCGGTACCCATCCCTATATTTCAACCGGGCTGAAGGAAAACAAGTTCGGTATTGATATTGCCGAGGCCCCGTCCGTCTATGCCCGCGCTGCACAGCTGCCGAATCTGGACATCCAGGGAGTGGATTGCCATATCGGTTCCCAACTGACATCGGTGTCACCCTTCCTGGACGCGCTTGACCGGGTGCTTGCGCTGATCGATACGCTGGCGGAACAGGGCGTTCGCATCCGGCACCTTGATATGGGGGGGGGACTGGGCGTGACCTATAATCAGGAAACGCCGCCTCAGCCGGCCGATTATGTCAAAGCGCTGGCCGAGCGTCTGGGCGACCGGGAGCTGGAACTGGTCATGGAACCCGGCCGTTCCATCGCCGCCAACGCGGGCATTCTGGTAACCCGGGTCGAGTTTTTGAAATGCACTGAGCACCGGAACTTTGCCATCATTGATGCCGCCATGAATGACCTGATCCGGCCCGCACTCTATAGCGCCTGGCAAGCCATCATTCCGGTTCGTCCGCACCAGGACGACGAAGAGAAATCCTGGGACCTGGTGGGCCCGGTGTGTGAAACCGGGGACTTCCTTGGCAAGGAGCGGTCACTGCGCCTGAAGGCCGGAGATTTACTGGCGGTTCGCTCGGCCGGGGCGTACGGATTTGTGATGGCGTCCAACTACAACACCCGAAATCGCCCACCCGAGCTGATGGTGGACGGGGATCAGGTGCATATCGTCCGGCGGCGGGAAACGCTCGACGACCAGTTGGCGCCGGAAAGTTGCCTGCCGGAATGAGCGGGGGAAACGAGATGTCTCAAGCAAGGCGCGGGCAGGGCCCGGTCCTGAGATTTACCAAGATGCACGGGTTAGGCAACGATTTCATGGTGGTCGATGCCATCAGCCAGCCGTTTCGTTTGGCTTCTGAAGCCATACGGGAACTGGCAGACCGCCATTTTGGTATCGGTTTTGATCAGCTGCTGGTCGTGGAGCCCCCGGGGCTGCCGGATGTGGATTTCCGCTATCGGATATTCAATGCCGATGGTTCCGAAGTGGAACAATGCGGCAATGGCGCCCGCTGTTTTGCCCGTTTCGTACGTGATCAGCGATTGACCAATAAACGGGTTATCCGGGTCCAGACCGCCAAAGGTGTTATAGAGCTCAAGGTGGGGCGCGACGGCCGGGTGGCGGTGAATATGGGCGTGCCGGAGCTGAACCCACCCGCCATTCCCTTTGCGGCCGACCGGCGCAAGAGCGTGTACACGGTTGATGCCAACGACGAGACCGTGGAACTGTCCGCCGTCTCCATGGGCAACCCCCATGGCGTGTTGGTGGTAGACAATGTCGACACGGCTCCGGTGGAGACGCTCGGGCCGCTACTGGAAAGGCACCCCCGATTCCCGGCCCGTGCCAACATCGGGTTTTTACAGGTGATCGACCGCAGCCATGCCCGCCTGCGGGTGTTTGAGCGCGGCTCCGGCGAGACCCTGGCGTGTGGCAGTGGTGCTTGCGCTGCGGTGGTGGCCGGTTGCCTGCGGGGCTTGCTGGATACGCGGGTGGAGGTTGAATTGAGAGGTGGCCGGCTGGTCATTGAATGGGCGGGAGAAGGAGCCCCTGTTATGATGGAGGGGCCTGCAACTACCGTCTTTGAAGGTCAGTTCCGGTTGCCCGGAGACGGCCAGCCCCGGCGGCGCAAAAGTGGCCGCCCGGCGGCACATACTGATAAAAATCAAGCCTGAACGATCCGGAGAATACGATGACAGAACAAACGGTCCGCCAGAAGGCCGGCGAACTCACCAGAGAACAGGTCGCGGAGTATCTGAAAGCCAATCCGGACTTTTTTGTCGATCAGGATGAGCTGCTCAGGAGCCTGACCCTGCCCCACGACAGCGGCCGGGCAATTTCCCTGGTGGAGCGTCAGGTGCATTTGTTCCGTGAGCAGCGGGATACCCTGCGCCAGGAGCTGGTAGAGCTGATTTCCATAGCCCGCCAGAATGACCGCCTGTTCGAGAAGAGCAAGCGTTTGTTGATGCAGGTTATCGAGGCGCGCAGTTTGCAGGACATGGCGGCCGCTATTGATGACAGTATTCGCGGTGACTTTGGGCTGGACGCCGCGTCGGTACTGCTGTTCCGTGATAACAGCGGCATTCAGTCCCAGGGCGCGCTCCATGCTGTCGATGCGGTGGTGGCAAGAAAGCGGCTGGGAAGTCTCCTCGACGGTGAGCGGGCAGTCTGCGGCCAGTTCCGGGAAGCCGAGCGTGAATTTCTGTTTCCGGACAGGGATGAACCCATCGCCTCTGTAGCGCTGGTGCCGTTACGCCATGAGGGCCTGGTTGGGGTTTTTGCCGTTGGCAGCTGTGAAACGGGCTATTTCGATCAAAGCATGGGGTCTTTGTTCCTGACCTACATCAGTGACACGCTCAGTCGGCTGTTGCCGCCAATGCTGGCGAAATACACCGTCGGGGCCCCGGTTGCCGATCTGTCCGTGGAGTCTGAAAAAGGGTGAACGTGATGGCCCGCGGCGACAGGCAAGCGAAAGATTCGTCGGCGGTGCTGTCTGAGTTTCTGCGTCACCTGCAATCCGAGAAGCGGCATTCGCCGCGCACCTGTGACCACTATCTGCGCGATCTGGAACGCCTGGCTGCCTGGCTTTCAGACAGCGGAACGGGCGACTGGTCGGCGCTGTCGGCTCACGATGTTCGCCGCTACGTGGCCCGGCTCAGCCGGGACGGGCTGAGTGGCCGAAGCATCGCACGTCATCTCTCGGCCATTCGCCGTTTTTACCAGTACCTGCTCCGGGAAGGCCTGGCCCGGGATAACCCGGCACTGGATGTCCGGGCGCCACGCAGTGGCCGGCGCTTGCCACGGGTTGCGGATGTTGACCAGATGACCCAGTTGCTGGACGCCCCGCCGGAAGATCCGCTGGAAGTCCGGGACCTGGCCATGTTCGAACTGATGTATTCGTCTGGCCTTCGGCTGGCGGAGTTGGCCGGGGCCGACCTCTCTGCGCTTGATCTTCGGGCGGCTGAAATCCGTGTGTTGGGTAAGGGCAACAAGGAGCGGGTGTTGCCGGTTGGTGCCAAGGCTGTCGCGGCATTAACGCGCTGGCTGTCGTGCCGGAAAGCGATGGCAGCAGACGCCGAAACGGCACTGTTCGTCAGCCAGCGCGGGAATCGGCTAAGCCGGCGGAGCATCCAGAGCCGGCTGGCCCGGTGGGGCACAGTGCACGGCGCCGATCAGCGCCTGCATCCGCACCTGTTCAGACACTCGTTTGCCAGCCATATGCTGGAATCCAGTGGCGACTTGCGTGCTGTACAGGAGTTGCTCGGCCACGCGGACATCGCCACCACTCAGGTCTATACTCATTTAGACTTTCAACATCTTGCCCGGGTTTACGACCAGAGCCATCCCCGGGCGCGCCGCCGAACGACCGATCGCACCTGGCGCGAGCAGGACGAACGTGGTGACGACCACTGAGGGAGCAATGCATGGCATCTGATGATTCCTGGAAAGAAAAGTATTTCAGGGAACTGGAAGAGGCAGAACACCGGGAACAACAGTGGGAATCCGAGCGCAATCTGTTGGAGCGAATGCTGGTACGGACCAGTCTGGCCTCAGAGGGGCAGCGCCCCGAGCTGGACGAGTTACTGGCGCGATTACGAGACGACCTCCGCAAAAAACAGATTGATCTCCAGAGCTGGCGGGAGCTTCAGGATCAGATTGATCGCCAGATCACGTTGCTGGACGAACAGTCCGGGCCGGCGCCGGTTGCGCCGGAGCCCCGGGAGGATGTGAATCTGGCCGACACGGCACAGCGATTGAGGATTGCCCGTCGTATTGGCCAGTTGCTGGGCCAGCTGCTGCACCAGGTATCTCTGGAGCCGTCCGCCGAAGCCGAAGCCCGCGAATTGCAACAGACGTTGCTGACCAGTAATGACTGGGAAGTCCTCAGGGAGGGGCTGAACCGGGTGGCGGACCTGGTTATTGCCGCCATTACCCGGAGCCAGAGAGAATTCGAGGCCTTTCTGAAGCGGCTGGATGAGCGTTTGCAGTCATTGCGCCAGCACTTTTCCCAGCAAAGCGATGCCCAGTCGGACCGGCAGGGCGCCACGGCCACCCTTGACCGGGAAATTCGCGCGGAGCTGGACAAGGTAAGCGATGACCTTCGCGCCAGTCAGGATATCCAGACTCTCAAGCAGTCGGTCAGTCAGCGTCTGGAGTTTATCGACAGTGCGCTGGAACGCTTCAGCACCTCTGAAAGTGAACGAGAGAAGCTGCTGGGACAGCAACTGGAGGCCATGCAGGAAAAAATCGCGGCCATGGAGGCAAACTCCGAACAGATGCAGGTGAGGGTGCGAGAGGAGCGCCAGCGGGCCCTGACCGACCTGCTGACCCAGTTGCCCAATCGGGAGGCCTGGCAGGAACGCTTATCGTTCGAATACAACCGTTGGCTCCGGTATCACCATCCCCTGACGGTGGCGGTGCTCGATGTCGACCTGTTCAAGCGCATTAATGATTCCTATGGCCACAAGGCAGGTGATCGCGTGCTGCAGTTGATTGCCCGGGAGATGCGGGCGCGGCTTCGTTCGACCGACTTTATTGCCCGATTTGGTGGCGAGGAGTTTGTCGCGCTGCTGCCGGAAACCGGGCCAGAGGAGGCCCTCCGGGTACTTGATGCATTGCGTGGCCATGTGTCGGGCTTGCCGTTTCACTTCAGCGGCGAGCCGGTGACCATCACGTTCTCCGCCGGGCTGACAGGGTTTCAGCCCGACGACACGGAGGAATCAGTGTTCGAGCGGGCGGACCGGGCTCTGTATCAGTCCAAAGAAGAAGGCCGGAACCGGGTAACGGCCCTCTGACAGGCTGCAGTCAGTGTCGGAGTTGTGCATCCAGTTCGTCGATGACTTCCGCCCAGTCGCTGTCTTCTTCCAGGCCCTCTTCCAGAAAATGCGATTGGCTTTCGGACCAGAAGGGCGCGTCTTGAATGGCAACTTCGGTTGGCAGGGGCGAATTCCTGGCAATGAATTCCTCGATTTCCGTTTGTTCCGAGGGCAGTCCCAGTTGCTCGAACAGGGTGCTCAGGCTGTGTTTGCTGGTGTCCATGGTGCGTTACCTCCATCAGCTGAATGGCAAAATGCAATCCTGCACGATTGCAGGTATGGTTTTCTGAAATGTAGTGGACCCGCCGAGGATATCCAGTGAAGTTTCTCTTACCCTCCCTCTATTGTTTTGTCTTGCTGGTTTTTCAAGGGGGAGCGTTGGCCGATCCACCCCAGGAATCACCCGCTCCGGTACTGGGGCTTGAGGACTTGCAGTGGTTATCACAGCAGGATGGATTCAACGTTGGCGTTCGGCACACCCAGGTACCGCTGGTTTTCGATACCGGCGAGGGCCGGATGGCCGGCATCTGGGTGGATTATCTCAACCGCTTGTCGTCCAAGCTCGAATTGCCGGTTGAGCCTTTTCTGATCGGCCAGGCGCGGGAGGGCACCGCCCCTGAGCCGGACCTGATTCTCACCACCCGATTACCGGAAGCACCGGTTATTCCAGGTGTTCGACACACGGCTCCACTGATGTCGTTGACCTACGGCGTATTCGTGAATGCCGGTGACGCCGCCATCCGAAGCCTCTCTGATCTCGAAGCCGCAAAGGTGGCCATCGTCGGGGGCGATCCCAACCAGTTTCCGTTGCTGGACCCGGTGGAGAACTTTACGCCGGTGCCGGTATCCGGTCTTGGAGAAGCGGTCAGCCGAGTGATCTCCGGCGAAGCCGATGCCTTCCTCGGACCGGTGCCGGTGGTCTCTGATTATCTGGAGTCGGCCATGATCAACGGGGTCGGGCTGGCCGTGTTGCTGGACCGCCGCCCGGTGGAGGTGGTGCTTCAGGTTCCGATTGAGCAGAAGCGCTTGTTCCGGGTTTTTGATCGCACGGTCTCGGCGCTCAGCCACCAGGAACACCGCAACATCCGTCAATCCTGGCTTGCAGGTGACACGCCGGCCGTTGAAGCGCGTAACGTGCCGTTGTCGACCGATGAATTGCAGTGGCTGGCCAGTAATTCGGAAGTGACGGTCGGCATACGCTCGGATTGGCCGCCGTTTGAATTTGAAGAAGATGGCCGGCCCGCCGGCCTGGTCGCAGACCTGCTCGGCCGCCTGGAGCAGGACCTCAGTATCCGTTTCGAGAAGATCACCGTGGACAGCCGTGCCAGCGCTGAGGCCATGCTCAAATCCGGTGAACTGGATGTGCTTCCCGGAATGTCCCGCACCCCCAGGACCGATCAGGAGTTTCTCTTTACCCGGGCGTATGTGAATGTGCCCATCGCCCTGGCCATCCGCGATACCGGTCGCTTCATCGGAGACCTTCGGGAACTCCGCGATGAGCGGGTAGGGGTGGTCAGCCGCCAGGCCAGCCACGACTATCTGCTGATTAATCATCCGAATCTTGACTTGTACCCCCAGAGGACCGTTGAAGAGGGGTTGTTGGCACTGTCCAACGGCGACCTCGACGTTATGGTGACGCACATCCCGGCGGTCAGCTATACCGTAGCCCGTCTGGGGCTGTCGAATCTGCGGATTACCAGCATCACACCCTATCAGTATGACTTGCGCCTGGCGGTGAGCCCTGAGAACCCGGAGCTCCACCGTATTCTTAACAAGGCACTGGGCAGTCTGCCTGCCTCAGAGACGGAAGCGATTTATAACCGCTGGATTCATCTGGATATCGAGCAGGAAGCGGACTACACGGTAGTGCGCCGGATCATTCTGATCGCCATCGTGGTGGTACTTATCTTTCTTTACTGGAACCGCAAGCTCTCGCTGGAAGTGGATGAGCGTATCCGATCGGAGAATGCCCTGCGCCGAAGCGAGGACGAATTGCGCGCGGCCAAGCTGGAGGCGGAACGGCTGGCCCGGGAGGCCGAGGCCGCAAGCCGCGCCAAGAGCGAGTTTCTCGCCAATATGTCTCACGAAATCCGTACCCCGATGAACGCGGTCATCGGTTACAGCGACCTGCTGTACAATTCGGTGACCGATCCGCAACAGCGAAATTACCTGAATGCGATCCGCGCGGGCAGCCGCAGCCTGCTGATGTTGATCAACGATATCCTGGACCTGTCCCGGATCGAGGCCGGCAAGATGCGCCTGGATTTCGGGCCGGTGTCTGTGCGCCGGTTGCTGAGCGATGTGCGCCATATTTTCGATCTGCGGGCCACCGAGCAGGGGATTACCCTTGAGGTCAGCGTGGGCTCGGGGATGCCGTCTGCCATGATGCTGGATGAAACCCGGTTGCGGCAGGTGTTGTTTAATCTGGTGGGTAATGCCATCAAGTTCACCCACCAGGGGGGCGTGACCGTGCGGGCGGTGGCCGAGCCCCTGGGTGAACCGGAAGATCAGGATGCCGAGGTATGCCATTACCGGCTGGTGGTGACGGTTGCCGACTCCGGTATCGGCATTGCCCCAGACCAGCGGGAGCGCATATTCGAGGCTTTTGAGCAGCAGGAAGGGCAAAGCTCCCGCCGCTATGGTGGTACCGGGCTCGGGTTGGCCATCAGCCGGAAACTGGCGGAAATGATGGGCGGCGAGCTGACGGTGCAAAGCGCGGCCAATGAGGGCTCCACCTTCACGGTGGTGTTGCCCAGGGTGGAGGCCACCGTGGAACAGGCGGACGACGATGGCACGCCGGAGGAATCCGAGCGCCTGCTGGCCCGGACCATGAGTATGCACGAGCGTGGCTGGCTGCGGGAGAAACTGGCCGAGGACTTCGGCAATGAATGGCAGGAGGTGCGAGAGAGTGGAGATCCGGAGCAGATGAAAGATTTTGCCGCTCGCATCGTCGAGTGGGGTCGGCGGCACCGGTCTTCTTCAGTGACGCGTTACGGTGAAAAATTGCTGGCCGATGTGGAGGCTTTCAATCTGGACGCGGTCAATACCGCTCTGGACGCGTTCCCCCGGTTGCTCGGGCAGGATTAGGTGTGCCGGGGTGTGCTAAAGACAATCGAACTGCGAATGGCGGTCGAAGGCAACGGCGACCATATCGTAGCCGGAATCGGACAGTGACTGGATGAGCTCACGGTCTTTCAGCAGTGCCATGCAGACCTTGTGTACGCTGGCCTGCAGCTGGTCAGTGGCGGGCTGATGATTGTGGAGGCGAAAATCGACGATCAGATACTTCCGGTCGACGCTGGCCTGTACCGGGATGTCTTCGCGTTCCACGCTTTCATAACCGATGTAGGTAGCCTCATGCGCCTGGAAGACCTGGCTCATAAGAATATCCAGATTTTCAGCAAAGGCCTGGGTGGATACCAGACAAAACATCAGGCCGGTAATAACGGCTTGGCTGATGGCGCGCATAGAAAAGCTCCCCGGGGCACTTGAAGTACGAAGCGTCTGTAACGGAGTGTAAACTTTGGTTACAGTTGATTGTTGCAGACTGAGTCGCGTTTTTCCTCCCGGAGCGTTTCAATTTTTCAATTGTTTGCAATGCCGCAACAATCGCGTGCCGGTTGCATCCGTGTTGCCGGGCCCTGTGGCGAGCGACGATTTCAGCTATTATTGGGCCACAGTTGTTGTAAAAAAGCAGAGGGATAGCCATGTACCAGCTCGTGTTCAAGGGAGAGTGCACACCGGGCACCGATTTGGAAACCGCCCGCCAGAATGCCCGGGCCCTGTTCAAGGCCAGTGTGGAGCAGGTAGACCGGATGTTCAGCGGGCAACCGGTGGTCATCCGGAACCGGCTTGAGCAAGTGCAGGCCGAGAAATACCTGGCCGTGCTGAAAAAACACGGGATGGTCGCCTACGTTCAGCCAATGTCCGGGGCGAGTGCAGGCAAACCGTCTTCCTCTGCGCCCGCACAAACGCCGGCGTCCAGACCGGCCGAGCCTGCCCCGGCGCCCCGGGAGCCTTCGCAAGCAACCTCGGGCGCCGGCCAGGCGCCAGCTGTGGAGCCGGGGGACCGCCTGCCGGTGGCGGGCGAACAAGTGGATCGTATCCTTGCCGGTTCCGGGCTCAGCCTGGACCCGGTGGGGGTAACGCTCGCAGAACACGAGGAGCCTGAAGCGCCGATGTTCGAGCACCTGGATGACTGGAGCCTTGCGCCAGCGGGCAGCGACCTCGGAGTCAGGCGGGATCTGCCGCCACCGGTCGCGCCGGATACCTCTCATCTGTCCCTGGCAGACGATGATAACGCGCAGAGCTCGTGACAGGTTCGTGAGAGCCTTCCTTCAACTGCTTTGTTTGCTGGTTGTTCTGCCCTGGTTCCAGCTGGCCCTGGCCGAGCCCCGCGAGGACAACACACGCCCGACCATTGGGCTGGTGCTCAGTGGTGGTGGAGCCAAAGGAATGGCCCACGTCGGCGTGCTGCGGGTTCTTGAGGAAATGCAGGTGCCTGTTGATGTGGTGGTGGGCACCAGTGCGGGTTCCGCCGTGGCTGCGCTGTACGCCACGGGTATGCCGGTAGAGGAAATTGAACAGCGGTTTATTGCCCTGGACTGGCTGTCCAGCTTCCGTGACGACCCCGGGCGAGCCTACAAACCGGTACGCCGGAAGCAGGATGACTGGCGCTTACCGCTGGTACCCGGTGTCGGCATCAATTCCGAGGGCTTTCAGTTTGGTGGCGGGCTGGTCACCGGCCAGAACCTTGGCTTTATCCTGAATGAACTGACTCGCAATGCGGCGTTGGTTAACGATTTTGACCAGCTACCTATCCCCTTCCGTGCCATCGCGACCGATCTGGAGACGGGGGTTGAAGTGGTGCTTGGCGATGGCAATCTGGCCGATGCCATTCGTGCCAGTATGAGTATTCCCGGCGTGTATGCGCCGGTTGAGCGGGGCGGCCGGTTGCTGGTCGACGGCGGCGTTGCGAATAACCTGCCGGTGAGCGTAGCCCGGGAGATGGGTGCTGAGGTGGTGATTGCGGTGGATATTACCGATTCATTGCTGGCCACCGAAGATGTTCGCGGCGCGTTTTCGGTGGTCGGGCAGCTGACCACGCTGATGACCCGGCGTAATACCGATTTCCAGCTGGGATTGCTGACCGGTCAGGACATTCTCATTCAGCCGGATTTGCAGGGCCATACCTCTTCGGATTTTTACGATGCACCGGTTTTGTTCGAGTTGGGTGCTACCGGCGCCCGAGACCATGCGGTTGACCTGAACCGATTGTCGGTGTCCGACACCGAGTGGCGAAAATACCGGAACCGGCTCCGAACCGGGCACGGGCCCCTCGCTCCGATTGCCCGGATAGAGTTGCGCAAGGGCCACCGGCTGGCCAGTGATTTTCTGCGAGAGCGCATCAGCCAACCGGAGGGTGAACCGCTGGACGTGCAGCGGTTGGAAGCGGACCTCAAACGTATCTACGGGCTGGGCTATTACGAATCGGTGTCCTGGTCGTTGCAGCCCTCGGATGAAGGGCCGGTTTTGATCATTCAGGTGCGGGAGAAAAGCTGGGGACCTAATTACCTGTCGTTTGGCCTGAATTACGAGGATAACTTTGACGGCGATACCCGTTTTAACCTGGCGACGGGGTTGCGGATGACGGAACTCAACCGGCTTGGCGCCGAATGGCAGACGAGTTTTCAGTTGGGCACCCAACCATGGGCACGCAGCCAGTGGTATCAGCCGCTGGACTATGGCTATGACCGGTTTGCGGTGGCGGGGGTGGAATACCGCCGGGATGATTTCAGCATATACGATAACGGCGAGCGTATTGCCGAGATTGATGTGACTTTCCGCCAGCTGGATCTGG
The DNA here is from genome assembly GCF_049943275.1 of Marinobacter sp. VGCF2001. Lineage (NCBI taxonomy): Bacteria > Pseudomonadati > Pseudomonadota > Gammaproteobacteria > Pseudomonadales > Marinobacteraceae > Marinobacter > Marinobacter sp. VGCF2001. The sequence goes on from NZ_JBNFVX010000003.1 coordinate 157,066, forward strand.
CGGTGGGCCTGGAACTGGGCGGAGATGGCGAAATCCGGTTGGGCTACGTGCGTGGCTACGCCACGGTGGAAGAGCAGGTTGGCGAATCGGTGGCGCCTTCGGGCAAGGTGCATCAGGGCTTTGGTAGCCTTCAGCTGGTACACGATTCGCTCAGCGATGCCTTCTACCCGAAGTCCGGCGCGTTTGCCGGTATCCGCGGCCGGATGGAGCGGGAAGCGCTGGGCAGTGACAGGGAATTCGATGCCCTTACCGGAATGTTATTGGGGACCGGCACCTGGCAACGATTCAACCTGACCGGTTTGCTGTATACCCGCCAGGTGATCAGTGGTCAGCCCGGTGTCGAGAATGTGGTGCGCCTGGGTGGTTTCCGTCAGTTATCGGCCTATGCCCCGGGAGAGATTACCGGCAATGATGCAGCACTAATGGCAGCCTGGGCCCGGAGGGAGTTTGGCGGCCCCATTCTGCCCTGGTTCACCGGCGTTGGTTTCGAAACCGGTAATGCCTGGGAGGGCATGGACGAGGCAAGCTGGTCCGGGCTGGTTCGCTCCTGGAGTGTCTTTGCCGGCGTGGATACGTTTCTCGGGCCGGTGCAGCTTTCGGCCGCCTACAACAATCAGGACGAGTGGGCCGCTTACCTCAACATTGGTTTCTCATTTACCCAGCTGTTCTACTAAGCGGCGCGCCGGACAGGGCTCATTTCAGTGCAGACAGCACTTGCTCGCACTGTTGAATGGCGTAGCGATGCAGTATGTCTGCCAGCGCCTGCTCGTCGCGCTCCCTAATGGCGCGGATGGACTCTTCCATGTGAGCAAGGTTGTCCTCCAGCACTTGCTTGCCTCCGTGACGGAAGGCCACGAAGGCGCAGCGTTTGGCCGAGGGCCAGAGGTCCTCAATGGCAGACACGATGAAATAGTTGTCGGCGTAGACCAGTGAGGCCTTGGTGTATTCAATGCCCAGTTCGAGAAACGCCATCAGGTCGTTTTTCTGGAAGCAATCGCGCATCTGTACGTGCAGGGATTCCAGCCGCTCCATGTCGGCCGGTTGCCACTGCCTCACCAGTTTTCGCCCGGTGTGTGTCAGATACAGTTCCAGAGTTTCGTAGAGGCTGCGGACAAAATGCTCGTCCAGGGGCGTGACAAAAGCGCCCTTGCGCGGAATGTTTCGCACCAGGTGGCGTTTCTCAAGCAGCAACAGCCCTTCACGGATCGACCCGTGGCTGACATCCATCTGCTTGGCCATGGCGCTTTCGTAGATGCGTTCCCCGGAATGGAGTTGCTCGAAAGCGATCAGGTTTTCGACATGGCGAGCGACCTGTTCGGTCAGGGTTTCTCTGGGTTTGAATGCGGTCATGAAATGGTCGTTTACAGCGTCAGTCGTGGCCTCATATTCGCACAAGCGCTGCTTCGGGGCCAGATCAAAGTAGTGGTGCCAGCAAGCGCACGGCCCGGCAGCACAGCCGGAACAGAATGGAACGTTCGCGATAGTCGTACTCGGTCATCAGGCGGCAGGCCTCCAGGTCATCTTCCAGCATGCTTTCCACCTCCCGGATAAACGCCGGGCAGGTGTTGATGGTGGTAATCTCGAAGTTGAGCCGCATGGAGCGGTTATCGAGGTTGGCGGTGCCAATCGCCGCATAGCGGTTGTCCACCAACACGACTTTCTGATGCATGAAACCGGGCTGGTAACGGTAGATGCCAATACCGGACTGGCTGGCCTGAACCAGGTAGGAATAGGCGGCCAGTCGAACCAGCGGGCTGTCGGTTTTTTCAGGAATCAGGATACGTACATCCACCCCCCTGAGAGCGGCCAGTTGCAGGGCGTTCATAATCTGGAAGTCGGGCACAAAATAGGGCGATGCAATCCACACCCGGTAGCGGGCATTGTTGATGCAGTTCAGGAAAAACAGGGCGCAGGTTTCCCAGGTGTCGGCCGGCCCGGTAGGAAGAACCAGAACTTCCTGATCGCCCGGTGGCGGTGCGTTCGAAACCCAATCAAGCTCGGGCCGGATATTGCTGGCCCAGTTCCAATCCTCCAGCCAGGCCAGCTGAAGGCCGGTCACTGCCGGCCCCTCGATCCGGCAATGGGTGTCGCGCCAGGGTTCCTGATCCATTGCGGTGCCCAAATACTCGTCGCCGAGATTGATGCCGCCAACAAAACCCACCTGACCATCGCAGACCAGCAGTTTCCGGTGATTCCGGAAATTGATCTGGAATCGCCGCCGCCGGATATTACCATCACCGAAAGAGGCGATGCGGGCGCCAGCAGCGGACAGTTCATTCAGCCACTTGCGAGACAGAAACGCGCTGCCAATATCATCGTAAAGAAACCACACCTCAACGCCCTGAGCCAGCTTTCGTTCCAGGATGGCCTTGATGCGCCGACCTACGCGGTCTGACCGGACGATGTAAAATTCCAGCAGCAGATAGTGACGGGCGTCTTCCATCGCGTCGAAAAGGGCCTCGAACGTGGCCTCGCCGTCGCGCAGCAGCGTGCAATGGTTGCCGCTGGTGAAAGGCTGTCGCCCCAGTTTCCAGAGCACCTGCAATTCATCGCTGAGCGACTCCTGGCCCGGGTGGGCGATGGAGGTGGTCTGGCGCTCGAAACGATCCAGCAGATTGCCCAGTGATTGGTCGCCCATCCGGCGCGCTTTCACATAGCCACCAAACCGTGACCGGCCAATCAGCAGGAACATGGGTACCGCAACATAAGGCAGGCCGATCAGCGCGAGAATCCAGGCAATGGCTCCTTGTGTTGTCCGGTAGGTGAGCAGAATCCGGTAGATACAGGCCAGTGCCGACAGGTACAGCGCACCCAGAAAAATCGCCAGCAGAGACAGATTGTCATCAACCATGGTTAACCCCTCGATGTGAGGCACGGAACTGCACCGGCGCAACACCGGTCCAGCGCTTGAACGCCCGGCTGAAGGCGCTCAATTCGGAGAACCCCAGCAGGAAGGCAATTTCCCCGAGGGCGTAACGATCTTCAGCTACGTAGCGCAGGGCTTTATCTTTGCGCACCTGTTCCACCAGATCGTGGAAACTGAGTCCTTCTTTCCTGAGCTTGCGATACAGGGTTTGCCGGCTCATGTGGCACTGCCCGGCCAGGGTGTCGGCGTCGATCCGGTCGGTTGCCATCTGGCGGGAAATCAGCCGCCGCACCTTCCGGCTGAAGGTGCGGCGGCTCTGCAACCGGGCCAGCACTGCGTTCACCTGTTTCAGCACCGCGGAATAGACGTACGGGTTCCGGTGCGGAATAGGGTGGCCCAGGTGTTTGCTGTCGAAGGCCAGCCGGGTAATGCCGGAGCCAAAACTGACGGCGCCACCAAACAGTTTGAAATACTCGGCGGCGTAGGGTGGTTCCGGGTGCGCGACTTCCAGCCAGTCGGCCCGGATACCACGATGGATAAAATGTCGGGTGCGGCACAGGGCGGCGGCGAGGGTGCGGTCCATATCCTGGCGACAGTAGTGGTCCGGGTGATCCGGCTGCCAGGTGAGAATGGCCTGGTCCGGTGTCTGTTCGAAGCTCAGGGTGACCGATTCGTTGATCAGTCGGTGTAATCTCACGTATTGGACTACCGCCTCGCCCAGTGTGTCGCAGTTGAAGAAAACGTGGCCGACCAGCCCCATGCGCTCGGGGTCGATCACTTGCCCGGCATGAAGGCCAACGCCGGGGTCGCCGGTCAGTTCCTCGGCCAGCGCCCAAAGCCGGTAGTGGGCGTGCGCCGGCACGCGCAGATCCGGATCGCTCAGGGTGTCTGGCGCCAGCCCGGTCACGGCTGTTACCCGGGCAGTATCCAGTAATCCCCGGGTGTCCAGATAGTGCATCAGTGCCAGGGTGCTCGACGCCGCAACCTGGGGGGCTTCTGTGTGTTCAGACTGCGCCTGCATACCTGGATTCGGCTCCCGGTGACGTGCTGCGAATTGATACAAAATGTCAAACGATTGGGACAGTGAGTCAACGGCCTGTGTTGTTATCAACGATACCATGTCGAGTAGCAGGTTGAAGTAGGGCAACGCAAAAAGGAGGCGTTATATGGCACAAGAGATTTTTGTACCTCACAGTGAATTTGAACGTAGAAACGTAATGGCGCTTGCAGAGTATCTTGATGGCATCTTTTACTGCTGATACTCGGATGAGACAGTGCATTGATGTGAAAGCCGGGCTTGCCCGGCTTTTTTATGCCCGGGAGGTCGCCTCGATTGCCCCTTGCCCCCGGGGCTGGCGGTGGTAGGGTATCGGGTCTGATTCGATAACCGGAGACTGCCTGCCCATGAGCGTTGAACTGAACCATCGTATTACCGGCCAGGGGGAGCCGTTGGTGCTGCTGCACGGACTGTTCGGCTCGCTGGAAAACCTGGGGGGGATTGCCCGCCGGCTTGAAGAGGAGTGGCAGCTTCATGCTCTGGATGAACGCAATCATGGCAGTTCGCCCCACACCGATGACATGGATTATCCGTCCATGGCGGCCGATGTAGTGGCTTATCTGGATGCCCAGGGTATTGAGAAAGCCAGCCTGCTTGGCCATTCCATGGGAGGCAAGGTTGCTATGCAGGTTGCCCTGAGCCACCCCGAACGGGTGCGCGCGCTGATTGTGGCGGATATCTCGCCGGTTACCTACAAGGCGCACCACGATGCAATCCTGGACGGTATGCAACAACTGGACCTCCGGGGCGTCAAATCCCGTACCGAAGCGGATACAAGGCTCGCCGAGTTTGTTGAAATCCCCGGGGTGCGCCAGTTTCTGCTGAAAAATCTTGAACGTATTCCGGCGGATCAACAGACCGACAGCGAGCTGGCGTTTCGTTGGCGGCTCAACCTGCCGGTGATTGATGCCTGCTACCGCAAGCTGGCGGCAGCTCCCGAGGGCCAGGGCCCGTTCGAGGGGCCGGTACTGTTTATCAAGGGGGCCGATTCGGCTTACATCCAGGAAAAACACCGGGACACAATTCGTGCCCTGTTTCCCGCCGCTGAGCTGAAAATTATCGAAGGCACCGGGCACTGGCTGCACGCCGAGAAGCCAGAGGCCTTTGCTTCACTGTGCCAGCGTTTTCTGCAACGGTCCTGATCTTGTAAGCAACCCTGTGATCTCTGCTAAGGTTAGTTCCACAGGATTCCGCCGGCGGGTCTGCGGATTCAGAATCACAAGAAAAGGGAACGGTCGTGCATGATGAAATGGCTGCTGGTGAGCTTGCTGGTTATCTTTGTATTGCTTGGCAGTTTTCTGCTGACGCCGTCCCCGATTGACAGCAAAGCCTGGCAGGCACCTTCTCGGCCCGCCATGACGGGCGTCCTGGCCCCCAATGAACGGCTGCGTCTGGCCGATCTGCTGGCCCGGGGCCAGGTCTATGGCCCGGAAGACACCACCGTTGGCCCGAACGGCGTGCTGTACACCGGTACCCAGGATGGCTGGGTGGTTCGGGTGCACCCGGACGGAGAGGTAGAACACTGGCTGAAAACCGGTGGCCGCCCCCTGGGCATGGTCTTCGATGGCAACGGTAACCTGGTCGTAGCTGATGCCTGGAAAGGGTTGCTGTCGATTGCGCCCGATGGCGAGATCACGGTGCTGACCCGGGAAGCCGAAGGCACCCCCTTCCGTTTCACCGACGATGTGGTCATTGCCGGGGACGGCCGCATTTACTTTACCGATGCCAGTTCCCGCTTCCAGCCACCCGACTATGTGCTGGATCTACTGGAGATGCGTCCTCATGGTCGCCTGCTGAGATACGACCCCGACAGCGGAACGACGGAAGTGCTCCTGCGCAATCTGCATTTCGCCAACGGTGTGGCCCTGTCGCCCAAAGGTAGTTATGTGCTGGTGAACGAAACCTGGAAATACCGGACTCTCCGGTACTGGATCCTCGGCCCCAAGGCCGGGCAGGCAGACGTCTTCGCCGACAATCTGCCGGGTTTTCCCGATAATCTGGCGGTGGATCGCGAAGGGCGCTATTGGGTGGCTTTCCCGACATTGCGCAATCCCCAGGTGGATGCAATGCACCAGTCCGCCTGGCTCAAGGATCTGGTGGCCAAATTACCGGACAGCCTGCAACCCAAGCCTCAGAGTTATGGTCTGGTGCTGGCTTTCGACAGCAACGGCCAGGTATTGACGAGCCTGCACGATACCCGAGGCAAGCATCTGCAGGAAATTACCTCGGTGAATCCCCACAACGGCGTTCTCTACTTTGGTTCACTTCACAACGACCGTATCGGGCGGCTACCGTTGAAGGCCATTCCTGGCCTTGGAGCAACAACACCATGAACGACACGCCCGATCTGAACTGGGATTTACCCACGCCGTTCACGCTGGACATTACCGTGCAGGCGGAAGATACCGACCGCCTGGGGCACGCCAACAACGTGGTGTATATCCGTTGGCTGGAAGACGTCAGCTGGGCACACATCGAGAGCCTGGGGATGACCTGGGCCCTGCATGAGGAAACCGGCAAGGCCATGGCCATTACCCACACCGATGTGGATTATCTGGCTGCCGCCAATCGCGGCGACCGGCTGGTGCTGGGCACCTGGTTGACCGATTGCGATGGCCGGTTCCGCTCGGCCCGCCAATTTCAGCTGATCCGCCCGGCCGATGGCAAAACCCTGTTGAGGGGAATGTCGACCCATGCCTGCGTCGACATGACATCCCAGCGTCCCTCGCGGGCGCCGAAGGCGTTCCTGGACATCCTTTCCGGTGCCCTGGTGGCCGGCGGTCGCGGGTTGTCTCGCTGAGGCCGGATGCGGGAATATCTGCTAGTCTCATCTTTGATGTCCGCCAACGGGCATCTGACCCATGCATTCCGGAGGCGACCATGGAATCATCCGAGGTAATTGACTCAACCCGAATGAAGCATGTGATCTATGGCGAGTTCGGCGAACGGGCGGTTTTGCAATTAGCTGACGCCCCGGTACCCTTGCCCGAAGATGGCAAAGTGCTCATCCGGGTGCATGGTGCCGGCCTGAATCCGATTGACTGGAAAACCCGCAAGGGGCTGGGTTTCGCTGCCCGACAGATTGAACACCGATTACCCTGGATCCCGGGGTACGATGTGGCCGGAGAGATTGTGGCGGTCGCCGAGGGCGTTACCACACTTGCACCCGGTGACCGGGTCATGGGCATGATCGGCTTCCCGTCAGGTGGTGGTGCCTATGCCGGGTATGCCCTGGCTGAGGCGGATGAGCTCGCCATCGTGCCCGATGAGCTGGATCTGGTGACGGCCGGTGCGATACCCCTGGCCGCTCTGACAGCCTGGCAGGCCCTGTTCGAAATGGCGCGGCTGGAATCCGGTCAGAAAATTCTGGTTCATGCCGGGGCCGGCGGTGTTGGTCATTTTGCCGTGCAGTTTGCGCTTGAGCGGGGCGCCCATGTGGTGGCCACGGCCTCCCCGGCCAATCGGGATTTTCTGGCGGAGCTGGGCGTACACGAAGTGATTGACTACCACACGACGGATGTCGCCGAGGAGTGCTATGGGCTGGATGTGGTGCTGGACCTTGTTGGCGGCGAGACCGGCAAGCGTTCGCTGCATACCCTCGGGGAATCCGGCGTGCTGGTGACGATACCCACCGTAACGGCGGATGACATTGTCAGTGCCGCCGAGGCTATGGGGTTGCGGGCCCATGGCATGACCGTGCGGCCGGATGTTTTTCACCTGGAGGAAATCGCCGAACTGATAGAAGACGGCGATGTGCGGGTGCATCTTGAACAGGTATTTCCGCTGAGCCAGGTGCAGGCCGCCCATGAATTGCTTGAGACCGGCCATGTTCGCGGCAAGTTAGTGCTCGACTGCCGTTGACCGGCAGCCGGAGCCTCAGGCCGGGGCTATGCCGCCGGGCATCTTGTCGCTGGCGCTGTCATTCCGCTCTTTGCGCTCGCGCTGGGGTTGTGGAGGCACCAGGCTGATCAGTACCCAGTCGTCGCCCGGTTCCAGCGTGTCCATGTCTTTCACCGGGTGAGTGTGGTCCCGGCTGTCGCGGACAAACAGCACCAGGGCCTGATTCTGGTACTGGTCCAGAAACTGCTCAAACCCGAACTCGTCGCTCAGTTGCGTGGTTTTCACCGTATAGCCCTGGCTGACCAGGCTGGCGAGCTTGGCATAGCTGACGCCATCAAACAGACCCCGGGTGCGCTGTACTTTGCCTGCGGTCTGCAGCCGGGCTCGCTGATCCTGATCGCCCTCTGCCAATCCGAAAACCGAATTGTCGCCGAACCAGTCCAGGAAATGATAGGTCGCCAGGCTGTTCATCTGTTTGTAGGGCGACAGTATCAGCAGGTTGCCGATACCGGTCAGGTCCATGTGGGTCGCGGCATGCTCGGAGACCGGGTTGCCGAAATACACCGGCAGATTTTCCATGCGTGCCTGGCGGACGTTTTCCCAGTTGGTATCGGTCAGCATGGTGGGAATCTCGTGTTTTTTCAGTGCCTGGGCAACCAGCCGGGCGACCGGATTGGCGCCCAGAATCAGGAAACCGTGCGCGGGCGGTTCCTGCACCCGAAGCAGTTTCGCCACGGGGCGGGCGGTCAGACTTTGCAGGGTAACGGTGGTGATGATCAGCATGAACACCAGTGGCACCAGCACGCCGGCGCTCTCGTAACCGATCCGTTCAAGCTGGAACGCGAACAGGGCAGACACCGCTGCCGCGACAATGCCCCGGGGCGCGATCCAGCTCAGATAAAGCTTTTCCCGCCAGTTCAGGGTGGTGCCGATGGCCGAGAGAAAGATGCTTACCGGGCGCGCAATCAACATCAGGCAGGCCAGCACGGCTACGAGCCCCCATCCCAGGTCGGCAATGGCGGCAAACTCCACCCGGGCGGCCAGGATGATAAACAGGGCAGAGATAAGCAGGACGCTGAGCGATTCCTTGAATTCAAGAATGCTGTCGACCGGCACCTGTTTCATGTTGGCCATCCAGATGCCCATCACCGTTACCGTGAGCAGCCCGGACTCATGGGCCAGCTCATTGGAGATCGCAAACACGCCCAGCATGAACGTGAGGGTGCCGGCGTTGTGCAGGTACTGGGGAATCCAGTGCTTTCTGAGTACCAGGCCATTCAGGTAGCCCGCCGCAGCGCCGATAGCAAAGCCGACCAGAAGGGTTTTGGCAAAAATGTAGAGCGAGTGACTGAAGACATTGCCCTGGCCCCAGGACACGATGCCCTCAAACACCAGAACCGCCAGCAAGGCCCCCACCGGGTCGATGATGATGCCTTCCCAGGTCAGGATGTTGGCGAGCTTGGAGGTGGGCCGCACGGCCCGCAGCAGCGGTGCGATAACCGTTGGCCCGGTAACAACGGAGATCGCGCCGAACAGTAAGGCGACTTCCCAGGAGACTTCCAGAATCCAGCGTGCGGCCAGAGTGCCGATCAGGCAGGTTACCAGTGTGCCGACCGGTATCAGGTTGCGGACCATCTTGCCGTGGCCCCGGATTTCTTCATAACGCAGGGTCAGACTGCCTTCGAACAGGATGATGGCGACGGCGAGGGAAATGACAGGAAACAGCAGGTCGTTAAAAATGGCTTCCGGCTGAAGAAATCCGGTGACCGGCCCGGCCAGAATGCCCCCGGCCAGCAGAAACAGGATAGCCGGCATACGTAAGCGCCATGCCAGCCACTGACAGACCAGGGAAGAAACGCCGATACCGGCGAGAATTAACGTCGTGCTAACGGCCATAAAAGGGCCTCGATGGTTGGTTTAGATATTGGCCCTGCGGGCAATACGGTTCAGTAGCCGGGATGCCGCAAAAAAACCAAAGCTCGCGGTGACCGGGCTTGCAGCTCCGAAGCCGGTGGCGCAGTCCAGACGAACCGGGCCATCGGTTGTCGGTTTCTGCTGGCAAACCTCGCCATCTGGAGCGGGGTAGGTCAGTTGCTCCAGTGAGTATACTGCCTCGACGCCAAAGCGCCGTTTGGGATTGCGGGAAAAACCGTATTCCCGGCGCAATAAATTACGCACTTTGGCCAGTAACGGATCCTGGGTCGTTTTCGCCAGATCGGCCACCTGAATCTGGGTCGGGTCCATCTGCCCCCCCGCACCTCCGGCGCAGATGATGGGAATCTTGCGGCGCTGGCAGTGGGCAATCAGCGCGGCTTTGGGTTTGACACTGTCGATCGCGTCGATCACTCCGGTCATCTCTTCGCTGATCAAATCGGCAACATTCCTGACGGTCACAAACCCGAAGTGAACGCGAATGTCGGCCTGGGGGTTAATGGCTCGCAGCCGGTCGGCCATGGCCTCGGTTTTGGTGCGACCGTACTGGCTGGTGAGGGCGTGGAGCTGGCGATTGGTGTTGGACACGCAGATATCGTCCATGTCGATCAGCGTCAGGGTGCCAATGCCGCTGCGCGCCAGGGCTTCGGCCGCCCAAGAGCCGACTCCGCCCAGGCCGACAATGGCGATGTGGGCATGGCGAAAGGCGCTCAATGCGGTTCTGCCGTACAGTCGTTCTATGCCGCCAAAGCGGAAATGGTAGTCGTCGGAGGTCATGCCGTCTCTGTTGAAGTGTCAGAATCCAGGGGACATTGTACTGGTGGACTGCGAGCGGCGAAAAGGATTGATAAAAAAAGCCGCGCAAAGCGCGGCTTCAAGAAGGTACCAGCCTCATGCAGAGGCTGGTTGGACTAGTTCAGAGACACTAATCAACGTGATCATTATTGAATGCCTGAGCTGTCCTTCTGAAGGTCACAAGTTGCCATTTTCCGGTCATTTCCGGCCAGGCTCCGGAGCCTGACCGGTTGAACGGATCTTTAGGCGACCCAGTGCTCGTCGTCCAGCCCCATCAGGCTATCCTTGCCGGACTGGATGTCTTTCAGCAGCCAATCCGCTTCCGGCATCAGCTTTTCAAAGTAGAAGCGGGCGGAGACCTGTTTACTCTCCAGCAGGGGCGTGTTGCCTTCACCGGCCTCAAGCTGCTTGCCGGCTTCTGCCGCCATCCGCGACCACAGGTAACCAATTACGGTCAATGCGGTCAGGCGCAGGTAAGGTGAGGCTGCCGCACCGGCTTGTTCCGGATCTTTGGGGGCATTCTGGGCCAGCCACATGGTGGCCTGCTCAAGCCCCTTGATGGCTCCTTTCAGCTCTTCGCGGTAGGGCGCATCCGGGTTGTCCTTCAGGTAGCCGGTGAGCTCGCCGAACAGCGCGCGCACCAGTTGGCCACCCTTGAGAGACAGCTTCCGGCCTACAAGGTCCATCGCCTGGATGCCGTTGGTGCCTTCATAAATACGGGCGATACGCCCGTCGCGCACCAGCTGCTCCAGCGGCCAGTCCTGGGTAAAGCCAGATCCGCCCAGCACCTGCTGGCCCCAGTTGGCATTGTTGTAGCCTTCGTCGGTCAGGAAAGACTTGACCACGGGGGTAAGCAACTGCACCAGGTCATCGGCGTTTTCACGCACTTTCTCATCCGGGTGGGCCACCGACAGATCCAGCTGATGGCCGGTAAACAGGGCGAGTGCACGCATCCCCTCATTCAACACCTTCTGGCGCATCAGCATACGGCGCACATCGGGGTGAACGATGATGGGATCAGCCGGGCCGTCGGCGTTTTTCGGGCCACTCAGAGAACGGCTCTGCAGGCGCTCTTTGGCAAATGCCAGGCTTTCTTGGTAAGCCATTTCGGCCAGGCCCAGGCCCTGCATTCCAACCATCAGGCGAGCTTCGTTCATCATGGTGAACATGGCGCTCATGCCCTTGTTCGGCTCGCCCACAAGCCAGCCTTTGGCCCCTTCAAAATTCATCACGCAGGTGGCGGAGCCCTTGATGCCCATTTTGTGCTCCAGGCCGCCGCAGAAAGCCGGGTTGCGCTCTCCGGAATCCGGCAGGATTTTCGGAACCGCAAACAGGGAGATGCCCTTGGTGGTGTCCGGCGCACCCGGCAGTTTGGCCAATACCAGATGCACGATGTTGTCCACCAGGTCGTGTTCCCCACCGGTGATCCAGATCTTGGTGCCTTCGATGGCATAGCTGCCGTCGTCGTTCGGCGTCGCCTTGGTCCGGATCAGGCCCAGATCGGTTCCGCACTGGGGCTCGGTCAGGCACATGGTTCCGGTCCACTCACCGGAAATGAGTTTTTCCAGGTAAGTCTGCTTCAGTTCGTCTGAGCCATGGGCGTACAGTGCGCTGATGGCGCCATGGGTCAGGCCGGGGTACATCCCCAGCGACAGGTTGGTGGAGCACACCATTTCGTCGACCACAAACTTGAGTGTGTGTGGCAAGCCCTGGCCGCCAAACTCGAGAGGTGCGTCCAGTGCGGTCCAGCCGCCTTCGACGAACTTCCGGTAGGCCTCTTTGAACCCGTCCGGCGTGGTCACCGCTTTCGTCTCCGGATCGTAGCTGCAGCCCTGCCGGTCGCCGGTCTGGTTGGTCGGCTGAATGACTTCAGCGGCCAGTTTGCCGGCTTCGTCGATAACCGCAGACATCAGGTCCGGCGTGGCATCGGCGTATTTTTCCAGTTCGTGCAGTTTGTCTGCGCCCAAGACATCAAACAACAAAAAGCGAAGGTCGTTCGCGGGTGCCTGGTATTGCATGAATACTCTCCTGCTTCAATGTCGCGATCCTGCTGATCGCGGAATGTCGTCGTGTGATTCAAGTGCCTTGTTCATACGGGTGTTTGAAAAATTTGGTTTACTCGCCGGTGGCCTGAGAGCATTGAATTTTCGTATCACCGGTGTCGTGTTGATTGATAATGTGGAGGTTTGCCGATGACAACGGTGATTGCCGGTGTGTCCGGTGCGATTGGCGCGGCGTTGGCGCGCCGCTATCTGGAAGTCTGCCCGGGCCAGACGTTGATCGGGCTGTGTCGTGATCCGGAATCGGCGCCCGAGGCGCTCCGGTGTCATGAGTCTGTCCGTGTGCTGGCCTGGGACGCGGAGGACGAGCAGCATCTTGACAGCAGAGGCCTGAAAGCGGCGCTGGAGGCATCACCATCGGTAGAGAACATCATTTACGCTGCAGGATTGCTGCACGACGACGAGATGTCTCCGGAAAAACGTCTTGAGGATATAGACAGTCAGAGCATGATCCGGGCGTATCGCGTGAACTGCCTGGGGTTCGCCCTGTTGATGCCGCACCTTGCTCCGGCATTGCGAGGCAAGCATTTCAAGAGGATAGCGGCGGTATCGGCGAAGGTTGGGTCGATTGCGGATAACCGGCTGGGAGGCTGGTACGCCTATCGGACTTCCAAGGCAGCGTTGAATATGCTGGTCAGGAATCTGTCGGTTGAGTTATCCCGGCGCTATCAGCCGCTTGCCTGTGTGGCGTTGCATCCGGGCACCACACTGTCGGGACTGAGTGCGCCGTTCCAGCAGTCGCTTGAACAGTTAACCGTGCATGAGCCAGAACAAACGGCCGATAACCTGTTCGCGGTATTGGAGCAGCTGGGGCCTGACGATAATGGCCGATTTTTCAGCTGGGACGGTTCGGAGTTGTCCTGGTAGAGGTCGCTGCGGCACAGCCGCAGCATCCGGTTAACCGAGGAAAGGGTTGAGCAGGCGGGTAAAGGTGCCGGTCAGTTTCAACGGCGCACTCAGCACCGACAGAGTGATGCAGTCTTCACACCCAACGGCAACAGGGCGATGTTCGTCGTGTTCGTTCAGAACCACGAAATCCCACTGATTGAACACACCTTTCTGATCGGCGAACGCTCCCTGCAACACGATGGTGGTCTCGTCCCCCCGGTGGGTATGCGCCGGGGCTTTACCTCCGGCCACCAGTTTTTGGAGCACCACCCGCTCGTTCTGGCCGGGAAACTTATCGGTAATGTCCAAAACGCTGACGTCCGCCAATTGCCGCTTCCACGGCAAAGCGTTGATGTCTTCGCCCAGCAATTTCTGCAGTGGGCTGACTTTCGGCTTCGGCACGGGCGGAGCAGATTCCTCGGGTGCACTGTCAATCCTGGCCATCAGCTGATCGAAGCTAGAGGACTCCACCGTTACTTTCGGCTGTTGGTCCATCATGACAGCGCCCAGGCTGTTGAGCGTGTCAACACGGCTGCAACAGTGTGGGCACTGCTCCAGGTGCAGGCGGATACACAGGGCATGTGGATCACTGAGATTACCCGCGCTGTATTCCATCAAACTGAGACTGTCGGGATGATGCCGTGTCATACGTTTTGATCCTGCAAAATCACTTTTAACTTGTTCAGTGCCAGGCGTACCCGGCTTTTCACCGTACCCAGCGGAATCTCGAGCTCGTCGGCCACCATCTGGTGCGACTTGTGCTCCATATACACCTTGGCAATCACCGTAATCTGCTCTTCGGGAAGATGGCTGAGGGACTCCCGTACTCTGCGCTCGGACATCAACCGGTGCAGTGACGCCACGGGTTCGTCTTCGTTATCGCCGGGGATCTGCCAAAGATCTTCCGTCTCGACTGCCATCTCCGCACTGGTGCGCTGCATCTTTCGCAGCATATCAATACGCTGGTTCCGCGCGATGGTGAAGATCCAGGTCGACGCCGCGGCTTTCCGCCAATCGTAAAGGCAGGACCGGCGCCAGATGGAAATAAAGACTTCCTGGACCAGTTCTTCGGCGTGGCTGGCAATTCCGTTGGAAATTGCATAGTACTTGATCTGCGGGGCGAAGTGCTCGAACAGAGCATGGTAAGCGGCCCGATCGTGATGCTTGCCGACTTTCTCCAGCAGAACACCCCAGGGATCTTTGCGCCCTTCGGTTTTTGCTGGTTGCTGCTCCAGTGTGGTCACCGAGCGCTCCTTGACAGTGGTCGTATTTGAGCGGGCTAATGTCATCATTGTATGCACTCGTAACGGATTTGTCAGTCGAAGGTTTTACGGCCCCGATTCGCCAGCGGATCGGTATTCCCCCGAAAAAAATACCGGAGTGGCTCAAAGGCCGGGCAGCGGCGTCACCGGAGTGATTGTCGGTTACACAGGCAGGGATTAGTCTGGCTGGTAAAACAATAACCACCTATTGCAGATTATGAACGGATTGCTTTCTGATGGCTCTTTGCCCGGTATGCGGGTGCATTACGCTGAAATTCTGTGCCAGCTGGCAGAGGAAAGACATATCTGTCGCACGGAGCTGCTGCTGGCATCCGGTATCCGCCACCACCAGCTCAGTCATCCCGACAACTTCATCACACTCAACCAGTTCATCGCACTGTGTGAGGCGGTGCTTGCCCGCTGTGATGACGATTGTCTCGGCCTGGAGTATGGCACACGCCTGAAGTTCACCGCCCATGGTGCTTTGTCTCAGGCGGCGATCAGTTGCGATACGCTGGAGCAGGCGCTGCAGGTGCTGATTAAATATTTCCGCACCCGTTTTGCCTATATGTCACTCTCATTCTTTGTGGAAGAGCGAGACGCGGTACTTCAACTCGAACTCCGTCATGGCACGGCAAGGCTGCATCGGTTTAACGTTGAAGTGGTGCTGGCAACGCTGATGGAGGTCAACTATCTGCTGTTTGGCACCCGGCTGCTGGATGGCGGGCGGTGCCTGGTGGATTACCCGCGCCCGAACCGTGCCGGGCGTTACCAGTCGTTGTTCGGTGGCGAGATCGAGTTTTCCAGAAACGTGAATCAGCTGCGCTTTCGCCGAAAGTTTTTGTCGTTGCCGATGTCGTTGTCCAATCCTGTGGCCCGGCGTGTGGCCGAGGCCCAGTGCGAAGAGGAAATGCGCCAGATTGAAGCCGCCACATCTGTGGCCGGGAGAGTGCTCAGGCTGCTGGAGACAAGGCGGGATGGGCGTTTGCCCGGCGTTGAGGAAGTGGCGCTGCACATGGGGGTGTCCCCGCGGACCCTCCGGCGACAGCTTGCCGCCGAAGGAAACGGGTTCCAGACGCTTCAGGAGAGGGTGCGCCAGCAGCGTGCTCTGGAACTGTTGCGGGGACACTCGGCCATGACCATTGACCAGATTGCCGAGCATCTCGGCTACAGTGACCCCTCCAATTTTGGCAGGGCGTTTCGGAAGTGGCAGGGTGTCTCGCCGTCAGTCTGGCGAAAGCAGAACCAGGTTTAGACTGCCGCCGCGTTATTCCTCAAGATAGGTGTAGCCGTCCAGCCCGGCCGATACTTCATCAAGCAGGGCTTTTTGCAGTTCCGGCTCAAGATTGCTGAGCTGGAACTTCTGCCGGTAGGACTCGAGTAATGCGTCGGGCTCGAAGTTTACGTAACGCAGTACTTTGGCCACAGTGTCTCCGGTTATTGGATGCCCCACCTGATAGTGCCCGTGTGCGCTCAGTTTCACATCGACCGAATGGGTATCCCCGAACAGGTTGTGCATATCGCCGAGAATTTCCTGATAGGCACCGGTCATGAAAAAGCCCATCAGCAACGGTGAGTCGGGGTTGTGTTCCGGTAACGGCAGGGTGCTTTCTATGCCCTGGCCGTCCACGTACTGATCAATCCGGCCATCGGAGTCGCAGGTAATATCCTGAATAATGGCGCGGCGGTTCAGCGGGCGATTGAGCCCGTTAATCGGCATGACCGGGAAAATCTGGTCAATACCCCAGACATCCGGCAGCGACTGGAACAGGGAAAAGTTCACAAACAGCTTTTCTGCCAGTTTCTCGTTCAGTTCGTCAATAATCTCCCGGTGTGCCCGGTTGGCGCTGTCCAGCTCACCCCGCAGAATCCGGCAGCATTTCACGTACAGGGTTTCAGCCTGGGCCCGTTCGGATAACGACAGCAGTCCGTGGGCAAATTGCGCGTTAACATCGGCTATAGCGTGCAGGATGTTGTGGTAGACCTCTGCCAGAGAACGGGGGGAGTGCGCATCCTGCAGGCTTTCCAGATCGCGCCAGAGGTCGTGTAACGGTGCGGGAGCAGCCGCAGATGGTGCGGACGGTTCGTGATGGTTTGGAGTCTCCCGGTCGATGACGTTGGTAACCAGCACTGAATGGTGTGCGGTCAATGCCCGCCCCGATTCACTGATGAGATCCGGGTGCGGAATGCCCTGGCGATCACATTCTGCCTGTAGCACGTGCACCACGTTATACGCGTATTCGAACACGCTGTAATTCATGGAACAACTGCTGCGCGAACGGGTGCCCTCGTAGTCCACACCAAGGCCGCCGCCGATATCCACGGTGCCGATCGGGGCGCCAAGGGCGTGGAGCTCGGTGTAAAAACGCGCGCATTCGCGCAGGCCGGTCTGGATGTCCCGGATGTTGGCAATTTGCGAGCCCAGGTGAAAATGCAGCAGTTGCAGGGTGTCGAGGGCGCCGGCCTGTTTCAGGGTATCCACCACCTCCAGTATCTGGCTGGCAGACAGGCCAAATTTGGATTTTTCGCCTCCGGTATTCTGCCAGTTGCCCTTGCCAATGGTTGCCAGACGGGCCCGTACACCGATCAGCGGCGAAACGCCAAGCTGTTCTGCCTCCGCCAGAATCAGGGGCAGTTCGGATTGTTTTTCCACCACGATAAACACCCGGTGCCCCAGCTTCTGGCCAATCAGCGCCAGCCGGATGTATTCCCGGTCTTTATAGCCATTGCAGACAATGACTGAGCCCGCTTGTCTGGCCAATGCCAGCACGGCCATCAGTTCGGGTTTGCTGCCGGCTTCAAGGCCCACCTGGTTGGCCGAGGCTGCAGGTTCGGCCGCGAGTAATTCCTCCACTACCCGGCGCTGCTGATTAACCTTGATCGGGTAGACGGCGGTGTAGCGGCCCTGATAGCCCTGCTCCCGGGTAACCGTGTTGAACGCATTGCAGAGCTTGCTCACCCGATCGTGCAGGATGTCGGTAAAGCGGATCAGTACCGGTAAAGCAATGCCTGACTCCGCGAGTGAGCGGGTCAGGGCGGGCAAGTTGATGCGCGCGTTGCTCTGGCCTCGGTCAGGGCAGATTTCCACCTCGCCCTGATCATTGACCGCAATGTAGCCGTCACTCCAGTGCGCGATGTTGTAGACCCTGTGAGCGGGTGATGCAGCGCTTTCAGCCATAATTGCTATCCTGTCAGGAAACCGGGGCGGCCGGCAGGCCAGTAACAGGCTGCATTGTAGGAGTTGACTACTGCACCTACAATACGCCCCTTTCAGATGCCCCGGCAGATCGCAGCGGCACATTGTGGGAGGCAGACATGACCGCATTGAACGAAGGTTGGTTCACCGAAGTATTTCAGGATCAGGGCACGGCTTTTTCCCTGCAAGTAAAGCGCAAGCTCCATGAAGAGCAGACGCCGTTCCAGACCCTGGAAATTTACGAAACGGAAACCTTCGGCAACCTGATGGTGCTGGATGGCTGCGTCATGCTGACCACCCGGGACAATTTCCTGTATCACGAGATGATGACCCATCCTGCGCTGTTCACCCACAAGGCCCCGAAGAAAGTGGTGATTGTGGGGGGCGGCGACTGCGGCACCCTGAAGGAAGTGCTGAAGCACCCCGGCGTGGAAGAAGCCTGGCAGGTGGAGATTGATGAGCGGGTAACCCGTGTGTCCGAGACGTATTTCCCGGAGCTGTGCTCGGCCAATGGCGACCCCCGGGCAAACTTCTTCTTCGGCGATGGCATCCAGTGGATGCGCGATATCGAACCCGGCAGTATCGATGTGTTGATTATCGATAGCACAGACCCGGTCGGCCCCGCCGAAGGTCTGTTTGCGCTGGATTTTTATCGCGATGCCATGCTCGCCCTGAAGGAGGGCGGGATCATCGTGCAGCAGAGCGAATCTCCCCTGTTGCATACCGACAGCATCATCAAGGACATTCACCAGGATATGCGCAAGGCGGGCTTTGATCATGTGCAGACGTTGCCGTTTCCCCAGCCGGTATATCCCACAGGCTGGTGGAGTTGCACCATGGGCAGCAAGGAAAACCCGCTGAAGTATTTCCGAGAGGAAGACGCCAACGACCGTCCTTTCGTTACCCGTTACTACAATTCCGGGGTTCATCATGGAGCCCTGGCCATGCCGCAGTTCATGGTGGACGCATTGGAAGACGAGGTGCGCCCGGAAGAGGGCTGACTCGGGGTTGGCCACAGGGGAGGGAAAGCACCTATAAGAAAGGGGCGCCCGGATGGGCGCCCCTTTTGGGTTCCGGGTTGCTGGCGGTTTACTGCTTGCCGCTGACAAACTCCGGGTAGGCTTCCATGCCACATTCGGACAGGTCGACACCTTCGTATTCTTCCTCTTCGGTGACGCGGATGCCCATGACGGCCTTGAGAACACCCCAGACTACCAGGCTGGCTACGAAGACCCAGATGAAGATGGTCAGGGCGCCGATGATCTGGCCGCTGAAGGTGGCGCCGTCATTGGTGATTGGCACCAGCAGGAGGCCCAGCAAACCACAGACACCGTGGGCCGAAATGGCGCCAACCGGATCGTCGATGCGCAGCTTGTCCAGAGTGACGATGCTCAGGACCACCAGGACACCGCCCAGAGCACCCCAGACCGTAGCGGTCAGCGCGCTCG
Source organism: Marinobacter sp. VGCF2001 (assembly GCF_049943275.1). Taxonomy (NCBI): domain Bacteria; kingdom Pseudomonadati; phylum Pseudomonadota; class Gammaproteobacteria; order Pseudomonadales; family Marinobacteraceae; genus Marinobacter; species Marinobacter sp. VGCF2001. Next base: position 176,410 of record NZ_JBNFVX010000003.1, read on the forward strand.
GCGTGGACGGCTCGGCGGTGATCACCACCAGCCCGGCGATAGCGCCATTCAGCAGCATGGTCAGGTCCGCTTTGCCAAACATCAGGCGCGCGGTGATCAGGGCGGCGAGGGCACCACCGGCAGCGGCGGCATTGGTGTTCAGGAACACCATGGCGACCGAGTTGGCGCTGGCCACGTCACCGAGTTTCAGAACCGAACCACCGTTGAAGCCGAACCAGCCCATCCACAGGATGAAGGTACCCAGCGCCGCGAGCGGCATATTGGCACCCGGGAAGGCACGGATTTCACCGTTGGGGCCGTACTTGCCCTTACGGGCGCCGAGCAGGAGGACACCGGCCAGGGCGGCAGCGGCACCAGCCATGTGCACGATGCCGGAGCCGGCGAAGTCACTGAAGCCAAGGTCGCCCAGGTTATACATTCCGAAAACGTCGGCACCACCCCAGGTCCAGGCACCCTCGAGCGGGTAGATGAAGCCGGTCATGAATACCGCGAAGATCAGGAACGCCCAGAGTTTCATGCGCTCGGCGACCGCACCGGAGACAATCGACATGGCGGTGGCCACGAACACAACCTGGAAGAAGAAGTCAGAGGCAGCCGAGTAGATGGAGCCGCCGGTGAAGCCGTCTTCGCGGGTTGCAAAGTCGCCCAGTACGCCGTCTACGTCTACATCGGCAATGCCGGACAAGAAGACGTTACCGCCATACATGATGGCGTAGCCACACACCAGGTACATGGTGCAGGCCACCGCAAACAGCGCGACGTTTTTGGTCAGGATTTCGGTGGTGTTTTTAGCACGCACCAGGCCGGACTCGAGCATGGCGAAGCCGGCTGCCATCCACATGACTAATGCGCCACACACGAGAAAATAAAAGGTATCTATTGCGTACTGCAGGTGAAAGAGATTGCTTTCCATGGGAAGCCCTCCGCACAAGGCTCTTCAGGTTATAAGTTTTTTGCGTTGGCTGAGTGTCAGTTCAGAATCAGACCGCTTCTTCGCCGGTTTCGCCTGTCCGGATTCGGATAGCCTGTTCCAGTTCCGTCACGAAAATCTTGCCGTCGCCGATCTTGCCGGTGTTGGCCGCCTTGGTGATGGACTCGATGACCTGGTCCAGTAGATTGTCGCCGATGGCGATTTCCACTTTGACCTTGGGCAGGAAGTCCACCACGTATTCCGCGCCACGATACAGTTCTGTGTGGCCTTTCTGCCGACCGAAGCCTTTGACTTCAGTGACGGTTACGCCTTGTACGCCAATCTCGGATAGTGCCTCACGGACATCATCCAATTTGAAAGGCTTGATGATCGCTGTCACAAGTTTCATTGCTTTCTCCTTGGTAAAGCCGTCCCAACAGTGAGGGCCGCCGGCCAGTTGTTGAGCTCGGGATGCTGCCACCTCGCACATCAATTGTGCGGATTGTGTACGTAGGCTTTAGCATCGGGTGTGCCAACGCAAAAAAAGTTATTTAAAACAAATTGTTATGTATCGGTTGTGCCGAAATGGCGCAATCTTCTGCACCATAGTGGTGCGCTGCGCCCGCGACTGTCTCAAAACAGCGCAGTCTCGCCTTCGGCCGCGGCCATTATAATGCCGACCGGGCACAGTATGGCAGGGGGGTGGGTGTGATACACTGGTTTCAACGCGCCCGGCGAGAGATAAAATGGTCTTATTGTGCCGGTAATCCAAATTGACGAGGTGATTGATGAAAGGGCCGCAGGAAATTTTTTCTCAGTTGCAAGGCCAGTTTGGCCAGTTTGTTCCGGATATGGCCCGCGCGGCGCGGGAAGATTTCGAGGCCCAGGCCAGGGCCACGGTGATGACGGTTCTGTCGCGGCTCGAGCTGGTGACCCGTGAAGAATTTGATGCCCAGCAGGCGGTGCTGATGAAAACCCGTGAAAAGGTAGAGGCTCTGGAAAAGCGCGTGTCCGAGTTGGAGCAGCGCCAGAGTTCCTGACGGGTCAGATGGGTGGCAGGGTCGCTGCCCGCAACGATTGATGATTATTTGCCAGGGAAGGTTACCATGCTCGCTATTGTCCACTCGCGCGCCAGTGTTGGCGTGTCTGCTCCGCCCGTAACGGTTGAAGTGCACCTGTCGGGCGGCTTGCCTGCGTTGTCCATTGTTGGCCTGCCGGAAACCGGTGTACGGGAAAGCAAAGACCGGGTCCGCAGCGCCCTGCTTAATGCCGGCTTCGAGTTTCCCGCCCGGCGCATCACCATCAATCTGGCACCGGCTGATTTGCCGAAGGAAGGCGGGCGCTTTGATCTGCCGATTGCGCTGGGGATTCTGGCGGCATCGGGCCAGATTCCCCCGGAGAGCCTCCGCAATCAGGAATTTCTCGGTGAGCTTTCCCTGGATGGCGCACTCCGGCCCCTCAAAGGCATTCTGCCGGCTGTGCTGGCTGCGCGTGCCGCTGGCCGGTCGTTACTGGTGCCTCAGGACAATGCCCGTGAGGCAGCCCTGGCCAGCCGTGAAGATGTGTTAGCGGCCAGCCACCTGCTGGCGGTGTGTGAGCATTTGTCGGGGCGCGCCCGCCTGGTGCCGGTGCCACGGTCTCAGGCTAACGATGATGATTCATCCCCGGCCGCGACGGCCGATCTTGCCGATGTGCGCGGCCAGCCGGTACCCAGACGCGCGCTCGAGGTAGCGGCAGCGGGTGGGCACAACCTGCTGTTCTTTGGCCCGCCGGGTACCGGCAAGAGTATGCTTGCCAGTCGTTTGCCCGGCATTTTACCGGCGCTGGCGGATGAAGAGGCCATGGAGGTTGCCAGTGTGCACTCGGTGGCGGGCCAGCCGCTGGCAGCCGGGGGCTGGCGCCGGCCGCCGTTCAGGGCACCGCATCACACGGCCTCGGCCGTGGCCCTGGTAGGCGGTGGCAGTAGCCCCCGGCCGGGAGAAATCTCGTTGGCGCACCGTGGAGTGCTTTTTCTGGACGAGTTACCCGAGTTTGAGCGCCGGGTACTGGAGGTTCTCCGGGAACCCATGGAGACCGGAGTCATTTCGATCAGTCGGGCGGCCCGGCAAGTGACGTTTCCTGCCCGGTTTCAGGTCATTGCAGCCATGAATCCGTGTCCCTGTGGTTACAGCGGTCATCCCGGTATCGAGTGTCAGTGCTCGCCCACGCAGGTAACGCGATACCGCGCGAAGATATCGGGTCCGTTGCTGGACCGGTTCGATTTGCACGTGGAGGTGCCGGTCCAGGCTGGTGGTGTTTTGCTGGGCTCAGCCGAGGCCGGGGAAAGCAGCGACTGTGTCAGGGCCAGGGTGCTGGCGGCCAGGGCGCGACAGGACAAACGGGGCACTCTCAACGCGGCTTTGTCGGGCAGCACCCTGGATCGGGCCTGCAAGCTGGATATGGCCGGTGAGCGTTTGCTGACCCGGGCCATGGAACGCCTGGGCCTTTCGGCCCGGGGCTTGCACCGTGTCTTGAGGCTTGCTCGCACGCTGGCCGATCTGGAAGGGGTTGAATCTCTGAGTCAGTCGCATTTGATGGAGGCGTTGGGGTATCGCCAGCTCGACCGTCAGGCCGGGCAGGGGTCGGTTGTCTCCGCCTGACGTCCCGGACTCTGGTAAACTCAGGTTCTGACTTTCATACAAGACGTGCTTTGAAGCTTGAGGACATACAATGAGTGACCAGAACGAGACTCCGGACACCAACCCGGTCACCACGCGCCGTGGTGTTCGCAGCTTTGTGCTGCGCCAGGGGCGGATGACCGAAGGCCAGAAAAAAGCCTTCGACCGTAATTGGCCGAAATACGGTCTGAGCCGCGAGCACGGCATGATCGATCCGCGCGAAGTATTCGGGCGGGATAATATGCTCAACCTTGAAATCGGCTTCGGTATGGGGCAATCGCTGGCGCAAATGGCAGAAGCTGCGCCGGAACAGGACTTTATCGGGGTTGAGGTTCACTTGCCGGGCGTTGGCGCATTATTGAAAGATGTCGAAGAGCGGGGCCTGGAGAACGTTCGGGTTTACAGCATCGACGCCAATGACGTGATTGATCTGTGCCTTCCGGACGCCTGCCTGGACCGCGTGATGGTGTTTTTTCCGGACCCCTGGCACAAGAAAAAACATCATAAGCGCCGCCTGATCCAGTCTGAGTTTATTCAGCGCATCCGTCATAAACTGCGGGTGGGTGGCATCCTGCACCTGGCCACCGATTGGGAGAATTACGCCGAGCATATGTTAGACGTGATGAATGCCTCGGAAGGTTTTGCCAACACCCAGGAGCAGGGCGGCTACTCGCCAAAACCCGAAGACCGGCCCATCACCAAGTTTGAAAAGCGCGGTGAAAAGCTGGGTCATGGGGTCTGGGACTTGCTGTTCTATCGCACCAACTGAGTTCAGTGGGGTGTGCTTAGCGGCCGCCGGCGGGACGCCCGGATAACGACCAGTCCCGCCATCCCCAGTATCAGCCCGGTGAACTTGAGCAGGGCCAGAATCGTCGCCGTCAGGCTGAGAGTGTCTGAGGGCGGGTTGAAGTTGTTCAGCAAAACGATGTTTTCGGCGACATCACTGAGGCCGGCGATCACGAACAGCACCCGCACCCAGCGCGCAACCATGCGCTCGCGGACGCCGGGCCGGTCGCGCGTGAAATGTCGTGTCAGCTGAAGCAGTGTCGCCAGGTAGACCACGATAAAGGCCAGATCAAGCCACAGAGACAGCCTGGCCAGCCCCAGATTGCCGTCACGCCAGCTGCGCAGGATGGCGTGGGTCTGATCAGCTGTACCGGCCAATTGTAAACTCACCATGCCCTGAGGTGCGGCGGCTGTGTGCAGGGGCTGATTCAATGCGGCCAGCACCAGCCATAGCGCCAGAGCTGTCACCAGAGACAGCTTCATGGGCAGCTTCATGGGGCGCATGGGGATCAGTGGTGGGCGCCGGGCTGAGTCCATCAGAGAAATTGCTCCAGCAGGTTGTTCAGGTATCTTTGCCCCTGCTCTGTCGCCTGCAGACGAGTCGGGGACATCAAATTTTGAGCTCTCAGGGACTCCAGTTTTACCGCAATGGACGACAGCGGTAAACCTGTACGTTCACTGTACAGGTTTTCGCTGGTGCCGGTTTTCAGCCGTAAAGCGTTCATCATGAATTCCAGGCCCCGATCTTCGGCTTCGATGGCTTCACTGCCTGCGGTTCGGGAGCCGATCCGACGAAGAAAGGCCTCCGGCTGTCGGGTCTTCCAGTAACGGAGGATACGGCTATCGGCAAGGCTCACTTTGCCGTGGGCGCCGGCTCCCATGGCCAGATAATCGCCGAAAGTCCAGTAGTTCAGGTTGTGACGGCTCTGAGCATCGGGCCGGCTCCAGGCGGAGACTTCGTAGTCCTCGAAGCCCTCTGCGCGCAAGAATTGACCGCCTCGCTGATAGATTTCCCACAACCGGTCGTCATCTGGCAGAGCGGGTGGTCGCGAGAAAAACTCGGTGTTGGGCTCGATGGTAAGCTGATACCAGGACAGATGGCTCGGGCCATGCTCGAGCGCCGCCCGTAAATCGCTCAGCGCCTGCTCGGGGGTTTGACCGGGCAAGCCGTGCATCAGGTCTATGTTGAAATTCTCGAAGCCGGCATTGCGGGCAGCGGTAATGGCGTCATGGGCAGCCTGGCTGTCGTGGATGCGGCCCAGGGTCTTCAGGTGGTCCGGATTGAAACTCTGCACACCAATTGAGAGCCGGTTTATGCCGGCCTGCCGGAAACTGTCGAACCGGCCGGCTTCGACGGTGCCGGGATTGGCTTCGAGGGTAATTTCGGCGCCCGGGCTGAAATTCACGCGCTCCCGGAGACGGGTGAACAGCTGGCGGTAGAAGTCACCGCTCATCAGTGACGGAGTGCCGCCGCCGATGAACACGGTCTCGATCGGGCGTTCCCGTACCAGATGAAGATCCTGATCGAAATCTTCCAGTAGTGCGTTCAGGTACGCCTGCTCGGGGATGTCACCCCGGATGGCATGGGAGTTGAAGTCGCAGTAGGGGCACTTGCGCACACACCAGGGCACATGGATATACAGGCTCAGGGGCGGGCAGACCGCCACGGGCTCGGCGGCGGCCATGATCCTAGAGTTCCGCCTGAAGTTGCTCTGCCAGTTGGGCCAGTGCCCGGCCCCGATGGCTGATGAGTGCTTTCTTTTCCCGGGGCAGCTCTGCCGCACTGACCCCGTGTCCCGGCACCAGAAAGACCGGATCGTAGCCGAAGCCGCCCGTTCCTCTGGGCGCCGTCAAAACCTGGCCAGGCCAGCGGCCATGGCAGATGATGGGGGTTGGGTCATCGGCATGGCGCAGATACACAAGGGCGCAATGAAACTGTGCGCCACGCTGTGCTTCCGGGACGCCGTCCAGAGCCGCCAGTAGTGCCTGCACGTTATCCGTGTCGCTGGCGTTGTCGCCGGCGAATCGGGCTGAGCGCACGCCGGGCCGCCCATCGAGCGCGTCAACGGCCAGGCCGCTGTCATCGGCCAGGGCTGGCATACCGGTCAGCCGGGCGGCATGCCTGGCCTTGAGAATGGCGTTTTCAACGAAGGTAACGGCGGGTTCCTCCGCCTCCGGAACGCCAAGCTCGCCCTGGGCGACCGGGGTCAGGCCCAGGGGGGCAAGCAGGCTGTTCAGTTCGGCGATTTTGCCTTGGTTGTTACTGGCGATAACAAGTTTCAGTGGCATGGGCTCAGTCATTGAACAGGGTGTGAGAAAAACGTACCGGCAAATCCTGAGTGCCGCCGCTGGGGCGGGCGGTCACGTTAAAGGTCATCAGGTCTCCGGACTGGTACTGGTACTGCGCGATAAAGTACACCGAGTTGCCTTCCTGGATACGCCGGAAGGCCAGAAATTTCACCTGTTGGATGTCATTGGATACCTGCCCCTCAACCTGGCCGCTGACCGGTGTTGGTTGGCCGTGTTCATCCTCTTCCATGATCGAGATGTTGACCACGCCGATGCCCTGGCTCCGTTGCAGGTTGTTGGCTCTGGCCACCTCGGGCGTCAGAAATGTGCTTGGAAGCACGCTCCAGCGTACCTGGTAGTCACCAAAATCTTTTTGCCCGGCCTGGCTGTGCGCCGATACCAGAAGCAGTCCGAGCGCCAGAAGCAGCGCCTTACTTGCAGTTTGAAGGTTCATTCGTTGGTCTCCCGTGTGATGCGGTAGATGGCGATTTCTCCCAACAGATTCGGCCAGAGCCGCGCCAGCCAGCTGTTCTGGTGCTGGCCGTCTACCACCCGGCGGCTTTTGATCCGAATCCCTTTCTGCCGGCACAGCGCCTCAAAATCTTTGAAGGTGCATAGCCGGATATTGGGAGTGTTATACCATTTATACGGCAGTGCGTCGGATTCGGGCATACGACCGCTCAACGTTAGCCCCCAGCGCAGACGCCAGTGGGCGAAGTTGGGGAAAGTGACGATGCCCTCGCGACCCACCCGGAGCATTTCATCGATGACTTTGTCCGGGCGGCGGACGGCCTGCAGGGCCTGGGTCATCAGCACGATGTCGAACATTCCGTCATCGAAATTGTCCAGGCCCTGGGTGTCGAGGTTCTGCTCAATGGCGCACACCCCCCGCCCCATACAGGTGGTGATGTGCTCCGGATTGATCTCCAGGCCAAATCCTGTGGCATTCCGCTCTCGTTGCAGGAAATCCAGCAAGGTGCCATCACCACAGCCCAGGTCGAGCACGTGGTGCCCCGGGCGCACCCACTGCTGGATAATTTCAAGATCCGCTCTCATGCACCAACCTCCCGTGCCACCCGATCCATATACGCGGTAAAAACATCTGTGTATCTGGGGGTCGGGATCAGAAACGCATCGTGGCCCCACGGGGCATCGATTTCGGCATAGCTAACCCGTTTTCTGGCCGAGATCATGGCGTTAACGATTTCCTCGGAACGTGCCGGCGAGAACCGCCAGTCGGTACTGAACGACAGCACCAGGTATTCGCACCGGGCCGGGGCCAGGGCTTTGGAAAGATCGCCGCCAAAGTCATAGGCCGGATCAAAATAGTCCAGAGCACGGGTCATCAGCAGGTAGGTGTTGGCGTCGAAGGTCTCGGAAAAGCGCTCGCCCTGATAGCGTAAATAGCTTTCCACCTGAAATTCGGCGTCAAAGCCGAACTTGTAGGCTTCTTCCCGGAGTTCCCGGCCAAATTTCTCACCCATGGAGGCATCCGAAAGATAGGTGATGTGCCCCACCATGCGGGCCAGCATCAAGCCCCGCTTGGGGACCAGGTTCTCGTCGTAGTAGCGGCCATCAAAAAACTCCGGGTCTGAGGTGATGGCTTGTCGGGCCACTTCGTTGAATGCGATGTTCTGCGCCGTCAGGCGCGGGGTTGAGGCGATGACCACTGCATGGCGGAGCCGGTCCGGAAAGTCCAGGCTCCATTGCAGCGCCTGCATACCGCCAAGAGAGCCACCCACCACGGCGGCCCATTGCTCAATGCCGAGGTGATCGGCCAGGCGGGCCTGGCTGGCAACCCAGTCTGCCACCGTGACCACCGGAAAGTCCGGGCCGAACGGTTTGCCGGTATCCGGATTGATGGAGTTGGGGCCGGTGCTGCCGTGGCAGCCGCCGAGGTTGTTCAGGCTCACCACAAAAAAACGATTGGTGTCGATGGGCTTGCCCGGGCCAATACAGCTGTCCCACCAACCGGGTTTCCGGTCGTCCAGGGAATGGTAGCCGGCGGCGTGGTGATGTCCGCTCAGGGCATGGCAGATGAGCACCGCGTTACTGGCATCGGCGTTGAGTTGACCGTAGGTTTCTACTACCAGGTCGTAGCGATCGAGTGTCCGGCCGCAAGCCAGTTCTAAGGGTACGTCCACATGGATGGTTTTCGGGCTAACAAGGCCCACGGAATCCGAGGGCAGGGAATCAGGCATGGGTGTGATGAGTTCCTGGTTCGGTCCACTGGTGTCTGGCCACAGGCCCTGAGTGGCGCTCTGCACGGCGCCAGCATTGCAGTTTAAAGGCGGGGGGTGGTTGCTGCAACCGGCGTTTCCGGTGTGGCCCGGTCGGCTGCACTCCACGGATGCGGCCGGCCAGTCCGCTCAGACCGCACCGGAAATATTAACGACTTTCTGCTGAATCAGAGTGGGGGCCGGTTTGCGTATCTGGCGCATCATCGCATCTGCCAGTTCCAGTTGCTTGCGCAGGTCTGCCAGGGCGTGGTCGAGGCGCTGGCGCTCGGCCCGCGAATCCCTGTCGGTGCGCACCATGTCGCGCAGTCGGCGGATCTGGTGTTCCAGCAACTGCTTTTGTTCCTGTGAGAACTGCATGATGGGGAGCAGGGCCTCATGGGGCCAGCGTTCCACGTCTTTTCGTACCCGGTTGTGCAGCGTGCGGGCCTCGCTGACCATGACATTGAAAAAGCGCTGTACCACCGTTGATTGCTCGGAGAGCAGGTTTTTGGGGTTGACCCGGAAACGCCGGGCCTTCTTGCGCAGCTCGCGAATTGCGATGACGTGGCGGCCGGCTCTGAGCGGGATGGGTTCAAGATGCCGGGCCCGGCTGTCTTCGTTGTAGCGTCGGTAGATGGCCGCGACCATTTTCTCGGCCAGCCGGCCCTCGCTTAACAGGTTGGTGAGATCGCTCTCCAGCAACTCGAAGAAGTGGTCCATGGCGCGATTCATGCCCGCCGTGGTCCAGCTTTTCGACATCAGTTTCCGAACCTGGTTGGCGTGGCCTTCGAAGCGTGCCTCGCTCACCAGCTTGGCCAGCATATCCCCCTGGGAATCCATCAGCCGGCGGGATGAACGCAGGGTGATCAGCTTTTTATAGTAAAAGTCGTAATCTTTCTGGGCGCGCTCTGCCAGCCGGGCCAGGGCTGCCTTATCCAGGGTAGCGCCCGCGCAGGCCTGTCGCTCTTCCTCCAAGGCGTCGAGGCGGTATTGCATGGCGGCCTGGCTGTTCTGCAGCATTCCGAGCAAATCGTTGATCAGATTCTGGGTAATCAGTTGCTCTTTGTGCATGAGGATGCGCTGGATGATCAGTTGTTCCAACTGATCGATGTTAGAGCGCTGGAGCAGATCCTTGTCTTTTTTTACCCGGGCAAACAGTCCTTGTTTGGCGGACAGCGGGATAACATCCTGCTGGCGAATGCCGAGGTGGTCTGCGGTGTAGTGGCGAACCCGGTCGATCGAGTTGCGGGTATGGCTATCGCCCTGCAAGTCGTCCCAGAGCACGTCGATCTTGTTCAGCACCGCGAATCGCCCGGCGCGATGGTCGGCGTGCTCGGTATCGATGTGCTCTTTCCAGATAGTCATGTCGCTGGCGGTCACGCCGGTGTCGGCGCTGAGCACGAAAATAACGGCGTGGGCCCGGGGCAGCATGCTGATGGTCAGTTCGGGCTCAGAGCCAAGGGCGTTCAGCCCCGGAGTGTCCAGAATGCGCAGACCCCGCTCGAACAGCGGGTGGCGAATGCTGATCTGTGCGTTGCGCCAGGCCGGCACCAGCACGTTGCCCGGGTTGTTTCGGTCGTGCTCCAGCATGGCTTCGTCAAAGCCCAGCTCCCGGGCCTGTTCCGGAGACACGCTCTTGATCCGCGCCACTTCAGCCAGGACTTCGCGCATGACTTCCGGATTCTGTTCGTCGAGTTCGTGGCGGATCCACTGGTGGGGTTGCTTGCGCAACTGCTGCAGCGACAGCTCCCCGGTGCGGGTTTCGATGGGCAGCAGAAGCAGGTAGTTCTGGTTGGCGCTGCGGTCGAAAAACAGTTCGGTCGGGCACATGGTGGTGCGCCCGGCCTGGGACGGCAGCATTCTTTGCCCGTAGTCCGAGAAAAACAGTGCGTTGATCAGCTCCGTTTTACCGCGGGAGTACTCGCCCACGAAGGCGATGGTCAGCTCATCTTCGATGAGCAGCTCCAGCCCATGCCGAATGCGGGTGCTGACGTCTTCGGAAAACAGGTTGTTGTCCTGCAGCCACAGCCGATAGCGGCCAATCTGCCGGATCAGTTCCTTTTTCCAGTTGTGATAAGCCTCAACCTGCTGCGACAGAGTTCCCTGCGGGGTCATCGGATAATCCTTCTGCGCGACTTCCGGGTGTGTACCGAGAGCGCCAATGGCAATGCATGGGCCGCCAGCCACTCTCCAGATTAAATGGACTTAATAATAACCTGTTTCGCCATGGCAGGAGGGTGCGCGAGTCGGCAGTTTCAGGGGAATGGTACCGTTTTTCAAGAAAAAGGCCAGCAATTCATGATCTTGAGTTGCTGGCCCTGATTCGTTACCGATAGGTGCATTATGTAACAAAATGTAGATCTGAGGCGCCTGTTACATTCCCAGCCCGATCGAGCCCAGCCCGGCCGCCAGTTTCATGTGGTCGATCACCACCGTCACCACGTTCAGAATCAGGAACACGATGATCGGAGAGAGGTCCAGGCCGCCCATGGACGGCATGATGTTGCGTACCGGGCGCATCACCGGTTCGGTGATTTGTGCCACCAGCTGTATCGCGGGATGGCCGCTCTGGGGGGCAATCCAACTCACCACAACCACCGCGATGACCGACCAGAAGTAGATCTTCACGATCAGACTGAGCACGTTCAAAACCGCCCATACCATGAGCGTGACAGGGTTGACGGCGGGAATGCCGCCGTTGAGAGCCACCAGGATGAAGAAAAAGGTGATGGCCTGAATGATCACGGCCAGGACCAGAGACGCTCCGTCGATGCCGCCCCAGCCGGGAATGAAGCGGCGCAGGGGGCGCAGTGGCGGGTTGGTGGCCTTCACCACAAATTGCGAGATGGGATTGTAGAAATCCGCCCGCGCCAACTGCAGCAGAAACCGCAGTAAAACGATGGTCATGTAGAAGGTGGACGCAATCAGCAGGATCGTTATGACAATATCTGCCAGCATGAAGCTGAGTCTCCGTTATCAGTTACTGTTTATCGGCCAGTTCTTCAGCCATGTCGCGCGAACGTTCGAACGCGGCGCCGTAGGCTTTTGTGACCAGGTCCCGCAGGCCGCCATCTTCGAAGGTGTTAATGGCGCGTTCGGTGGTGCCGCCGGGTGACATAACGTTGCGCTTGAGTTGTCCCGGGTCGTCGTCACTGCGCGCCGCCATCTCGGCGGCGCCGGCCATGGTCTGGATTGCCAGGGCCCGGGCGGTCTCCGGCTCGATACCGGCATTGGTTGCTGCCGATTCCAGGGCCTCAAGCATCAGGAAGAAGTAGGCGGGGCCGCTGCCAGACAGCGCGGTGACGCTGTGCAGCAGATTCTCATCTTCAACCCACAGGGCCAGACCGATGCTCTCGAATACCGTCTGGACGGCTTTTTTCTGTTCTTCTTTTACCTGGCGATTGGCGAACAGGCCCGCGGCGCCCTTGCCGACCAGTGATGGCGTGTTAGGCATCACGCGTACCAGCGGCAAACCGCCGCCAAGCCAGGTGTCCAGAGTCTCGACGGTCAGCCCGGCGGCAATGGACACCATCAGGGGGCGGGTGTTCTGGACCACCGGGGCAATGTCCCGGCAGACGTCGCCCATCACCTGGGGCTTCACCGCAAGCACCACAATATCAGCCTGCTGCGCGCAGTAACGGTTGTCGGTAGTCACGCTGATGCCGAAACGCTTGCGGATGGATTGCAGATGGCCGTCATCGGGGGCGCTTACCCAGATGTCGCCGGCTTTGAAACCGCTGTCCAGCATACCGCCGATGATGGCGCTGGCCATATTGCCTGCGCCGATGAATGAGATGGTGGGTGATCTGCTCAAGGTTCACTCCCGGTCTGGATCATTTGAATCGTTGGTTCGGATGATAGCAGGAACCGCCCGGTTCAGCTCTGGCTGTGTTTGGCTGGCCGGTCTCCGAAGACAGCGGTACCCACCCGAACCCAAGTCGAGCCTTCGGCGATCGCCGTTTCCAGGTCGCCGGACATTCCCATCGACAGGGTGTCCAGCGGCCCGGACTCCGGATGATTCTGCCGCAGTGTCGACAGGGTGCTGGCCAGTTTTCGGAAGCTCAGCCGGAGATCGGCTTCCGACTGGCCCGGATCGGGAATGGCCATCAGCCCCCGCAGGCGCAGATTCGGCAGTTCGCCGATCGCGGCGACCAGTTCGTCAAGCGCCTCCAGGCGACAGCCGGATTTGCTGGCCTCGTTATTCACGTTCACCTGCAGACAAATGTTCAGCGGCGGCTGTTCGCCCGGGCGCTGCTCGCTCAACCGGCGCGCAATTTTCAGCCGGTCTACGCTGTGCACCCAGGCAAAGGCTTCGGCAATCTGGCGGGTTTTGTTGGACTGGATCGGGCCGATGAAGTGCCATTCGATGCCATTCACGCTCGAGAGCGCCTGCATTTTATCCAGGGCTTCCTGCAGGTAGTTTTCGCCGAATGCGGTTTGCCCGGCCTTGACGGCAGCGTGCAGTTCTTCCGGGCTCCGGGTCTTGCTGACGGCCAGAAGATTCACGCTTCCGGGCGCCCGGCCGGCCTGCAATGTTGCTTTTTGTATGCGTCGGGTTACGCTCCCGATGTTGTCTGCTATGCTGCTCATAGTGTGAGTTTGCCGCTTCTGGACTAAAAGAAAAAGCCCTCCGAGGAATCCTATGGATATTACTGAACTGCTTGCCTTTTCGGCCAAACAGGGTGCGTCGGATTTGCACCTGTCTGCCGGTTTGCCCCCGATGATTCGTGTCGACGGCGATGTACGCCGCATCAACCTGCCGCCCATGGAACATAAAGAAGTCCACGGGTTGATTTACGACATCATGAACGACAAGCAGCGCAAGGATTACGAAGAGTTCCTGGAAACCGACTTCTCGTTCGAAGTGCCCGGCGTGGCCCGTTTCCGGGTTAACGCCTTTAACCAGAACCGGGGCGCGGGCGCGGTTTTCCGGACCATTCCCTCGAAAGTGCTTACCATGGAAGATCTGGGCATGGGCCAGGTTTTCAAGGATATTGCCTCGGTTCCCCGGGGACTGGTGCTGGTGACCGGCCCTACCGGTTCAGGTAAGTCCACCACGTTGGCGGCGATGATCGATTACATCAACGACAGCCGTTACGAGCACATCCTCACTATTGAGGATCCCATCGAATTTGTGCACGAATCCAAGAAATGCCTGGTGAACCAGCGGGAAGTTCACCGTGACACCCTGGGCTTTAACGAGTCGCTGCGTTCGGCCCTGCGGGAAGATCCGGATATCATTCTGGTGGGCGAGCTCCGGGACCTGGAAACCATTCGCCTGGCGCTGACGGCCGCCGAAACCGGCCACCTGGTATTCGGCACCCTGCATACCACCTCCGCCGCCAAAACCATCGACCGGGTGGTGGACGTGTTCCCGGCAGAAGAGAAGTCCATGGTGCGCTCCATGCTCTCGGAATCCCTGCAAGCGGTTATCTCGCAGACGCTGATGAAGAAGATGGGCGGTGGCCGGATTGCCGCCCACGAGATCATGATTGGCACGGCCGCCATCCGGAACCTGATACGGGAAGACAAAATCGCCCAGATGTACTCGGCCATCCAGACCGGTGGTTCACTGGGTATGCAGACTCTGGATCAATGTCTGGAGCGCTTGCTGCAGAAAGGCCTTATTTCCCGCGATGCTGCGCGGGCGAAGGCGAAGATGCCTGATAATTTCTGATAACGAACACTGGGTAAGAAAATGGAATTCGAAAAACTGTTACGGCTGATGGTAGAGAAGGGCGGTTCGGACCTGTTTATTACGGCGGGGGTGCCTCCCAGCATGAAGGTGAACGGGAAGGTGCTGCCGGTTACTAAAAATGCTCTGACGCCCGAGCAGACGCGGGAATTCGTGTACGGCGCCATGAACGACAAGCAGCGCGCTGAATTCGAGGAAACCCACGAGTGCAACTTTGCCATCAGCGCCCGCGGTATCGGCCGGTTCCGGGTGTCGGCGTTTTTCCAGCGTAACCTGTGTGGCATGGTGCTGCGCCGGATTGAGGTGAAAATTCCGCAGATCGACGACCTGTCGTTGCCGGAGATCATCAAGGATCTGGCAATGACCAAGCGTGGTCTGATCATGTTTGTGGGTGCTACGGGTACCGGTAAGTCCACCTCTCTGGCGGCCATGTTGGGGCACCGGAATCGCAACAGCCGCGGCCATATTATTTCGATCGAAGATCCGATCGAATTCGTGCATCAGCATCAGGGCTGCATCGTGACCCAGCGGGAAGTGGGCATCGATACCGACAGCTTTGAAGTGGCCCTGAAAAACACCCTGCGACAGGCACCGGATGTCATCCTGATTGGTGAGGTGCGCACGCGCCAGACCATGGAGTATTCGGTGCAGTTCGCTGAAACCGGCCACCTGTGTCTGGCCACGCTGCACGCCAACAACGCCAACCAGGCGCTGGACCGCATTATCCAGTTCTTCCCGCCCGAGCAGCACAACCAGATCTGGATGGACCTGTCTCTGAACCTCAGGGCCATTGTCGCCCAGCAATTGGTGCCAACGCCCGATGGCAAGGGACGGAAGGCGGTGATTGAGGTGCTGATCAACACCCCGCTTGTGGCCGACCTGATTCGCAAGGGCGAGGTGCACAAGCTCAAGGAATTGATGTCCAAATCGAACGAGTCTGGTATGCAGACCTTCGACCAGGCGCTGTACCAACTGTATGCCGAAGGTTCGATCACTTACGAGGACGCCCTTGCTCATGCCGATTCCGCCAACGATCTGCGCTTGATGATCAAGCTTGGCACCGATGCCCAGGGCGCGGACAAGCTGTCCTCCTCGGTCGACAAGCTCACCATTCAGGACGATTGATGCTCCGGTTACGCCCCCCGGTCCGCGGGGGCGTCGCTACGACTAAAGTGGCAGATAGTTAGTTCTGCGAACCGGTAGTTTTGGCATTTGAGGCCATAACCCAGTGCTGCGTATACTCCGCGCGATCTTATAAAAGGAGATACCATGCACAAAAATACCAACGCACTCGTAAAAGCGATTCGTTTGGCCACGCTGGCGGCCGTTGCGGCTCCTGCCAGTGTTTTCGCCGGCGGTTTTTCCCTGAATGAACAGAGCGCCAGCCAGATGGGCGTGGCCAACGCCGGCGCGGCTGCCAATCCCGAGAACGCCACCACCGTACTGTTCAACCCCGCGGGTATGAGCCAGCTGTCTGGTACCAATATTTCTTTTGGTGCGGCGGTATTGGATATTGATGCCGAGGCGAAAAGTGACGCGGCTGCGGTTAACCAGCTCGGGGGTGAGGTAAACGGTTCCCGAGGCGGTGACATTGCCGATCCTGCGGTTTTGCCGAACTTCTATCTGACCCACGAGATCAACGATTCCATCGACGTGGGCTTCGGCATCCATGCGCCATACGGCCTGGCGGCAGACTACGATAACGATTTTGTGGGCCGTTACTTTGCCGACAAGACCGAGCTGACGGCGATTGCCTTTACGCCCTCGATTGCCGTTAATAATGGCAATGGCCTTTCCATGGGCGCGACTCTAAACATCATGTACGCTGAGGGCCGACTCAGTAAGTTCCAGGATATTCGCGGTGGAGCTTATCAACAAGGTATTCAGCGGGCGCTTCAAGCACAGGGTGTTAGCAGCTTGGATCAATTGCCTCCTAATGTTCAAGAGGCGATTCAGCAGCAAGCACAGCAAGGAGCAGCTCAGCTGGGAGATGCTTATGAAGCCAACTTTGGTGCACCCTATGCAGATATCGAGGGTGACGACATCGCCGTTAATTTCCGGGTTGGCTTCCTTTACGAACTGTCAGAACGAACCCAGGTTGGCTTTACCGCACAGACTGGCACCGAGTTTGAGCTGAAGGGTGATATTGAGTTGTCCGGCTATCCAGATCGCAATGGGCAACCGCCTCTGGGTGTTGGAAGCAAGACCCTTGAGGAACGTGTAGAGGTGCCATTGGCAATTCCTGAGAGCGCTACGCTAGGTGTGCGCCATCGATTCACTGACAACGTTACACTGTTAGCGGGTGCTACTTATGCCCGTTGGAGTCGATTCGAAGAGCTCGACATCAACAGCCGTGAGGGGCAATCGGGTGCGGTTTCGGATGAGACTGGCCGAGTAGGTGATATGCCCATCACACACATTACCGAAGAGTGGAAGAACACCTGGCAGTTCAATGTGGGTGGTATCTGGCAGGCAACACCGGAGTGGGCGTTCAAAGCCGGTTATGCCTTTGATGAATCCCCTGTTGACCAATACGTGACTGCACGAATTCCCTCAGAAGACCGCCATTGGCTGACTCTGGGTACTCAGTGGAATGACGTACAAAGCGGTTGGACCGTGGATGTGGCTATCGGCACGCTGATTTTTGCTGACGATGCCAAGGTCGATGATCGTGAGTACAGTCACGCTGATCCGACGGGCCAGCCGATCTCAAATGCAAACTACCAGGCTGAATACGAACTCAGCGCCTGGAGCGCGGCATTCGAGGTCAGCAAGGCGTTTTAATGCCAGCCTGAGTCGAACGAGAGGCGGCCCCAGGTGTCGCCTCGCCTTTATCAAAACAGCCCCTGCCAGCGATGGTCAGGGGCTGTTTTGTATCAGTGGGCCTGATCCCAGTTATCACCCACACCGGCTTCCACCAGTAGCGGCACGTCCAGGCTGGCGGCGGCAGACATCCGTTTGACCAGGCCGTCTCTGACCTTCTCCACAGCGTCTTCACGAACCTCGATGATCAGTTCATCGTGCACTTGCATGGTCATGCAGGCATCGTCCGCGTGTTCGCTGCGCAGCCAGTTGTCTACGTCGATCATCGCCCGCTTGATAATGTCGGCTGCGGTACCCTGCATCGGCGCGTTAATGGCGGTGCGTTCTGCCGCCTGCTGCAGCTGTTTGTTGCGGGCGTTGATCTCCGGCAGGTACAGGCGGCGACCGTAGAGTGTCTCCACGTAGCCGTCGTCGTGGGCCTGCTTGCGGATGTTGTCCATGTATTTCAGCACGCCGGGGTAACGCTCGAAATAGCGGTCAATGTAGGCCTGAGCGGTTTTCCGGTCTACCTCCAGCTGGCGCGCCAGGCCGAAAGCCGACATACCGTAGATTAGCCCGAAATTGATGGCCTTGGCGCTGCGGCGCTGGTCGCCGGTTACCTCATTCACCGTCACGCCGAAGACCTCGGCGGCGGTGGCTTTGTGGATATCCTCGCCGTGTTCAAAGGCGGTCAGCAGGCCCTTGTCGCCAGACAGGTGGGCCATGATGCGCAGCTCGATCTGGGAGTAATCCGCGGCCAGCAGCTTGCAGCCCTCTGGCGCAATGAACGCCTGGCGGATGCGGCGGCCTTCGGCGGTGCGGATTGGAATATTCTGCAGATTGGGCTCGGACGACGACAGGCGCCCGGTGGCCGTCACGGCCTGATGGTAGGAGGTGTGCACCCGCCCGCTGCGGTGGTGAATCAGCTCCGGCAGCGTGTCCGTGTAGGTCGACTTCAGCTTGCTCAGGCTCCGGTGCTCCACGATCAGTCGTGGCAGCTCGTGTTCATGGGCCAGTTCCTGCAGCACAGGCTCGGCGGTAGAGGGCGCGCCTTTCGGGGTTTTCTTGATCACCCGCAAGCCGAACTTGTCGTACAGAATGGCTTGTAGCTGCTTGGTAGAGCCCAGGTTGAAGGCCTCGCCGGCCACGTCGTGGGCTTCTTTTTCCAGCTCTGCCATGCGCTCGGCCAACTCTTGGCTGTGACGCCTCAGTGTGCTGGCGCTGATGAGCGCACCGCGCTGTTCCATGCGGGACAGTACCGGCACCAGGGGCAGGTCGATTTCCCGATAGACGGAAGCCAGTTTGCCGGTCTCGTTGAGCTTGGGGCTGAGGGCCTGGTGCAGGCGCAGAGTAATGTCGGCATCTTCGGCGGCATAGGGGCCGGCCTTCTCCAGATCGATCTGGTTGAACGTCAGTTGCTTGGCGCCTTTGCCAGCAATGGATTCGTAGCTGATGGTGTCTTCATCCAGATAGGCCCGGGCCAGGCTGTCCATATCGTGCCGCGTGGCGGTGGAGTTCAGCACGTAGGACTCCACCATGGTGTCCTCGGCAATACCCTCCAGGCAGATGCCGTGGTTGGCCAGTACGTTCTTGTCGTACTTGAGGTTCTGCCCCACTTTCCGGTGCTTCGGGTTTTCCAGCAGCGGTTTCAGTTGCTGCAGCACCGAGTCCCGATCCAGTTGCTCCGGTGCCCCCATGTAATCGTGCCCCAAAGGCACGTAGGCGGCTTTGCCAGGTTCCACTGCGAACGACACGCCAACAATTTCGGCGTCCATATAACGGAGGCTGGTGGTTTCGGTATCAAACGCAAACAGGTCGGCGCTCTTTAACGTGTCCAGCCAGTGGTCCAGCTCGGCCTGTGCGGTCACGATCTCGTACTGTTTCTCGAGCACGGTTTCGGGCTGTGCCGGCGAATCATCGGGTTGGGAGGTGGCAGGCTGCTCACGCTCCAGTTCGCTGATCCAGCCGCGGAACTCATATTCCTTGAACAGTTCCAGCAACGTATCGTTATCCTGCCGGCGCTCTTGCAGGTCTTCCAGGCCGAACTCCAGTTCTACGTCCGTCCTGATGGTGGCCAGGTCCCGGCTCAGAGGCAGGGTTTCCGTCGCGTCTCGCAGGTATCCCCCGATCTTGCCTTTAATCTCGTCGGCATGGCTAACAAGAGTGTCCAGGTCCTGGTAATTCTGGAGCCATTTGACCGCTGTCTTGGGGCCGCATTTGTTAACGCCGGGGATGTTGTCCACTTTGTCGCCTACCAGGGCCAGGTAGTCGATGATCTGCTCGGGTGTAACGCCGAATTTCTCGATGACACCATCCCGGTCCATGGCTGTTTCGGTCATGGTGTTGATCAGGGTCACGTGATCACTGACCAGTTGCGCCATGTCTTTGTCTCCGGTGGAGACAACAACATCGATGCCTTTGCTGGTGGCTTCATGGGCCAGAGTGCCGATCACATCGTCGGCTTCGACGCCAGGCACAATCAGCAGTGGCAGTCCCATGGCCCGGACTATGTCGTGGATTGGCTCGATCTGAATGGCCAGATCATCCGGCATCGGGGGGCGATTGGCCTTGTACTCTTCATACATATCGTGACGGAAGGTTTTGCCCTTGGCATCGAACACCACAACGGTTTTCGAGCCGGGAAAGTCCTGTTCAATCCGCCTCAGCATACTGATGACGCCCTTGATGGCACCGGTTGGGTGGTTCTTGCTGGTGGTCAGCGGTGGTAGGGCATGGTAGGCGCGGAACAGATAAGAGGATCCGTCTACCAGAACCACGGGAGGGTGGGTTCGTTCAGTCATATCAAAACACGTCCGGATTCTGATTGAAGCGTTGGTTGGCTTGTGCAACGCTTGTGGCTATCACAATGGTCTGAAGGGTATCACGAAAATGAAACGAATCGCCTGCTCTGCAATGCTGTTGGCCTGCGTCTCCGGGCCGTTGCTGGCTCAGGAGGAGGGCGCGCTGGATGCCACCCCGGTGGTTACGCCGCAGGAACCCGTGGTGATTTCCGATTACCAGCCGCCGGAGGGCGGAGCCGAAATTGTCATCCGCCCGGGTGAGGACGAAGTGTTCTACGAGTACCGGGTGAATGGCCAGCTAATGGAGATCAAAGTGGTCCCTGAGGCTGGCCCTGAGTACTACCTGGTGCCGGCCGATGGCGGCGGCTGGGTTCAGGATACGGAGTCCGATCTGCTGGTACCCAGCTGGGTACTTTTCCGCTGGTAAATACCCACGGCTGCTCAGATCAGGTTAACCTCCACCGGGTCTGAGCGCCGGCTTTCCAGGCCGTCCTGGTCAACGGTTGTGATGCTGAATTCATAGGCGCCGGGTGGCATCTCTGCCAATACATACCGGGTGACGCCGGGATCATTCAGGGGAATGGTACGGAAACTGTCCTGATGTTTGAGCCGGAAATAGATCCGGTATCCGGCAATCTGGCCGGCCGACAGCGCCGTGCCATCCTCCCGGGTGAGTGGAGGGCTCCATACCAGTGTTTTCGGAGAACCTGGTACCGTGCTTTTTTCTGCGGGCTCGCCCCCGGGTGCGCTCTGGCCGAGTGTCGCAAGCAAATCGCCCTGTGCCTGTTTCAGCCTGCTGCCGGCTACTTCCGAGGCGCGCTTTGAGTCCAGTTTGCTGGCTCGCGTGTCTTCCTGGCAGCCGGTCATCAACAAAACAGCGCATAGGCCCAGGAAAGTGGCGGCTGCGTGCGAACGCCGGCAATGGTGGAGTTTTCTGGTCATGGATACTCGCATACGGGGCGTTGCAACGCCCTCTGGAATTCGTGCGTATGGAGCCTGAATAACACTGGGAGACGGGCTTCGTTAAAACAGTGAGCGATTATGCCAGCGGTTAACCTGTGATCAAGTGAATAATCGGTAAAATCCCGTATCTGCGTTTAGTGTGAACATTCTAATTTTTAACCGTAACGTGTCAGGTGAAAGTTACCAGAGGCTCCGACACTCGGAGCCGGCCGATTCGGAAAACAGGGAGAACACACATGGGTAAGCTCAAATCCTATCAGGAACAACTTCAGGACATCGTAGAGAAGGGCATCAACGCTGCGGAAGATCAGCAGAAGAAGCTGGCCTCCAAGCCGTTTGATTACGCAGAAAAGCTGGAGTCAGAAGCGCGCGAGTACAGCGTCAAGACCCTGCGCAAGCGCTACAACGGTTATTCCGAGAACCTGTTCGGGCAGCTGCGTTCGCTGAACTCCCGCTTCGGTAGCTTTGCCGCTGAGCTGGTTGCGAAGCTGGAAAAAGAAGCCGTTGAAGGCGCAGACGCCGTATCAGAGGCAGCTGAGGACGTCTCCGAGGCGGCTCAGGATGCCAAAAAAGCGGTAACTGCCAAGAAGCCGGCGGCGCGCAAGACCTCAGCCCGCAAGACCACCGCCAAGAAAAACACCGCAGCAACAGCCTGATCGGTTGCGAGTACGGTGAAAAAAGGGGCGCTCTGCGGAGCGCCCCTTTTTCTGCGTTAATGCCTGTCAGTTTTCTTCCGGTTCCAGGGGCAGGGTGCGTTCCTCGCCGGTAATCACTTCAAGCCGTTCGATATCCTCTTCGAAGGCCTTTTTCATCTCACCGATGTCTTGCCGTTGAGCTGAGATTTCCCGTTCTATATCGCGAATCTGCGCTTCCAGCCTGCGGATTTTCTCGAGGGTTGACTCCGGAATGGTGCGCCCGGCTCTCTCCATGTCAGCCGCGCGACTCTGCTCGTTGTCCAGTTGGCTGGAAATAACCGAAATGTTGCCGCGTTTGAGCTGGATGATGCCCTCAAGCTCACGGATTTTCCTGTGCATGGCCCGCACCGCCTGGTCCGGATGGCTGAAGCGCTTCAGGAGACGACGATCCTGCGCCTGTTGCATCTCTTCCTGTTTCTGGCGGGCTTTCTCCGCTTCCCGGGCGGCAATCTCTTCGGCAGTGGGAGCGGGGGGCACGGTTTCCATTACCCGGCCGTTGTTGCTCAGGATATCGTAGCCGCGCCTGGTTGCCTCCTGGGGAATAGAGCTGCCGATCACCAGCTGACCATTTTCATCCGTGTACCGGTACATGGTTGCGCAGACGCTGGCTGACAACAGCAGGCATGCGGCTGCAACAACGCCGATAACAGAAGAAGTGGTCAGACGGTAACGCATTCGTCAGACTCCGTAACGGTCCCGGTAGCGGGCCACGTTTTCCGCATGGCCGGCAAACTCTGGATTAGCTTTCAGGTAGTCCAGTACCTGCTCGAGGCGGATGATGCTGATAACAGGGATGTTGTATTGTTTTTCCACCTCCTGAATCGCCGACAGTTCGCCATTGCCCTTTTCCTGCCGGTCCAGAGCAATCAATACGCCAGCCGGCTCGGCACCTGCGGCCCGGATAATGTCGATGGATTCGCGGATGGCGGTGCCTGCGGTAATCACATCATCGACAATCAGTACCTTACCTTTTAGCGGGGCGCCGACAATATTGCCACCTTCGCCGTGGTCTTTCTTTTCTTTGCGGTTGAAGGCAAAGGGCTTGCTGTCACCGTCTGTGGCCAGCGCCATGGCGGTTACCGTGGCCAACGGAATGCCCTTATAGGCAGGCCCGAAAATGATGTCATAATCCAGCCCGCTGCGTGCTATCGCGGCGGCGTAGGCTTTGCTCAGTTCGAGCAGGTCGTTTCCGGTGTTGAACAGCCCGGCATTGAAAAAGTAGGGGCTGGTGCGCCCGGATTTGAGTGTGAATTCTCCAAAACGCAGAACGTTCCGCTGGATGGCAAACTCAATAAAATTTTGCTGATAGTCATGCATGGCAAGGCTTCTGGCGGGGTTTGATCTTTAATTAAAGCGTAAAAACGGTATCATACACACAAACCGAATCAGGGAACACGTATGCGGGTAGTATCAATCAGCGTCAATGGTCTTGAACAGGCCGTTGAAAAGGGGTTTTTCGACTGGCTTGCCGGGCAGGATGCTGATGTGGTCTGTGTGCAGGATCACCGTATGCGTGCCTATGAAATCGAAGATAAAAACCTGATACCGGAAGGCTACGAAGCCTATTTTATTGACGGCGAACTGAACGAGCACGGTGGGGTTGGCATTTATACCCGCCATTTTCCGAAAGCGATTATGTACGGTTTTGCCAATGAGCAGGCTGATCGCGAAGGTCGTTTTATTCAGGCCGACTTCGACAAAGTGTCGGTTGCCTGTGTGCTTGCCCCGTGCGCTCTTGGCCGTGAGGAAGAGCTGACCGGCGACGATGACCTGACGGTGCTGGACCACAAAGACGAGTTCATGGAAGCCTTCGGCATCCATATGCAGAAAACCCTGCGCAAGCGTCGCCAGTTTATTCTATGCGCCAACCTGCAGACGGCCCATCATGTCACCGATGCCAGCCCGCTGTACCACAAGACAGATTTTTCCGGTTTTCTGCCCCACGAGCGCGCCTGGCTCGACCGTTTGTTTGAGGAAATGGGCTGTATTGATGCTTTCCGGGAGATTAACAAGCAGAGCAACCAGTTCACCTGGTGGCCGGAACAGACGGAAGGTTCACGCAAGAAAGCGGGCATCCGGGTGGACTATCACCTGCTAACGCCGGGCATCCGCAAGACCATCCGCGATGGCTGGATTGATGAAGATACCCGTTTCTCGGACCACGCCCCGGTGGTCATGGATTACGATATCGAAATCGGGTTCTGACGCTAAGCGGGCAATGTCAACGTAGCGGGCTTGGAGGGGAATGCCTTTCCGGGACCGTCTCCGGCCAGGGACGGCCGGAGTCGAGCGCACATGGATGTGCTTGTAGCGTGTCCCGGAAAGGCATTCCCCTCCGGGCACGCGGTCGGCTTACTCAGCCAAAGCCGCCTTCTGAATTTCAAACAGTTCGTTAATCGCTTTTCTCGCCAGCACCAGCATGCTGTCCAACTCTGACTGCTCGAACGGCGCACCTTCGGCCGTGCCCTGGATTTCAATAAAGCCGCCCTTGTCGGTCATGATCACGTTCATGTCGGTTTCGGCTTCAGAGTCTTCCGGGTAGTCCAGATCGGCCACCGGAGTGCCTTTGAATACGCCCACGGAAATGGCCGCAATCATCTGCTTCAGTGGAGATTTCTTCAGGCGTTTTTCGTTTACAAGGTGATTCAGAGCGTCTACCAGAGCCACACAGCCACCGGTAATCGCGGCGGTGCGGGTGCCGCCATCGGCCTGGATGACGTCGCAATCGATGGTAATGGTGTGCTCGCCCAGCGCTTCCAGATCGACAGCGGCGCGCAGGCTGCGACCGATCAGGCGCTGGATTTCCACGGTGCGCCCGCCCTGTTTGCCCCGGGCGGCTTCACGGCCCATCCGGCTGCCGGTGGAGCGGGGCAGCATACCGTACTCGGCGGTAATCCAGCCTTTGCCCTCACCGCGCAGAAAAGGCGGCACTTTGTTTTCCACCGAGGCCGTACAGATAACCTTGGTATCGCCAAATTCCACCAGCACCGAGCCTTCGGCGTGGCGTGTGTAGTTGCGGGTAATGCGGACGTTTCTGGGTTGCTCGGGCGTTCTGCCGCTGGGTCGCATAGTGTGTCCTGTTTTCTCGAATGAATGTCCGGCCCGTGCCGGTCGGTAACAATGAAAGGTGCCCGAGTATAACACGCCGGGCGGCGGAGGCGGTCAGGGTGGGGCTCGCCTGATCGGGTTCGCCGCCCCGGGCGTTTGCCTGTTAGACTCAAGCCTCTGTTGTTGGACACTGGAGCCACTATGATCCGCAGTATGACTGCTTTTGCCCGCAAGGATACCCAGAGTGACTGGGGTACGCTCACCTGTGAGATCCGCACGGTTAACCATCGCTATCTGGAACCGTCTTTCCGTTTGCCGGAGGCTTTGCGCGAGCTTGAAACCGGCTTTCGCGAGGAGTTGAGAAACCAGGGCCTGAAACGGGGCAAGGTGGATATCTCCATGCGCCTGCAAGCAGCCGAGAGCGAGGATCACAGCTTCGAGATTAACGATGATATGGCAAAGGCGGTGAACGAGGCCGCGAACCATATCAACCGGATGTTAGATAACCCGGCGCACATCAATGCGCTCGACATTTTGCGCTGGCCTGGAGTGATGTCCCTGCCAGAGAAGGATTACAGCGCCGCCAAAGAGGCTGCCTCGGAATTATTCGCCGCGACAGTTTCCGAGCTGACTCGGGTCCGCGAGCGGGAGGGCGAGCGTCTGCGACCGTTGTTCGAGGATCGTCTGGCCACCATGAGCAAGCTGGTTGCCGAGGTGCGCGGGAATATGCCGACCTTGCTGGCAGCCCAGGAGCAGAACCTGAGAGACCGGTTCGAGAAAGCAAAAGTGGAGCTGGACCCCGAGCGGGTGGCCCAGGAGATGGTCATGCTGGCCCAGAAGAGTGATGTGGCCGAGGAACTGGATCGGTTGGATGCTCACATTGGTGAGGTGGCCGATACCCTGAAAAACGGCGACGCCATTGGCCGGCGCCTGGATTTCCTGATGCAGGAGCTCAACCGCGAAGCGAATACACTCAGCAGTAAAAGCATCGATGCGTCTGTTACCCGTTCCGCGGTGGATCTGAAAGTGTTGATCGAGCAGATGCGCGAGCAGGTGCAGAATCTGGAGTGATGCCACCAGGCCGGGTTGCCCCGGCCCTTTGGCCCGCGCCGGGCCTCAGGTGAACTGAGCGCCCTGTTCTGATTACTCGGCGGGCGTGATCGTCAGGAGGTCTGTCCGCAGGTGAGTCAGCACCTTTTCGGCCGTGTTGCCGATGACCCTGGCGGCAAGACCGGTCTTGCCGGTCGTGCCCATCACCACCATGTCGGCTTTGATTTTGTTGGCGATGCTGGGAATGATCTTCTGCGCCGGGCCACTTTCGATATGAACCTGTTCCGGTGTCAGATGCCAGGTGTTGCACAGATGCTCAATCTGAGGTTTCAGGGCGGCCTTACGCTTTTGGGCATGGCTCACCGGGTCGATGATGTCCAGGTCTGCCAACAGCACGGATGTGTGCAGGGCGTGCACCAGGTGCAGCTCGGTGCCCAGCGCTTTTGCCAGGTGCCAGGCCTGGTTAATAACGCGAGTGTTCAGTGCTTTTTTGGTCGCTTTGTCTGAACTCAGGTCCACGGCCGCCAGGATGGGGTGGGCCTTGTTCCATTTTTTTTCAGCCACCAGCATGACCGGCGCCGGGCACTCGCGAATCAGGTGCCAGTCTGTTGGTGTGTACAGGAAGGTTTCCGAGCGGTTACCGGTCTTGACCACCGCGCCGATGTTTGTTTTCCCGCATTCGGCGGCCACCCACAAGTGAATCTGTTTTTCCCAGACCGTTCGGGCGTTAATCGTCAGGTCGGTGCAGTCGGTCAGTGCCAGCATCTGCTCGAGCCACTTCTGGCGATGTTCCAGCAGCGCCTGGCGGGCTCTTCTCTGCACCTCCGGGTCGCCGGGGAGGGCGTCCAGGTACTCATGCACGAATGCCACCACCTCGACGGAGGCCCCGGTTGCCCGGGCCAGTCCCACACCGCGGGTCAGCGCCATCTGGTGCTTGTGGTGGTTGTCCATGATGATCAGAAGTTTTTCCATGGCGGTATCCGTTTGCTGGGGGTATTTCGCGTAATACTAACAGTTACGGAGGGGCGGGATGCGGAGGTAAGTCAAACCCCGTATAATTCGCCGTTTTCTGGCCATCTGTGTTGGCCGCAAACTGCTTTCAGGAGTCATCAAGCCATGAGTCAGGCCGGTGGGCAGGGTACTCTGTTCGTGATTTCCGCTCCCTCGGGTGCGGGCAAAACCAGCCTTGTGTCGGAAATGCTCCGCAAGGATGCCTTGCTGGGGGTGTCGGTCTCTCATACCACCCGGCCGATGCGGGAGGGTGAACAGAACGGAGTGAATTACCACTTCGTGAACCGGGACGAGTTCGAAGCCATGATTGTCCGGGGCGATTTCCTCGAACACGCCGATGTCTTTGGCAACTATTACGGCACCTCGCAGGTCTGGGTACGTGAAACCCTGCGGACGGGGCGGGACGTTATTCTGGAAATCGATTGGCAGGGCGCCGAACAGGTACGCCGGCTGATTCCTGAGTGTGTGAGCATTTTTATCGTGCCACCTTCGGCGGACATTCTGCGCCAGCGGCTGGTCGGGCGTGGTACCGATGCGCCCGAAGTGATCGAGCGGCGCCTGTCGGAGGCCGAGGAGGAATGCCGGCACGCGGCAGAATTTGATTACCTGGTGGTTAATGATGAATTTGCGGAGGCGTTGGCAGATTTGTTGGCCATTGTCCGCAGTCAGCGCCTGCGCATGGTCACCCAGCAGGCACGCCACGGTGCGCTGCTGGAGAGCTTGTCAGCAGGCATCTGATGGTGGTTTCCACTGTATACAAATTGAACCGGGGCCAGTAAACTACGCGGTCTGCTAAATCAGTGATTCTTTTTTTTTCGGGGAAGATAATGGCACGAGTTACCGTTGAAGATTGTCTGGAAAACGTAGATAACCGCTTTCAGCTGGTTATGCTGGCCACCAAGCGCGCCCGCCAGATTGCCACCAAAGGGGCAGAGCCGACAGTGCCGGAGGAGAACGACAAGCCGACCGTGATTGCGCTGCGCGAGATTGCAGAAGGCCATGTTTCTCGTGATCTTCTGCTGGAAGAAGAGGAAGATTAAGAGCCTCGGATTTGCCGTCGGTGAGTAAAAGTACCTGTCGGCGAGCGCAAAGCATTGAAATCTTCCTCTGCAGTTTTATAGTGTAAGTGTAGAATCTGCCAGGAAGGACGAAAAAAGCCCGGATGCACGCATTCGGGCTTTTTTGTCTCTGGTGAATGCAAACATAACGGAGGCGCGGTGGTCGTAGCAGAGGCATCAGTAGAAGAACTGGCCGGAGCGCTTGGTTCCTACCTGGACACCAATCGCATCAATCAGGTGCGCCGGGCCTATTATTACGCCGAGCAGGCGCATGAAGGCCAGATGCGCAAAAGTGGTGACCGGTACATTACCCACCCTCTGGCTGTGGCCGGTATTCTGGCGGATCTCCGGCTTGACCATCAGAGTTTGATGGCGGCCATGCTTCACGATGTCATTGAGGACACCGGGATTCCCAAAGATGCGTTGGCGGAGCAGTTTGGTGATGATGTGGCCGAACTGGTCGACGGGGTTTCCAAGCTGACCCAGATCGAATTCCGTTCCCGGGCCGAGGCCCAGGCCGAGAATTTCCAGAAGATGACCCTGGCCATGGCCAAGGATATCCGGGTGATTCTGGTCAAGCTGGCCGACCGGCTGCATAACATGCGCACCCTTGGCCCCATGCCCTACGAGAAACGCCTTCGTATTGCCACCGAAACCCTGGATATCTACGCGCCGATTGCCAACCGCCTGGGGATGCACTCGATCTGCACCGAGCTTGAGGATCTGGGGTTCTCTTCGCTTTACCCCATGCGCTCGAAATACATCTCCAAGGCGGTGGAAAAGCTGCGGGGGAGCCACCGTGAAATCATCGAGGACATCCGGGGCAAGCTTCAGGAGAAACTGGAAGAGCGGGGCTTGCCTGGGCGCATTCTGGGGCGGGAAAAACACCTGAATTCCATCTACAACAAGATGAAATTCAAGCAGAAATCTTTCCATGAAATCATGGACGTCTACGCCTTCCGGATCATCACCGATACCGAGGACGACTGCTACCGCATTCTCGGAGCCGTGCACAGTCTGTACAAGCCGTTGCCGGGCAGGTTCAAGGACTACATTGCCATGCCCAAGGCCAATGGCTACCAGTCCATTCATACCACCTTGTTTGGTATGCACGTCAATATCGAAATCCAGATCCGCACCGAAGAGATGGAGCACATCGCCAACAACGGGATTGCGGCGCATTGGATGTACAAGAACGAAGCCTCTGGTGTTACCACGGTTAATCAGTCGAGGGTCGACCGCTGGGTGCAGGGGCTTATGGAAATGCGCGAGCGCGCAGACGACTCCATGGAGTTCATTG
Source organism: Marinobacter sp. VGCF2001 (assembly GCF_049943275.1). NCBI lineage: Bacteria > Pseudomonadati > Pseudomonadota > Gammaproteobacteria > Pseudomonadales > Marinobacteraceae > Marinobacter > Marinobacter sp. VGCF2001. The sequence continues at coordinate 205,694 of NZ_JBNFVX010000003.1, forward strand.
AGCACGTAAAAGTAGACCTGTTCCCCGATGAGATTTACGTGTTCACGCCGCGGGGCCGCATCATGGAGTTGCCCAGCGGGGCTACGCCGGTGGATTTTGCCTATGCCATTCATACCGATATCGGTAACGCCGCAGTTGCCTGCCGGGTCAATCGCAATCTGGCTTCATTGAGCCAGCCCCTGCAAAGCGGGCAAACCGTGGAAATTATCACCGCTCCCGGCGCACGCCCCAACCCGGCGTGGTTGAGTTTTGTGGTGACGGGCAAGGCCCGGAGCAGCATTCGCCATGTGCTCAAGACCCGTAAGCGGGCCGAGTCCATGGAGCTGGGGCGGACACTGCTCAAACGCTCCCTGAAAGGGTTTGGCACGGGACTCTCCGATATCAGCGATGCCCAGAAACAGGCTGTGGTTAATCACAATCAGGTCAATAGCTTCGATGACCTGATCAGCGACATCGGGTTGGGCAACCGCATGGCCTATCTGGTCGCGCGCCAGTTGGTATCCGGCAACGAAGTACTGGATGCGCCTGCCAATCTGGAGAATGCGCCGAGCGACAAACAGGGCGCCGTGACCATCCGCGGTACGGAGGGGCTACTGGTCCGGTTCGCCAATTGCTGCAAGCCCATTCCGGGGGATCCGGTGGTCGGTGTTATGGATTCCGGCAACGGCATGGTGATCCATTCCGATACCTGTTCCCGCCTGCCGGAGGACGGCGAGGGCAGGGCACGGCTGACGCACTTGAAATGGGCCAAGGACATCACCGACGAGTTTTCCGTGGAGTTGAGGGTTGAACTGGAGCGCCAGCGTGGCGTTATCGCCGAAATGGCCAATGCGGTTGCCATGGCTGACGGCAACATAGAGCGCATCAATGTAGAAGACCAGAATGCCCGATTCGGTATTGTCAGCCTGGTTGTTCACGTCCATGGCCGCAAGCATCTGGCGCGAGTGATGCGGCGGGTTCGTAACATTCGGGCGGTTACCCACATCAGCCGGGTCAAGCACTGAGCCTGCTTACGTGGTTGACAGTCGCCGTATCCAGAGGTGACGATTGGCGTTTTGCAAAAGAGGAAATTGCAGGCCATGACCAACAAATCTGTTATCCAGACTGAAAACGCCCCGCAGGCGATTGGTACCTATTCTCAGGCAGTTAAAGCCGGAGATACCGTGTATCTGTCTGGCCAGATTCCGCTGGACCCGGAAAGCATGGAAGTGGTGGCGGGCGATTTTGCCGCCAAGACCCGCCAGGTGTTTGAAAACCTCAAAGCCGTTTGTGAAGCGGCCGGTGGCGAGCTCAAGGATATCGTCAAGCTGAACATTTACATGACCGACCTCGCCAATTTTGCGACCGTGAATGAAATCATGGCGACGTATTTCCAGGAACCCTACCCGGCCCGCGCTGCCGTGGGCGTAGCAGCGCTGCCCAAAGGTGTGCCGGTTGAAATGGAAGCCGTCATGGTGCTCAGCTAGGCCTCTGAAGCTGGCTGATCATTTCTCGGTACCCCGCCTGATAATCGGGGTACCGGAAAGAGAAACCACTCTCCAGCAGTTTTCGATTGCTGCATCGCTTGCTCCCGGCCCTGCCCCCTTTGCGGGCACCCTCGACGGGGGCTTTACAGGGCACTTGGGTGCGCACCCACTCCACAACCTTATCCAGCCGCACCGGCTCGCAGTCACTGGCCACGTAAAGTTCCGCCAGTTTGTCATTTGCGAGCGTTTTTTCCGTTAGCCAGGCGATAACCCGGGCCGCGTCCACTTCGTGTATCCGATTGCTGAAAGGCGCCGGTGGCAACGGATTCATCCGGCCTTCCAGGACTTCTTCCAGAAAGCGCTGACGACTGGGGCCGTAAATGCCGCTGTAGCGCACAACCGTAGCCGGATGCGGGCTGGCCAGGGCCGTCGCCTCACCCTGCAGGATCTGCTGCCCGGAAAAACGGTCAGGTTCGGTCGGGCTGTTTTCGTCTACCCAGCTGTCATCGTTCTGGGCGAACACGCTTGTACTGCTGATGAATATCAGGCGCTTCAGCGGCTGGTCGCCCACGGCGTGAAGCAGATTTTCCAGGCCGGTTACGTAGGCGTCGTGGTAGCCCTGTTCGTCGTAACTTGACGGGGTCAGGCAGTAGATCACCACGTCCAGATGCCCGGGGAGTTGCCCGGCCAGGGTTTCCGGGCGGGTCAGGTCGGCGCCAATGCCTTTTACGCCGGGGGGAACACGGTCTGGATTGCGGCGTAGCCCGTATACCTGGCCGGTGTCCAGAAGCGCAGTGGCGATATCGCCGCCAAGTTTGCCGCAACCGGCTACCAGAATTTGTGTTTCTTGCTTGCCCTCAGTCATTGCCATAGACAATTTCAATCCTTATGCTTTGGCTGATAAAGTAAGTGAAACTTCGACCTGAGTACGTTGACCGGAGCTCACCATGACCCTCACCGAGTTACGATACGTTGTTACCCTTGCCCGGGAAAGGCATTTTGGCCGCGCGGCAGAACGCTGTCATGTCAGTCAGCCGACCCTGAGTGTGGCGGTGAAAAAACTTGAGGATGAGCTCGGCATCCCGCTGTTTGAGCGCAGCAAGAGCAGTATTCGGGTCACGGAAGTTGGTCAGCGGATTATTGAGCAGTCCCAGCGGGTTCTGGACCAGGTGGGGGTCATCAAAGACATGGCCCAGGACGGCAAGAACCAGCTCAACTCCCCCTTGAAGGTGGGTGCCATCTACACCATCGGCCCCTACCTGTTTCCGCATCTGTTGCCCGAGCTGCGCCGCGCGGCGCCGGATATGCCGCTCTTTATCGAAGAAAACTACACGGCCAGCCTGCGCCAGAAGCTCCGGCATTCGGAGCTGGATGCGATCATTATTGCGTTGCCGTTTGAGGAGCCGGAGGTTGTTACTCTGCCGCTGTATGACGAGCCGTTTGTGGTGCTTCTGCCTGCCGGCCATCCGTTGACAGAAAAAGAGCAGATTACCGCTGAAGAGATGGCGAAGGAGCAGCTGTTGTTGTTGGGGCCGGGCCACTGTTTCCGTGATCAGGTGCTGGAATCCTGCCCGCCGCTGGTGGAGGCCATCACCAAACGGGTCGATAACGGCCGGCCGCAACTGGTTACCGAAGGCAGTTCGCTGGAAACGATCCGGCACATGGTGGCCTCGGGCCTGGGGATTACCGTACTCCCGCTCTCTGCCGCCACCGCCATCAAGTATCAGGAAGACATTCTCACTGTTCGGCCGTTTGCGCCGCCGGTGCCTTTCCGCACCGTGGCCCTGGCCTGGCGGGTGACCTTCCCGCGGCCTAAAGCCATCGACGTCTTGTCTCTGGCCGCCAGTCAGTGCCGGGTTATCGAAAAAGCCAGAACCGAAACACCGGCGGTTGCCGAAAGCGCCTGAGGGCCGTATGACGTCACTGGATGAGATCCCGGTAACCCAGCTCAAGGGTGTAGGCAAAGCCCTGGCGGAAAAGCTCGCCAGGCTGGGGATCCAGTCTCTTCAGGACCTGCTGTTTCACCTCCCTTACCGATACGAGGACCGCACCCGCGTGGTACCCATGGGGCGCTTGCGAATTGGTGACAGTGCGGTGGTGGAAGGTGAGGTGATGAAAGCGGATCTGGTGATGGGGCGTCGTCGCAGCCTGCAGGTCACCCTCCGGGACGATAGCGGTTTCCTGGTGATGCGGTTTTTCCATTTCAATGCTGCCCAGAAGAACCAGCTTTCTGAGGGAACGCGGGTACGCTGCTTTGGTGAAGTGCGGCCGGGGCGGGCCGGTTACGAATTCTACCATCCCGAATACCAGGCCAATCCTCCGCCGATGCCGCCGGCCGACCGGGCAACCCTGACACCGCTTTATCCGCTCACCGAGGGCATACAGCAACCCCGGGTAAGGGGGTTGTGCCAGCAGGCCCTGGGCTATCTTGACCGTTATCCCATCAAGGACTGGCTGCCTGCGGCGTTGCTGGCGGATTATCAACTGCCAGGCATTACCGAGGCCGTTCGCCTGGTGCATTCCCCGCCTGCGGGAGCGCCGGTGCACCTGCTGATGGAGGGCAAACATCCTGCCCAACAAAGGCTGGTCATGGAGGAGTTGCTGGCGCACCAGCTCAGCCTGTTGCAGGTGCGTGAGCAGATTCAGACCCGGGATGCCTTGCCTTTATTGCCCGGCGGAGACCTGGCCCGACGGTTTCTGGACCAGCTTCCGTTCAGCCTCACCGGGGCTCAGCGCCATGTCATGGCGGATGTTCGCCAGGATCTGAGCCAGCCGGTGCCGATGCTGCGCCTGGTGCAGGGCGATGTCGGCTCCGGTAAAACCATTGTGGCCGCCTTGTCGGCGCTTCAGGCCATTGAAGCCGGTGCGCAGGTTGCCCTGATGGCGCCCACAGAAATTCTTGCCGAACAGCACTATCAGAACTTCCGCAGCTGGCTTGAGCCGCTCGGGGTCAATCTGGCGTGGCTGTCTGGCAAAGTGAAGGGCAAGGCCCGCCAGGAGGCACTGGCCGCCGTTGCTGAGGGTAGTGCGCAGATTGTGATCGGCACCCACGCCTTGTTTCAGGATGAAGTGCGCTTCGAGCGTCTCGCTTTGGTTATTGTCGATGAGCAGCACCGGTTTGGTGTACACCAGCGGCTGGCTCTCCGGGAGAAAGGGGTGGGTGGCACCCTGGCGCCGCACCAGTTGATCATGACCGCAACACCCATTCCGCGAACCCTGGCGATGAGTGCCTATGCCGACCTGGATACCTCGGTTATCGACGAATTGCCACCGGGGCGCAAACCGATTGAAACCATTGTGCTGCCCGAGAACCGCCGGGAAGACATCATCGACCGTGTACGTAAAGCCTGCCGGGAGGGCCGGCAGGCTTACTGGGTGTGTACGCTGATTGAGGAGTCCGAGGCATTGCAGTGCCAGGCGGCTGAGGTGACGGCTAAAGAGTTGGCTGAGCGATTGTCCGATCTGAATATCGGTCTGGTGCATGGTCGACTGAAGGCCCGTGAAAAAGCGGAGATGATGGAAGAGTTCAAAAATGGTGACCTTGATTTGCTGGTTGCCACCACCGTCATCGAAGTCGGCGTGGATGTACCGAATGCTTCGCTGATTATTATCGAGAATCCTGAAAGACTGGGGCTTGCGCAACTGCACCAGTTGCGTGGCCGCGTCGGGCGGGGAGAGCAGGCCAGTTTCTGTGTGCTGATGTATCACCCGCCTTTGTCGGATAATGGCAAGGCGCGGTTACAGGCACTTCGTGACAGTCAGGATGGTTTCTACATTGCTGAAAAAGATCTGGAAATACGGGGGCCCGGCGAGGTCCTTGGCACCCGCCAAACCGGCCTGATGCAATTTCGGCTGGCAGAATTTGAGCGGGATAAAGGGTGGATTGAGGCCATCCGGGAAATGGCTCCGGCTTTGATGAAAGAGCCGGAGCGGGTCGCAGCGCTCATCCGGCGCTGGCTGGGTGAGAAAATCCGTTACGGCGACGTGTAGTAAACCGCCGGGAATTTGACCGGGCCCGCAACCTGGCCCGATGTTGCCCTGTTAATACGGGGTGAATGACTGCAGAATGCATCTACGCTGATTGTTAAATTTGGTCCGGAGAAAGCTATGGAACTTCCTGTCGTGGTACAGCAGGCACTTGGTGATAACGCGCCCGGGGTATCGTTCCGGAATGTCACCCAGATTGATGCCCGTCATCGGTTAAGAATGGTCTTGCTCAGTGACAGTGACGGCAATCTGCAGGCTATTTGTCGCCGGGAAGACCTGCTGGATCTCGAAGCTCTGAACAAGGCGCTGGGGCGAGACCTGCGCATGATGCAGCGGCGCGAACAGGTTCGGGTCCGGCAAAAGGCCGGCCTTCAGCAGTTGCCGGCGCTGCCATCGCTGACCGGTTGGCCAACGGTCGTGGATGTGCGGGTAGATCAGCTTGATGCGGTTGCGCTGGAGTCCGGCGAGCAGGATCTTGGCCTGGTGATGCCGGGCGAAGACTTTCGGCGCCTGACCGTAAAAGCAGGGCGGCAGGATTTCGCGGTTGAAGCCTCGGAGATCTCGGTCAATGTCGACAACCATGCGGCAGATCGTGACCAGTTGCACTCGGCCATTAAAAAGTTCACCGGGTTGCGGATTCAGCAGCGTCTTGAAGATACTCTGGAGTTGCCACCTTTGCCGGAGACCGCCCAGCGCATTATCCATCTGCGGGTAAATCCGAATGCGGTGATGGGAGATCTGGTCGATGTGGTCGAGAGTGATCCCAGCCTGGCGGCCCAGGTTGTGAGCTGGGCATCGTCCTCTTTTTACGCAGCGGCCGGCCAGGTGCGCTCCGTGCACGACGCGGTTTCCCGGGTACTGGGGTTCGACCTGGTCATGAATCTCGCCATGGGGCTGGCATTGGGCAGGGCGTTGAAGCATCCCAAAGATCACCCGGACGGCTATGTGGATTACTGGCAACAGGCAATCTGGCAGGCTCAGTCTGCGGGTATCCTCGCGAGCATGATGCCCCGGGGGCAGCGCCCGCTATTCGGTCTCGCCTATCTTGCCGGGTTGCTACACAATTTTGGGCATCTGGTGCTGGCGCAAGTATTTCCACCGCATTTCTGCCTGGTTTGCCGGTCTCTGGAGGTGAATCCAGATATCGACTCCAGCGTCATCGAGCATCATCTTCTGGGCATCACCCGGGAACAGATTGCGGCGCAATTGATGGAAAACTGGGGTATGCCAGACGAAGTAAATCTGGCCATTCGATATCAGAAAAACCCCTCTTATCAGGGGCCTTGCAGCGTCTACGCACGCCTTTTGTGGCTGGGGCGGCAGTTGCTGACTGAGCGCGGTATTGCCCTGGGTGCCGGCGGAGAGGTGCCGCAAGCGATTTACGACGAGCTCGGGCTGGATAAACAGGCCGTGGAGGAACAGTTTGACGAGCTGGTCAGCCGGAAGGACAGCATCATGGCGATGGCGGGGATGATGAACCCCAGCGTATAAAAAAACGCCGGCCTTTGAGGCCGGCAAGTTACCCGCTTGTTGCAGAGTCGCCCAAACTTTTCAGGAGAAAACAACGCGGAGGCCGCTCCTGTGCGGTGGTAGCGGCCTCCTGATTTAAATTTAGACAAGCTTGCTGAAAAGGAAAGGCTGGTCGTGGAATAGGGGATACATGAGTGCCGCGTCAGCTTTTGCTGATGCCCAAAGCCCCTGTTTTCCCTGAACAATTCAATCACACAGGGCGCCGCCCTGTAACAAAACGTTACAAAGCTGCAGGTCTAGTCGAACCGATGGTGTCGTAAGGCAGTGGCCGCACGCCTGATCTCGTCCGAAAACTGCCGTTCGATAGCAAACCGTTCCTTATCCAGTGCCTTGATGGTCTCCGCGTCAGTGTTCTTTCGTGCCCGGTGTGTTGGCATATGCTGAATCTTGTCGTGCACTGTCTGAAATACCTGGAACGGGGGTTTCTCCAGCAGGCCCGGATCGAGATAATCCAGTAGCCCTTTGAAACGCAGGCAGGCTTCGGAATATTCAACCTGATCCTCTTCCACCGCCATGGCGATAATGCGGATACTCTCAATCATTTCGTCGCGTCGCCGGGCCTGGAACTCTTCGGTTTTCTTTTGCCTTAGCCGCTGTTCGGACAACAGCCGCGACTGGCGCCAGATGTACAGCAGCAACACACCGATGACAATCAGCCCGATGATAATAAAGACCAGTTGCAGCCCTCTGGGCATGGTTCGTCTCCCGTTAGCGGTTAAAGCCCGGACCAGGCCCGGTTAGAGTTCTCACCGGCAGACTCTGACACTAACCGTCTGGCCGTTCAAGACCGAGGTTCCGGAAACCGGGTCAACCTGGCTGTCATCCAGCAAGTCGTTGATACTGACGCCGGCATGAGATGCCGCCACGGTTTGCCGGATACCGGCCCGATGATGTCCCCAGCCGTGCGGTATCGAGACCACCCCCGGCATGATGTCGTCAGTGACTTCAACCGGGAGCGCAACTTCCCTGTTCTCAACGGAGACACTCGCCCGATCACCCGTTTTCAGGCCCCGCTGGCTGGCATCGTCGGGATGAATCAGCAAGGTACAGCGGTCTTTGCCTTTCACCAGCCGCCGGCTGTTATGCATCCAGGAATTATTGCTGCGGACATGGCGGCGCCCAATGAGCAGAAGCTCACCGGCCGGAGCGGCCTCCAGCACGGTTTTCATGCGCTCCACATCCGACAGGTAGCGCCGGGGAGCCATGTGAATTTTACCATCCCGGGTAAACAGTCTTTCCGGCAAGGCGGGTTGCAGTGGCCCCAGGTCGATACCACTGGGAGCCTCTTTGAGAGCCGCCAGTGACAGACCTTTGGGCAGGTTGTCCCAGCGCCGGTTGAGCGGGCTCAGCCGGGCAAGCCCCCGGAGGGGGTTCCGCTCTGGCAGAATATCCATAACAAGCTCGGTCGCGGTCTGAACCAGAGGGCGCACGGGCCCCGCATCAGCGCCGTATGGGCCGGAGCGCAGGAGCATGTCTAGGATGGGGTCTGGCCCCAGGGTCTTGAAGGCCTTCCAGCCGAGCTCCGAGCGCAGAGGCAGTCGGCCGCCTTTGCGTTGTTTCTCAAGCCGGTGGGCCAGCTCCAGCAATATCTGCCAGTCATGCCGGGCATCGTCTGCTGCCGGAAACAGGGCTTCACTGTATTTGGCCACGTTGCGCACAGCAAACTGGCTGAAAATCAGATCATAATGGCTGCGTTCGAGCGCGGCGGTCGGGGGCAAAATAATATCGGCATGGCGGGTGGTTTCGTTCAGGTAGTAGTCCACCGACACCATGAAATCGAGGCCTTCAAGAGCCTGATCCAGGCGCTCTCCGTTAGGGCTCGAGAGTACCGGATTGCCGGCCACCGTCACGAATGCACGAACCTGGCCTTCGCCCGGCGTGAGTATCTCATCCGCCATGGTGCTGGCCGGGTATTCCCCGGCAAACTCTGGCAAGCCGCGAACCCGGCTGTGTCGTTTGCCGAAGTGGCCTTGTTGCCCGGACATGGCGCCCAGGGCTACGAGATCCACGGCTGGCTGGGTAAACAACACACCGCCGGGGACATCCAGCTTGCCCGTCAGAACATTAAGGCAGTAGGCCAGCCACGTGGTGGTGCCGCCGAAGGCCTGGGTACTGGTGCCCATCCGGGAGTACAGGGCCGCCCTGGGCGTATTGGCCAGCTGTCGCGCCAGCTCCCGGATGGCTTCGGCTTCAATTCCGGTGTGGCTTGCCACCGCCTCGGGAGTAAAGCCCAGGGCGGCCAGCCTCAGCAGGTCTACGTCTTTCACCAGCCGCTCGGCGGCCCCGGCGTCCACCAGGTCCTCAGCGAACAGCGTGTGTATCATCGCCATCAGCAGAAAGGCGTCGGTGCCCGGCCGGATAAAATGGAACTGATCGGCAAGGCGCGCGGTCTCGGTGCGCCTGGGGTCGATAACCACCAGTTGCCCGCCCCGCTGTCGAAGCGCTTTCAGGCGACCCCGAATATCCGGCACCGTCATCAGGCTGCCATTGGAAGCCATCGGGTTGCCGCCAATGCAAATGAACAGGTCGGTGTGGTCTATGTCCGGGATCGGAAACAGAATTTGATGACCGAACATTTCAAGACTGGCCAGCATATGGGGTAACTGGTCGTTGGAGGTGGCCGAAAAGCGGTTCTGGGTACCAATGGCCCGCAAAAACGGCATGCTGGTCATCAGCGCGCCATGGTTATGCACGTTCGGATTGCCCTGGTAGACCCCGATGCTGTTCCGGCCATAGGTCTGGCGGATGCCGTGAAGCTTTTCGGCCACCAGATCGAAGGCCTCGTTCCAGGACAGCTCTTCCCAGCCCTGGTCGGTCTTGCGTATGGGTTTCTTGAGCCGGTCGGGATCCTCATGCAGGTCCTGGAGCGCAACGGCCTTCGGGCAGATATGGCCCTTGCTCAGCGGGTCCTTGTCGTCACCTTTGATGGACAGGATGTTGCCGTTGTCGACTTCAATGGCAACGCCACACATGGCTTCACAAAGATGACAGGTGCGGTAATGGACGCCGTTTTGCATACGGGCTCTCCCGGAATTCTTGTTGTTGGGTTTCATATTGCAACCAGATTATCAGGAAAAGCGTTCGGAATGACAAACCGATTGTGATTCTGGCCCGGAAAGGCCCATAAAAAAGGCCAGTCCGAAGACTGGCCTGAGAGCGATAGACCTGAGTTAACCGCTGTTTAGTCGTACTGTGCCGGCAGGTCTTTTACCGGGTTGGAGATGAAGTTGAGGTAGGTGCCGCCCACCGGAATTTCCAGCGGTAACTTGATGGTTACCAGGCCGATCTGAGAGATTCCCGCCGTGTTGGCTGTCACCAGAAGTTCATCCGCATTGCCAACAAAATTCACATTACGTTGCTCGATCTGCATACGCCCGTCATCAAAGAAGGTGATGTCTCCTTTGAGGTCGAGAGTGAATGGCCGCCCATAGAGATCATGGGTGCCGCCCAGTGGAATGACCATGTCCGGAGCGTCCAGCAGCAGGTCCGCTTTGGTGATGAACACTGGCTGACCATTGTCGCCTTCAGCGATCACCCCGGGAATGAGTGAGTTGCGTGCGCAGTTGCTACCGGTGCACGAAGGATCATCTTTCGCGTAACGCATCCTGAGAACCTGGGTGTTTGTCACTGTCTCTTCCTGCAGCGGGATGAGTTTTATCAATTTAATCTTGGTGAAAACGCTGATGGAGCTGGTTGCGAGCAGTGTTGGATAAAGATCCACAAGAATGCCCTCGATCTCATCACCTTCAACGGTTGGGTCAGGATCATAGGTGCCGGGGCCTTTTACCTCGGTGTTCAGGGCGTAGGTCTGGTAAATGAACTTGCTGCGAGGGCAGGAGACCCCTTCGCCGGCGTCACAACCGACCTGCGCCGGTACATTACCACCGGCAAGTGCACTGGCTTGAGCTGTTTGATTGCGAACGGCCAGCTTGGTTGCGTTGGCAGAGGGAGCCCATCCCTCCGCATCACTGCCTTCATGGGCAAACGGCTCGAGGCAGTCGTCGGTATTCTCAAATGCCCGGTTACCCTTGCTGCTGTCATAGGGGTTGCAGTCAATCAGGAAGTTCGAGTTGGTATCGCGAATGGGAAGGTTCCTCAGCGGTGTGAATACCGTCGAGACCGCTTCTGTGGCCGTAAAATAGATCACCAGCGGATCATTTCCACCATCCGGGTCGTTAAGGCCCTCGAGCAGATCCGTTTTCAGAGCCAGGCCGTCGGTGTCGCAGATTGCGCTGTAGCTCCCGGCCGAGCAGGCGCCCGAGCTCTCTGAGGATTCCAGGGTATAACGATAGTGAGCACCGGGTTCCCAGGGTTGATCCGGAAAGAACCGCACCCGCTGAGTGTTTTTCTCTAGCCGTCCGGGCACGCTCTCGACAACGCTCACAGTTCCAGCGCCGATACCGGACTGAGTCACTTTCTCAACGGCGAAGGTCTGGCCGAGAATAAAGGAGTCGATATCCATCGATTTTGAGAAAACCACGGTGATGGGCCGATCCGCCGGCATTTCACTGACCGGCATGGTGTCCACTGTCGCTGCCCGCCCTCCGTTATAGGCGTCGCCCCTCACGTCATAGCAATGGCCAAGCACACCATTGGCAAGGTCTAGTGCACTATGATTCGTTTCGCAGGGGAAACCGGGATAGGTAGTAAGTGCCAGTGGCGGGCGAACCTCAACGTTATTGCCGTCGGTGGGATCCAGCGAGAAGGTCAGCGTATCGAGGGCGACGACATTCCCGGCCAGATCGGATAAGCCGTTGACGCTCACCTCATAGGTTTTGCCATGTTCCAGACCGCCGGCTTTGTTCAGGGTTACCGTGGTGCCGTCTATAGCATACTGAACGTCGATCGGGCTGCCATTTTCCGACACCGTAATGCCAGTCTGGATGGACTCTGGATCAAGCGGCTCATCAAAGAACAGAATGATTGGATCGCCTGGCCGCTGCATCGACTGCCGGGTCGCGGGAATCGCATTATCCGGCCCGGGCATCCAGCTCACCAGGCTCGGTGGTGTGGCATCCAGCTCCCGAAGGTTTTCTGCGTCGAGTGCCGAATCGGCATCGGTTTCGGCCTGCAGATGAAAGGCAATGGTCGAATCGGTGTATTCCTGGCCCAGCAGGTTTGGTTCCACCATACCAATGGCATCGATGGTGAGCACGCCATCCCGAACCAGGGCAATGCCCCTGAGTTCCACTCCCATCAGATCCTGGGAAAGCGCCGCGTTGGGCTGGGCATCTTCGGTATTCATGGAGACGTCCATGAACAGCGTGATATGGCGCGGGGCGCTCATATCGTCGGTGTACTGGTTCGGGCTCATGTAACCGGAGGCATCCGAAAGCATGGTCACTTTGATGGTGCCGGTCTGCTGATCCTCGCCGGTTGCGGCATCCAGAACCTGCACCTTGCCACCCACCAGTACGTTCAGGCTGGTGCTTTCGAGCACGCTGCCTTTTGGAATTCGCAGGGGCAAGGCTTCATCGGCTTCAAACGCCGGGGCGTAGGCAAGCTCGGCAAACAGGTCACCCGTTTGCTGGGACGGCCCCGCCTTGCCCTGCAGCACGGAGTTTAACGTGACGGCATTGAGGGCCTGGCCGTTGAGCACGGAGGTCAGCTCGCCATTGCCGGAATCTACGGCGGTTTGTTGCAGTACGACCGTTGGCCCGGTGTCTCTCGGGGTGAAGGTAAACTCGTCGGTGAAGCGGTTCTCTTCACGGGTGTCCGTCAGGCTGGCGAGGTTGGTCAGCTGCAGCGTGTAGGTTTCGCCGGCATTGAGAATGTCTTGTTTACTGCCGCACTGGGGCGCTTCAGGGGTCACGCAGGGGTCGACCGTAATGCGGTTCCCTTTGACCAGTACCGTTGCCGGAACTTCTGCGCCATTGGCGTCCAGCAGTTTAATGCTGCCGCCGAGTGCCTGCCATTGCGGGTGCAGCGGTTGTGTCATGGCAAACCGGAACGTCGAGAAGTTCATTGCGTGAAACAGGTTGTCCTTGGCTGTCTCATCATCGGCGGGGATTTTCCAGGAAATGCCAAAAGAGTTGTCGGTTCCGGCCAGTTCGGCTACCCCGGAATACGATCCTCGGGTTGTGAACTGGACGCCTTCCTCACCGGTAGCGTTTGGCGTGGTAATCTGGCGATCGCCTTCCGCTGCCAGTGGCTCCTGGAAGGTTACGGTGAACTCCTCGCCGGTCGCGAGTGGCGTAGCGGGCTCAAGCTTCAGGCTTTTGCCGCTATCGATCCTTGCTACCGTAAATGGCTGGGGCTGGCCGCCACTCTCGAGGCGAATCTTGTTCTGCAAAGCCGCATTATCATCGGTAATCGCATGAGAGAAACGCAGCACAATGTCGGCTTTCGGGCTGACGTCAGCTTGCCCGTCCATCGGGAAGGAATAGACCATCGAGCCGGGGCTGGGCTTTTCGTCAATGGTCTGTTTGTCGCCACCGCCGCAGGCGGCCAGCAAAATTGCAGGAATCAGTGCCAGGGTCTTGTTGTACTTCATGGCAGGCCTCTCCTCAGAATTTCAGTGTGATGGAGCCGCTTAAGACATGGATATCGCCGTCGGCGGTAATGCTCGTCTCGTCGCCGTCGTAATCCACCAGGGTGAAATCACGCTCTTGCAACTGCTGGTACTGGTAGCCAAGGTCGAGGCGCACCGGATATGCCAGCAAGCGTGTGCGGTCGTAGGTTGCACTGATGCCAAGGCCAACCACGAGCTTGTCTGTGTCGAGGTAGTTCAGCTCCGGGTTGCGGGTGCTTTTCAGAGGAGATTCTTCGTATGCAATGCCGCCCCGAAGCGAGAAGTTCTTGTTGAGCTGATACTCGGCGCCCAGGCGCGGCACGAGTATGTCATCGAAGCCGATGCGGTTTCCGGCACCTACGGAGCCCTGATCCTTGATGGTATCGCTCGCGAATTCATCTTCCAGTTCGGACCAGTTCTGCTGTTCGATACTGCCGCCAATGCGCCAGCCGTCACCGGAGTACTGGGTGCCGATGGCAATGATCTCTGGCTGGAACGAATCAATGGTCGACACCGCAAGGCTCAGGCCCGGGTCCGGAATGGTCTGGGTGACGATGATGTTGGAATCAACCGTGGTCGAGGCCGAGGATTTGGTTCGGTAGGTGAGGGCCGTTTCCCAGCCGGTCAGGAAACATTCGCTTTCAGGGCAGAATGTACTGCCCATGTCGATATTAGTGCCCAGGATCGTCTTCAGCGAGGGCTCGGCGTCCACGGCCAGGCGTTCACGGCTGGTTTCGCCCCCAAGCGTTGAGACGGCATCCAGGCTGGCGGTGGCTTCCAGTGTTACGCGTACGGACGCACCCGCGGAAATGCCCCGCCAGATCGGTGTTGCGCCGCCCACATTCAGGAACAGAGGCTCTTTGCCGTATTGCAGGAACTGGCCGCTCTCGTTGGTTTCTGAGCTGAATGCCAGCATTTCCTTGCCGTATTTCTCGACCCCTGCGATAAACCCGAGGTAGATGGGATGATCAAATCGCGTCAGTGAACCCAGGTTGGTCTTCATGCCGATAAGAACGTGTTGGCTGGGGGAATCGGAGACAACCTCGCCGCTCGCATTCGGGTTGTCTGAGCGCAGTTCCTGTTCGGAATGCAGAATGCCGGTGGTCAGCTCACCGCGGGGGTCTTTGGTTAAGGCCGCCGGATTGTAATAGGTGGCCGAGACCTGGTCATTGAACATCGAGAGGGACTGGGCGGTAGCGACATCAACAGGCATCACGCCATAGCTGGTGCCCAGGTTGCCCATGCTGGCGCTGGCCGGCAAAGACAGGGATGCGGATACTGCTGCAACGGCAAGGGATACCGCCCGTACTGAGAATCGGGGGGAAAGAACCATGAATACACTCCGTTCACTCATTGTTTTTGTGCTCAATCCTGAGGCATTCCGTTCAGGACTGGTACGCTTGTTCAGTTTTAAGTGTATGGGGCGGGTTTAACAGCGGCGTTGGCTTTTTTGACATGGCCGGTTGTCGGTATGACCACGTAGGGAAAATATTGCCAAAAAGGCCATAAAACTCAGAGTGTTAACCAGTGAGGGTGGGTGTGTTTCTGTTGTTTAATCTTTGCGGTTTTGTGAACGGGCACAAAAAAGGCAATCAGGCTTCTGGCGGTCGCTGTGATTTTTGCGGTGACCAATCTTGACTTTGAGGCGAACGGGGAAGTTGCTTTTAATACAGCGGGGCCAAAAGCGGTGTGATTGGCAACCTGCAGGGATATGAAAAAACAGCAGAAGAATATGGTGGGCCCAGCTGGACTCGAACCAGCGACCAAGGGATTATGAGTCCCCTGCTCTAACCAACTGAGCTATAGGCCCGGAAAGGAAAACGGGCGCCATTATACCCACGAGGGGTGGCGCCCGCTACTGTCTTTGGGATTAACCGTTGCCCTGATCGTCAATGAAGCCGCGCAGGTGATCGGAGCGGGAAGGATGGCGCAGTTTGCGCAGGGCCTTGGCTTCGATCTGACGGATCCGCTCCCGGGTAACGTCGAACTGTTTGCCGACTTCTTCCAGCGTGTGGTCCGTGTTCATTTCGATACCGAAGCGCATACGCAATACCTTGGACTCACGGGCGGTGAGGCCTGCAAGTACCATCCGGGTCGATTCACGCAGGCCTTCGGCGGTGGCGGAATCTACCGGAGAGAGCGCCTGGATATCTTCGATGAAATCGCCCAGGTGGCTGTCTTCATCGTCGCCGATCGGGGTTTCCATGGAGATCGGCTCTTTGGCGATCTTCAGTACCTTGCGGATCTTGTCCTCAGGCATTTCCATACGCTCGCCAAGCTCTTCGGGCGTGGGCTCCCGGCCCATTTCCTGAAGCATCTGACGGGAAATCCGGTTCAGCTTGTTGATGGTTTCGATCATGTGCACCGGAATACGAATGGTGCGGGCCTGGTCCGCGATAGAGCGGGTAATGGCCTGACGAATCCACCAGGTGGCGTAGGTGGAGAACTTGTAGCCACGACGATATTCGAACTTATCCACGGCCTTCATCAGGCCAATGTTGCCTTCCTGGATCAGGTCAAGGAACTGCAGGCCACGGTTGGTGTACTTCTTCGCAATGGAGATCACCAGGCGAAGGTTGGCCTCAACCATTTCCTTCTTGGCGCGGCGAGCTTTGGCCTCACCGATGGATACCCGACGATTGATTTCCTTGATGTCTGCCACATCCAGGTCTACTTCTGCCTGAACGTTCTGAATCCGCTTTTGCAGGCGGACAATTTCATCAATTCGCTCGCCGATAGCGGCTGCGTAGGGCTTTTTGGTGGCAGCGATTTCGCTGGCCCATTCCAGATCGATCTCGTTGCCCGGGAACCACTTGATGAAATCCTTGCGGGGCATTCTGCTTTCGCGCACGCAGATCTTCATGATGGCCCGCTCATTTTCGCGCACGAGATCGTTGGTGGAGCGAACCACGTTGACCAGCTCGTCGAATGCCTTATTTGCCAGTTTGAACGGCGCAAAGACCTGCCCCAGCTCGTTCAGTGCTGCCTGGGTCTTCTTGTCAGTGCGGCCGTGCTTGGCCAGCGCCTTGTCGGCGGCGTCCAGCTTTTCTTTCAGCAATTCGAAGCGCAGCCGGGTTTCTTCCGGATCCGGCCCGTTTTCGGTTTCTTCTTCATCCGAATCGTCATCGTCGTCGGAAGATGAGTCGGAATCGCTCGAGCTGTCGGTGGCGGTCTCTTCGCCCATAAACGGCTCAGCGCCATCCGGATCAAGGAAGCCGGTTACGATGTCGCTGATACGGCCCTCGTTCTCGATGATGCGCTCGTAGGCCTGGATGACCGTGCCGGCCGTGCCCGGGAAATGGGCAACCGCAGCCATGACATCGCGAATGCCTTCCTCGATGCGCTTGGCAATGACGATCTCGCCTTCGCGAGTCAGCAGCTCAACCGTGCCCATCTCGCGCATATACATACGAACCGGATCTGTTGTGCGGCCTGCGTCAGTCTCCACGGCCGCCAGGGCAGCGGCAGCCTCGGCAGCGGCAGCCTCATCGGCAGTCGAGTCGCCCTCGGTCATCAGCAGGGTATCGGCGTCCGGTGTTTCCTCGCACACCTGGATACCCATGTCGTTAATCATCCGGATGATGTCTTCAACCTGGTCCGGATCTGCGATATCTTCCGGCAGGTGGTCGTTTACCTCGGCGTAAGTCAGGTAACCTTGTTCCTTGCCTCGTGCGATGAGGTCTTTCAAACGTGATTTCTGCGAATTGCCTGACATAGACACCCTGTGAACTCGCTTTTAAAGAGGAAAAAAGTTAAACAGCCATTATAGCTGTCGCTCGGTTGCGCTGCCACCGAATGGTTAGATGGTGATCAGGGCAACAGGTTTCAAGTGCTCAGCTCTCAGCCTTCGGATTTAACGTACCTGCGCTGAGCGTTCGTAGCTCTTCCCGTTCTTCCGGAGAGAGCTGGGCCAGATTCCGGAGCAAGGTTGCCAGTCTTTGCTGGCGCGCGGCCTCTTCGTTCGGGCTGAGCAGTTCTCTGGCGGCTGCCAGTGTGCTGTCCCGTGCCGGTATATGCTCCAGTGCATCGAACAGGTTGTAAAACCTGTCTCTGGCCTGCTTGTTCGTAGCCAGTCCCGCGGCCAGTGCCTTGCGGGTCTGGATGTTTTCTTCCAGCAGCCAGCGGGCCAGTCGTTCTGCCTGGTCCAGTTGGCGTGTATTGCCTGCCAGGGCCCTGACTTCGGTTGCCAGTTCCGGCGCCTCCAGGAGAGCCAGGCACAGCGTGCTGTCTTTGCTCAGTTTTACGTCAATCCGGTCTTCCGGAGGCCGGCTCTGGCCTTCGCCCCGCCAGCCGCGTGCCCTGTTGCCCTGGCCCTGTTGGCGTTTCTGCCACTGGTTCCGGCCCCCGCACAGGCGCAGCATTTCGTGCCACATGGCGTCCCGCAGCGTGCTGCGGGACATTTTGTTCAGCAGCGGCTCTACTCTTGCTCTCAGCTCGCCCCGATGTTCCGGCAGTTGCAGGTCCAGGCCTTCAGCCTGGCGGTCCAACAGGTAGCGGGAAAAGGGTGTGGCTCCCTCTACGCGTTTTTGAAACGCGTCTGCCCCTTCTTTGCGTACGAGCGTGTCCGGGTCTTCACCCTCGGGCAACATTAAAAATTGCAGGTGCTGCCCGTCTGCGATCAGTTCCAGAGCGTTTTCCATGGCGCGGTCCGCTGCGCGAAAGCCGGCCTGGTCGCCGTCAAAGCAGAATACAATGTGCCGCACCTGCCGCAGCAGGGCGTTCAGGCTATCCTGGTTGGTCGCCGTTCCAAGCGTGGCGACCGCGTAATGGATGCCGTGCTGGGCCAGGGCAATGACATCCATATAGCCCTCTACAACCAGTAGCTTGTCCAGTTGCCGGACAGCCTGCCGGGCCTCGAACAAGCCGTAGATTTCCCGGCTTTTATGGAAAACGTCCGATTCCGGCGAGTTGATGTACTTGGCCTTGTCATCACCGAGCGTGCGGCCGCCGAAGGCGATGGTTTTTCCTCTGGTATTCCGAATCGGGAACATGACCCGGTTCCGGAACAGATCCCGTGGGCGCCCATACTGGTCCGATACGGTACGGGTCTCGATCAACGGCTCTTTAAGGTCCTTCGGCGCCGCGTCGTAAAGAGCGGTGCCGGTGCCGGGTGCGTAGCCGATCTGATACTGCTGGATGATATTCTCGTCCAGCCCGCGCTGTGTCAGATAGTCCCTCGCGAAATTGCCTTGTTGGCTGGCCAGTGTGGAATGATAAAACCGGCTGGCAAAATCCAGGGCGTCGGTCAACGTGCGCGCCTGCTGCATTTCCTGCCTGGCAGCCCGGTCGTAGGGCACTTCGAGGCCGGCCCGCTTGGCCAACTCTTCCACCGCCTCGGTAAAGCCCAGGCCCTCGAACTCGCGGACAAAGCTGATGGCGTCGCCATGGGCTCCGCAGCCAAAACAGTGATAGAAGCCTTTGTCTGGCCGGACATTGAACGATGGCGTTTTTTCGTCGTGAAACGGGCAGCAAGCCTTATAGTTGGCGCCGGCTTTTTTCAGCGTAATGCGGGATCCGATCAATTCTGCCAGATCAATACGATCCAGCAGGTCTTCAACAAATCGTTGAGGGATCAGTCCGCTCATGATGGCTCCACTTCAGCCGGGCTGCCGGTCGCGACTATATTTCCGCCATAGCCAAAAATGCCGCCGAAGCCAGGCCTCGGCGGCATTTCCAGCTTGCCGGGTAGGGCGAAACGCCGTTCCGGCAATCAGTTGTGCAGTCGATGCGCGCCTGAACTCAGTACAGACGCTCGAACTTGCGCTGTTCCCGCTGAAGCTTCTTGAGATGACGCTTAACGGCAGCGGCTGCTTTACGCTTGCGAACAGCGGTTGGCTTCTCGTAGTGCTCACGACGACGTACTTCAGACAGTACACCGGCCTTCTCGCAGGAACGCTTGAAGCGACGCAGTGCTACGTCAAACGGTTCATTCTCTTTCACTTTAACAGCTGGCATTCGAAAATCACCTACCTGATAGATTCGGTTTCAATGTGTTCCGCGGGGCGTTGCCGCGCGGGCTCGATCCCTGGTCAGATTGGCTAAAACTCGACCAGTGCTAATTTAGGGCGGCAATGATAGCCGTTGGGCTGGCCGAGGTCAATCACTGTTCAACGAAACTGACGGAAGCTTTCGGGTTTCTGCTAAAATGCGCGAACGACAATCGAACTCCCTCAAGTGTAGCGCCCATTATGCTGATTCTAGGTATTGAAACCTCCTGTGACGAGACCGGCGTGGCCCTGTTTGATGATGAACAGGGGCTGCTGGCTCACGCTCTCTTCAGCCAGATTGATATGCACGCGGATTATGGTGGTGTGGTGCCAGAGCTGGCTTCCCGGGACCATGTGCGTAAATTATTGCCGCTCTGTGATCAGGTGCTGGCGCAGGCAGGTAAAGTCCGCTCCGATATTGAGGGGATCGCCTATACGGCCGGCCCCGGGCTGGTTGGCGCGTTGATGGTCGGGGGCTCGGTTGCTCACGCGCTGGGATTTGCCCTCGGGGTGCCGGTACTGGGGGTTCATCACATGGAGGGGCACTTGTTGGCGCCCATGTTGGAGGACAATCCTCCGGCTTTTCCTTTTGTCGCTCTTCTGGTGTCGGGGGGGCACACGCAGCTGGTGCGCGTCGATGGCATTGGCGAGTATCAGATGTTGGGGGAATCGGTGGATGATGCAGCCGGAGAGGCCTTCGACAAAGCCGCCAAGATGCTCGGCTTGGATTATCCCGGGGGGCCGCGGGTGGCAGCACTTGCCGAAAAGGGGAGGGAGGGGCAGTACCGTTTTCCCCGCCCGATGACCGACCGGCCGGGGCTGGACTTCTCTTTCAGTGGCCTGAAGACCTACACCCTTAACACCGTTAATGAGGCGGCAGACAGAGGGGCTCTGGACGAGCAGGTCAAAGCGGATATTGCGCTGGCTTTTGAGGCGGCTGTCGTGGATACCCTGATGATCAAATGCCGCCGGGCGCTGGAGCAAACCGGCTGCAAACGACTGGTGATTGCCGGCGGTGTCAGTGCCAACAAACGGTTGCGGGCGGCACTGGAAGCGATGACGAAGAAGCTGCACGGCAGCGTGTTCTACGCTCGCCCTGAGTTCTGCACCGACAATGGCGCTATGATTGCTTACGCCGGTGCGCAGCGCCTGAAGGCCGGGCAGCGGGACGGTGGGCGCATTGTGGCTATTCCCCGGTGGCCGATGAATACGCTGCCGCCGGTGGCGGAACCTCGTCACAACGGCCTTGTGGACTAGCCGGGCGGGAACTTAGAGCCCGGTTTCGCGCCCCTGGGCCAGGCGGATCAGGTTGTTGCGGTGGCGAACAACGATCAGCAGGGCCAGCAGGCCGAACAGGGGCAGGGTTTCCGGTTCCATTAATGCACTGATGACCGGGCCGCTGGTAATGGCCACGAGGGAGGCCAGGGCGGATATGCGCGAGCGCCACACCACGGCCAGCCATATACCCGCCATGATCGCCGTGGTCGCCGGAGCCAGGGCAAGGCCCGCGCCCAGTGCGGTAGCCACCCCTTTGCCGCCTTTGAAGCGATAGAACGCGGGAATCATGTGCCCGGTCACTGCGCACAGGGCAATGATAGCCTGCATCAGAATGGACATTCCCAGAGTGTGCGCCAGCCACACCGGCAGCCAGCCTTTAAAGGCATCCAGGACCAGCGTGGCGAGAGCCGGTTGCCAGCCTCCGGCCCGGTAAACGTTTGTGGCACCGGGATTTCCCGACCCGAGCGCGCGGGGGTCGGGCAGTTGCCACAACCGGCAAACCGGCAGTGCGAACAGTACCGAGCCGGCCAGGTAGGCGCCAAAACACAGAATAACGATCAAAAGCGGCTGACTGCTTGCGTCCATGGTGTAACCAGTGTGCAGAGACTGAGCCCTGCGTTCTGTGAGAAAATGCCGCCCCTGATTTTGGGGTAGGCGGATCTTCAGCCACAGTATCGTCTGCCTGTGTGTTATTCAATCAGCCTTCAGTGGAAGGCGCGGGAGACCGGTTTGACAAACGGCAATGGGGATACGGTCCTGATCGAGGGGCTGGCGGTAGACACCGTCATAGGGGTATACGACTGGGAGCGGGAGATCACGCAGCGAGTGTTGATTGATCTCGAGCTGGCCTGGGACAACTCGGTTCCGGGCGCCAGTGACGAGGTTGCTGATGCCCTGGATTATGCCGCGGTAAGTGAAAGTGTCAGTCAGTGCTTGCAAACGCTTCAGCCGGCATTGCTGGAGCGGGCGGCAGAAGAGATTGCCAGATTGCTGCAAACCCGGTTTGGCGTGCGCTGGCTCCGGTTGACGCTGAACAAGCCGGGTGCCGTACCGGCGGCCCGCTCGGTGGGTGTGCGAATAGAGAGGGGAGAGCGGTCATGAGGCGGGTTTATATCAGTATTGGCAGTAACATTGAGCGTTATCGCCACGTGACAGCGGCGCTGGACGCGTTGGCCGAATGGTTTGGAGAGCTGCAGATTTCACCGGTTTACGAGAGCGAATCTGTGGGTTTTGACGGTTCGGATTTTTTGAATCTGGTGGTAGGGGTTGATACCGATGAGCCGGTCGGCACCTTGTCCCGGTACTTCAAAAAGCTGGAGGCGGAAAATGGGCGCAAGGCAACAGCGCCCAAATTCAGCCCGCGGACTCTGGACCTGGATATTCTGACCTGGGGGGATGCGACCGGTACGATCGACGGAGTGGAACTGCCCAGGGCGGAAATACTGAAAAATGCGTTTGTCCTGCGTCCTCTGGCCGATATTGCCCCCGGCGAGATGCATCCGGTGTGTGGCGAGACCTACGGGCGGCTTTGGCAAACCTACCAGCGCGACCAGAAACTCTGGCCGGTGGACTTCAGCTGGCAGGGCCGCCGGATATCACAGGCCGGACCGGCTCCTGAATAACCGGATCAGATTTTCGGTGGCGGCATCGCCGGCGCTGCCGCCGTTTTCACCCAGTAACATGGGCAGGATTTCGTTGCCGATCTGCTTGCCCAGTTCCACGCCCCATTGATCGAAGCAGTCGATATCCCAGATGACGCTCTGCACGAACGTGCGGTGTTCGTAAAGGGCAATCAGCGCGCCGAGGGTTTCCGGGCTCAGCTGATCCATCAGCAGAATGTTGCAGGGGCGGTTGCCGGGTATGGCTTTATGCGGAGCCAGTTTCCGGGCGGTTGTTTTGTCGGCACCGCTGGCCAGCAGTTCCTCTTCAGCCTCTGTCTCGGTTTTACCGGCCATCATGGCGCGTGCCTGAGACAGGCAATTGGCAAACAGCGTTGCGTGGTGGCGGGCAACCGGATTGTGGCTGCGCAGAGGAATAATGAAGTCGGCAGGAATCAGTCGTGTGCCCTGGTGAATCAATTGGTGGTAAGCGTGCTGGCCGTTGGCGCCGACGCCACCCCAGATGACCGGGCCGGTATGATAATCCACTCCGGTGCCGCCCTGGGTGACCCGCTTGCCATTGCTTTCCATATCCAGTTGCTGAAGGTGTTCCGGCAGATACTTCAGGTATTCGTCGTAGGGCAGAACCGCATGGCTTTCGGCGCCCCAGAAATTGTTGTACCAGATACTCAGCATCGCCATGACCACCGGCAGGTTTTCCCGGTCGGGCGCCTCCCTGAAGTGCTTGTCCATGGCCCGTGCGCCGGACAGCAATGCCTTGAAGGACTTCATGCCCAGTGTCAGGGCAACCGGCAGACCGATGGCAGACCAGAGCGAGTAGCGCCCGCCAACCCAGTCCCACATGGGAAAAGTGTGGTCGGCTTTGATGCCGAACCTGAGCGCCTCATCAACGTTGGCGGTTACTGCGATAAAATGTTGGGCTACCGCCTTTTCTGTTCCGCCATGGTCGAGAAACCACTGGCGGGCGAGCAGGCTGTTTTCCAGTGTTTCCTGGGTGCGGAAGGATTTCGATTGCACCAGAAACAGGGTCGTTTCCGGATTGAGCATCGCCAGGGTCTCGGTCACGTCAGTGCCGTCTATGTTGGCGATAAAGTGACAATCGAGAGAGCCTTGCCAGTAGGGGCGCAAAGCTTCGACAGCCAGCTTGGGCCCGAGAAATGACCCCCCGATACCGATACTGACGACATCGGTAAACCGGGCTCCGGTGTGGCCGGTGCGGTTGCCCGCGTGGATGCTTTGCACCAGAGCTTCCATCCGCTCCAGTGTGTGATGGATTTCTGGAATAATATTTTGGCCGTCTACCCGAACCTCTGCCTGCGCGCACTCGCGCAAGGCTGTGTGCAGCGCTGGACGCTGCTCCGTCACGTTCGCCTGCCCGCCGGTGAACAGCGCCGCCCGCCGCTCCCTGAGGCCGCAGGCACGGGCCAGATTCAGGAGTTGTTCCAGGCAGTCGTCGGTCAGCCGATTGCGGGAGAAATCCAGCGAAAGCCCGGCGCCCTCTATCTGGTAGCGCCGGGCCCTGTCCGGATCCTGCTGAAACATTGCCCGCATGGGCTGTTGCTCCAGGCGGGTTTTCATTTTCTGCAGCGTTTGCCATTCCGGGCGGTTGGTTAGTGCAGCGCGGGTTTCAGGCATCAGTGGTCCATTCCGTTGTCTGGGGGCAAGGCTCCATGTTCTCGTCTTACCGTCTGATCGAGAGATTGTCGATCAGGCGTGTGGTGCCAAGAAAGGCCGCTACCAGCAAGGTCAGTTCTTTATCGGTCGCGCTGGCGGGCTTCAGGGTCTGGCTGTTGACGATGTTGAAGTAGTCCGGGCGCAGGCCAGCCTCGCTTAGTGCGTCCCGGGCTTCCTGTTCGAGGGTGCTGAAGTCCGCACGGCCCTGGATCAGCTGGTCGGCGGTGTGGCGCAGGGTCCGGAATACCAGCGGGGCGATGGCCCTCTCCTGTTCGGACAGATACCCGTTGCGGGAACTCTTGGCCAGGCCATCGTCCTCCCGGACGGTGGGGGCGCCGACCACTTCAACGGGAATCATCAGGTCTTTGGCAAGTTTGCGGATAACCGCCAGTTGTTGGAAATCCTTTTCACCGAATACGGCAATGTCGGGCTGAACCATGTTGAAAAGCATGGTGACTACCGTGGCCACGCCCTCGAAATGGCCCGGGCGACTGGCGCCACAGTGGCCCTCGCTGACTTCGGGAACCACCACTTTGGTCTGGTTTGCCAGCCCTTCCGGGTAGAGTTCCTCGACACCCGGGGCGAAGACCAGCGTGTTGCCTGCGGCAGCGAGTTTGTTCTGGTCTTCGGTCAGGGTGCGCGGGTAGGAATCCAGATCTTCGTTGGCGCCAAACTGCATCGGGTTTACGAAAATGCTCGTCACCACAATATCAGACGCTTCGGACGCTTTGCGCACCAGGGAAATGTGGCCCTCGTGGAGATTGCCCATGGTGGGTACCAGAGCAATGGTTTTTCCCTGCTGCCGGTATGCCCGCAAAATGGTGCGCAGTTCTTTCAGTGAGTTTACGGTTCTCATGCCTTGAACGTATGCTCCTCGGCTGGGAAGGTTCGGTCTTTCACGGCCTGGGCGTAGGCGGAAATGGCGGCCGGGATGGAGTCGGCTTCCGCCAGGAAGTTTTTCACGAAACGGGGTTTGCGCCCCGGAGTGACACCCAGCATATCGTGCAGAACCAGCACCTGTCCGTCGGTGTCGGAGCCTGCGCCAATGCCGATGACCGGAGCCTTCACTGCCTGGGTAATACGGGCAGCCAGAGGGGCAGGCACACACTCCAGCAGAATAATGTCGGCACCAGCGGCTTCCAGTTCGCAGGCATGCTCAATCATGGCTTCCGCCGCCCGTTCGTCGCGCCCCTGGACTTTGTAGCCGCCAAACTTGTTGACAAACTGAGGGGTCAGCCCGAGATGGGCGCAAACGGGCACCCCGCGCTCACTCAGCGCTTCGATGGTGTCTCTCATCCAGTCCGTGCCCTCCAGTTTGACCATGTGGGCCCCGGCGCGCATCAGTTCTGCGGCATTATCGAGTGCGTCGGCAACGGTGCCGTAAGACATGAACGGCATATCAGCCATGACCAGCGCGCCCTGGTTGCCCCGGGCGACACAGCTGGTGTGATACACCATTTGCTCCATCGTCACCGGGAGCGTGCTGTCGTGACCTTGTAACACCATGCCAAGAGAGTCACCGATCAGGATGACATCAACGCCGGCTTCGCTGACAACCTGCGCAAAGGTGGCATCGTAAGAAGTCAGTGCAGAGAAGGCTTCGCCTTTTTGCTTGTATTCCCGCAGGGTATTGATGGTAACTGCCATAAAATCCTTGCCTTTTGGGTGGATGGGCCAGTTTGGGGCCGGGATCAGCCGGTACGACTCAAGACGCTAATGTAAATCCAGGCAATATCAGACACAAGAGTAGCATGGTCTGTCACCCCAGGGGGCGGGCCACGGGCGGTAGCTTGCGCAAATTGTTGTCGGGGCAGAGTCTGCGCAACTCAGCCACGGATCTGCCGTCGGGGAGGGTGAGCCCGGGAGACAGGTCGAGCAGAGGTTGCAGTACAAAATCCCGGTTTGGCAGCTCTGCATGAGGCACCTTAAGGCGCAAATCGGCAATGGTTGTCTCGCCGAACAGCAGTAAATCGAGATCCAGGGTGCGAGGACCCCAGTGCTGCAGTCGCTCACGGCCGTGGGCCTGCTCGATCGCTTGCAGGCCGTCCAGGAGCTCATGCGGTGAGAGACTGGTATGCAAATGGACCGCGCCATTGACGAAGTCCGGCTGATCCTGTGGGCCAACCGGGCGGCTGGCATAGAACGGTGATTGCGCGACCAGAGTTGTGCCCGGCAGTCCGGCGAGTTCCGATACGGCCCGCGCAAGCTGCGCAGCCGGCTCCGCCAGGTTACTACCCAGCCCGATGTAGGCGCTCACCGTCATGACTGGGGCGGCTTCCTGGTGGGCTTGCGGTTGCGACGCCGTTTTTTAGGCCCATTGGCACCCAGTTCGGAGAGCATCTTCTCCTGCTTTCGTTCGTCCGCTTGCTGAAAGTCTGTCCACCACTGGCCAAGACCCGGTTCGATTTCGCCGGCGGCTTCCCGCACCAGCAGAAAGTCGTAAGCGGCACGGAAGCGCGGATGGCTCATGGTGCCAAATGCTCGCTTACCCTGGCGGCGGGGCAGGCGCATCTGCAGTTCCCAGATTTCTTTCATCGGGCCTGAGAAGCGTTTGGGAATAGCGGTCGCCTGTACCTGACGGCCGATGACCTTGCCAATGGCACTGTGCAGAGCCGGCTGAACCGGATCACCATTATCCTGCCGGCGACGCCACTCTACCTGCAGAGCCGGCCAGAGCATGGCGGCAAACAGAAAATACGGAGTGACCGATTTGCCCTGGGCAATTCTGGCGTCGGTATTGCGCAGGGCCTTGAGAATCAGTTCATCGGGTTCGCCGGCCTCCAGCGCCCGGGCCGTTTCCGGGAAGAGCGGCGCCAGCAGGTCGTAATCCTGGAGCAGGTTGTAGGTTGCCTCGCCATGCCCGGCGGAGAACAGTTTGAGCACCTCATCAAACAGTCTGGCCGGGGGGATGTTGGCCAGTAGTGGTGCCAGTTCGCGAATGGGCGCCTCGGTCTCCGGCTCGATGTCGAAGTCCAGCTTGGCCGCGAAGCGTATGGCTCGCAGCATACGGACCGGATCTTCCCGATAGCGCGTTTCCGGATCACCGATCAGGCGAATCTGCTGATTGTTGAGATCCTGAACGCCATTGGCGAAATCGATGATGGCAAAATCACGGATGCAGTAATACAGGGCGTTGATGGTGAAGTCACGCCGCAGCGCATCCTCTTCCTGATTGCCGTACACATTGTCCCGGAGCAACTGGCCATGTTCGCTGGTCTTGTGCTCATCATCGGCAAGGTCGTCGTTGGTGTCCCGGGCATTGCCCCGGAAGGTGGTCACCTCAATGATCTCCCGCCCGAAAACCACATGCACGATCCGGAATCGGCGACCGATCAGCCGTGAGTTGCGGAACAGGTCATGAACTTCTTCCGGGGTGGCGTTGGTGGCGATATCGAAGTCTTTGGGTTTTCCTCCGAGCAGAATATCGCGAACGCCGCCGCCAACCAGGTAGGCATCGTAGCCGGATTTGTTCAGTCTGTGCAGAACTTTTTTGGCCGGCTCGCTGATCATAGAGCGAGAGACGTTGTGCTGATCCCGTGGGATCTCTTGCCGCTGATAGTGGCGGGCTTTCTTCTTTCCGTTGCCGGGAATGAAGGAGCGAAGTTTTTCAACAAGTCGTTTAGGCATGGAATTCCGTGCTTGCAGTGCGCAAAAACCGCGATTTTAACGGTTTGCGCAGCAATTGCACATCTTTGGGGGGAAAGCCGGCAAATAAAACCTCTCGACAGCCATTTTTGCGGCTTCGGGGCAAATTTTGGTGGCCCGGAAAATCAAAAGGCGGATCCGAGTTAACGAATCCGCCCTGAAAGCGTTGACGATCTGCATTGTTCTTGTTGTTGCCGGGATTCTTTTTGATTTTTCTACCCCACTGTATCGCCTCAACCGGAGGCTTGAAGTCACACAAACGGAAAGCTTTGAATACACAGAGCGGCCAGTAACACGTTGCGGGCATTCAAGTATTTGCAGTGTCGCCTGAAAGACGATTCTTCTCTACATCTACAACTCGCACGTGTCGTGGGACCCCTAAAAAGCATAGTACCCAAAACACTCAGTTCGCTTGCACCCTGTTATTGTTTTTGTTGCCAGGCGCTCGTGCAGCTATTTGTTCTTGTTTTGGCGCTGCGTTGTCACTTTTGTTTTTGTTGTTGTGCCCCTAAGTGATTGCAGTGCTCGTGCCAGTTTTAGAAAACTCTTTATTTACAGTAGGTTAATGAAAGGCCGGTAATAAGTGTTACCCCGTATCTCCGGAAAGTGTTACCCGGGCGTCGGGCTTTTTGAGGCAAGTGTTACCTTCCGGAACAGGAGGTAACAGTTGAGCCGGGGTTCAGTTCTTTGGTGGTCAGGATTTCTTGCGGGGAATGCCCAATCGCTGGCGGCGCTCCCAAAGAGATTTACGGCTGATGCCCAGCTTCTGTGCCAGTTCGGTCTCGCTCATGCGGTCCTGGTTCTCCAGCACGAAATGCTGGAAGTAATCTTCCAGTGATAAGTCGTTGGTCGAGTCGGCATCACGGGTTTGGGTCTGTTCATGATTGCCTTCCACCAGGGTTTCCGGGATGTAATCGTCGTCGGCTTCGCTGTCGAGATCCAGAACTGTGGGGGTAATGACGTCGCCGTCGGCCAGTATGGAAGCGCGTTCAATGGCGTTTTCCAGCTCCCTGACGTTACCCGGCCACCGGTAGCGCTCCAGTGCCTGCATGGCTTCCGGGCTGAGCGATAGTTCCGCGCGGCCCAGTTTGCCTGCCTGGCGCTTGAGAAAGCGGCTGGCCAGCCCGAGGATGTCTGCGCGGCGTTCTCTGAGTGGTGGAATGCGGATTTGCATCACGTTCAACCGGTAATAGAGATCTTCGCGAAAGTCGCCGGTTCGGGTCATGGCTTTCAGGTTTCGGTGGGTTGCGGCGATCATTCGAACATCCACCGTCTGGCTCTGGGTCGAACCCACTCTGCGAATTTCGTTTTCCTGGAGCACCCGCAGAAGGCGGGCCTGGGCTTCGGCGGGCAGCTCGCCAATCTCGTCCAGAAACAGGCTGCCGCCGTCTGCTGCTTCGATCAGGCCGGTCCGGGCGGAGACCGCCCCGGTGAAGGCTCCCTTCTCGTGACCGAAGAGCTCGGATTCGATCAGGCTTTCCGGAATGGCGGCGCAGTTTACGGAAATCAGGGGTTTGCTGGCCCGGGGGCTGAGCAGATGCAATGCCCGCGCGGCCAGTTCCTTACCGGTGCCGGATTCACCCTGAATCAGCACGGTGGTTCCTGTGGGCGCCACTTTCCGGATCAGGGTGAAAACCTTTTGCATGGCCTCGGCCTGGCCAAACATGATTTCCGCGGGATCCGAATCGGTTTTGGGGCTGCCAGCGACGTTGCCGGTCTCGGCGGGCGCCTGCGACACGGCGGTTTTTCGGGCGAGTATGCTTTCCACAGCGGCGAGCATTTCGTCGTGGTCGAAGGGCTTGGCGATGTAGTCCACCGCTCCCATCTTCATGGAATCCACCGCTGAACGCAGGCTCGCATAGCTGGTCATGATCAGCACCGGGGTGTTGGGGGCCCGGTTTATCATTTCGGTTCCGGCAGCGCCTGGCAGCCTCAGATCGGTGATCACCAGGTCGAAGCTGTCGAGGTCATGGGTTTCTGCTTCTTCAACCGAGACCGCGTCTGCCACCTCATAGCCGGCGTGCTGGAGCAGTTTACGGACTGCCGAGCGGATAATATCTTCGTCTTCAACAATCAGAATACGGGACATAGGGGGGTCACGACCTTTCGTTCGGGCTAGTGTTGCCGTTGTCGGATTCCGGCTCGTACGCGGGCAGGCGGAGTCTGACACGGGTGCCGCGCGCCGTCTCTGGGCTGGCGGGGCTCTCAACCTGAACGTTGCCGTAATGCTCCTCAATGATACTGTACACCAGAGATAGCCCCAGGCCGGTTCCTTTGTTGGGCGCTTTAGTGGTGTAAAACGGCTCAAAAATGTGGTCGAGCTGGTCCGCCGGTATGCCGGAGCCCTCGTCGGTGATTTCGATGATAGCGGAGTAGCCATCCGCCTTTCCACTGACGGTTACGGTCGTGTCGTCCGGAGAGGCGTCCCGGGCGTTGGCCAGCAGGTTGATAAACACTTGTACCAACCGCTGCTCGTCGCCCAACACCTGAAGCCCGGTGGGACACTCATTCACGAACCGGATGCCCAGCCCCTTGTCACTGAGTGACAGCAGATTGATAGACTCTTCCACGCAGCGGTGCAGGCTGACCGGCTCATAGCGGTTGGCGTGAGCGTGATTGCCGGTTCGGGCGAAATTCATCAGCGACTGCAGGATGGTGGAAATTCGGCGCGTTTGTTGCTGGATCTGATCGGCCGTTTCAAGGATGGCGGGATCATCGGTTTCCAGCCGCAGATTCTGGGCCAGTGAGGAAATACCGGTGACGGGATTGCCGATCTCGTGGGCGACCCCGGCCGCGAGCCGGCCTACCGAGGCCAGGCGCTCGCTGTGCATCAGTTCGTCTTCAAGCAGGCGGGTTTCGGTCTGGTCCTCCACGAGAATGATCGAGCCACCTTCGGGATGATCCGGGCCACTCAGCGCAGCCTTGTGCAGATTCAGCCAGTGGGGTTTTCCGCGCAGATCCAGCCGGTGCTTGTAGCGATGCAGATCGTCGCCGTGATTGAAGTCTTCCAGTAGCGCGTGCCAGTGTTCCGGTAGCGCCAGCAGTTTGGCCCCGACGACTTCCTCCGCGGAGATGTTGGTCAGGCTTTCGATAGCATGGTTCCACATCAGAATTTCCCCGTCGTCACCCACAGAGCAGGCGGGGATGGGAAGGTTCTGCAGGGTTTGACGGTAATGTCGGCGCAGATTGTCCAGCTCACCGGCCAGCCCGGTCAGCTGATTCTGGTAATCGCCGAGGGCGCGTTCGACATAGCGGATATCCTGCCCGGTGCCGCTGTGGGTCAGCGGCTTGAAACCGAGGTGCCGTTTGACGATATCGCGTGCGACCGAAGGCCCCAGCAGGCCAGACAGATTCACTTCTACCTGATCGCGTAATCGTCGTAACTGGTAGGGGCGAAACTCCACAGGCGGCAGCTTCAGTTGGTTCAGGGCGCGGCCCACTTCACGGCGGGCAACCCGCACTCCCAGCGGCTCAGCAAGTTGCTGTATGAATTCATTGGAGGAGGCTGCCAGCAGTTCGCGCCGGTGCGGCCTGGACAGCGCCCCAAGGGAGCAGGCCTGAGCGGCGCTGGTTTCCTCGGGAGACGCCGGGCTGAGAATGGAGATCAGGGCAAATACACTGATATTCGTGGTCAGGCTGATAAAGGTAAACAGGTGCCAGTTTTCGTAACCGGGGGTTACCGGCAGTTTCAGCCAGGAAAGCACGTCGGCTGCCACCGAGAACGGCAACACCATGGTGACCAGCCAGATCAGCAAGCCGGTGAACAGGCCCGCTATTAAACCCCGGCGATTGCCCTCGGGCCAATAAATAACCCCCAGCGCGCCCGGTAACAGCTGCAGAGTGCCGGAGAGGGAGATGGCTCCCAGAATAGACAGGTCCAGGTGCTGGCCAATGGTTTCGTGAAACAGCAAGGCCAGAAACAGGATGACGGCAATCAGCAGGCGTTTGACCCACTGCAGCCATCGGTAGATATCGCCTTGATCCCTCGGAGTTTTCAGTGGCAGCACCACATGGTTCAGCACCATGCCCGAGAGGGCCAGGGTGCTGACAATCATCAGGCCGCTGGCGGCAGACAGCCCGGCAATGTACATGAGCAGGGTGAGTGCCGGGCTGTCCAGGGCCTGAGCAACCCCGATGCTGAAGAACGCCGGCGGCGTCTCCACCGAGAGCGCCTGGCCGCCCCAGACGATCAGGGGCACGGGCAGGCCAATCAGCAGCAGGTACAATGGCAGGCCCCAGCTTGCCTTGGCAAGGGCTCGGGGCGAAGGGTTCTCGCTGAACGTCATGTGGTACATGTGGGGCAATACCAGTGCTGCCGCGAACGACATCAGCAGCAATGCCCGCCAGCTACCATCGTTGATTGCCAGCACCATGGCGGCCTCGGGATGGGCCGCCTCAGCCAGCCATGTTTCCAGCCCTCCGGTGCCGCCGAAGACGCTGAACAGAATGACGCCGCCCAGAACCAGCAGGGCCACCACTTTCACCAGCGAGTCGAAGGCGATGGCCAGTACCAGGCCCTGATGGTTGCCGGACGTCTGATGGCGGCGGGCGCCGAACAACATGGTGAACAGCACCACAATCAGGCTGAACATGACGCTGATTAATTTCGGCGGCGCATCGGGAGCCAGCAGGCTGGCCGATACCGACACCGCCTGTATCTGCATACTTAGCAGCGCCAGAATCGCGGCAGCGGAGCAGAGGGTTACCAGTGTGCCTGCCCACTGGCTGCGATACCGGTAGGCAAAGAGGTCTGCCAATGAAGTCAGTTGGTAAGCCCGGGCAATGCGCAAGATCGGATTGAGCAGAACCGGGGCGAGAAGGAACGCGCCGCTGATGCCGAGGTAATAGGCAAGAAACCCGTATCCGGATTCCGCCGCCATACCGATGGCGCCATAAACGGCCCAGATACCGGCATAAACGCCGAGGCTCAGAGTGTAGATCAGTGGATGCCGAACCCAGCGGCGCAGCAGCGTGCCCCGCTCGGTGCCCCAGGCAATGCCAAACAGAACCACCAGGTACAGAAGGCTGGCCACGAACAGGCCAGAGGCATTAAAACTCATTGGGGTCCCGCCGCCATTCCAGCCAGAAACCAATGGCAATCAATCCGCCCCAGATCACGTATGGGCTGTACCAGGCATTTTCTGCCGATGTCCACCAGTCGAGGATGTTAGGCGAAAAAATGTACAGGGCCAGTACCAGCAGAAAGACCAGGCGGTAGATATACATCGGGTTATTGGTCCGAAGGTGAAAGTGTCCCGCCGGTTATACCATGGGCCTGCCTGGATGTCAGGGGAAGGGCCGATCGTTGCCAGTGGGCCTGAGCCCAGTGAAGGACATCCTCGACGACGGAGGCGTGGGCCAGTGATGGCTCCGGTTGCTGGCCGAGAGCCTGCAGGGCGCGCACCAGGTTACCGATGGGCCGGGTATCATCAAGGGCCGGCGCATGGCTCTGTTTGCTGAGTTTCTGGCCTTGTGCGTTGACGATAACCGGGATGTGCAGCCATTGCGGCGGCTCGGCCCCGAGCGCCCGGAATATTTGCTGTTGCTGGGCCGTCATGTCGAGCAGGTCGGACCCCCGGACCACGTGGGTGACCCCCTGGTCCATGTCATCCACAACCACCGCCAGCTGATACGCATAAAAGCCTTCTTTGCGAAGAATTACCGGGTCATCCAGCTCCGCCCGAACGGTTTGGCATTGCGGGCCAAGCAATAGATCCTGCCATTGGGCGGATTCGTCGTCGAGGGCAAAGCGAATGGCATGAGGACCTTTGTCGGGTGGGATTGGCTGTTGTCGGCAGTGGTTGGGATGATAGCCGTGATTGGCCCGGAGTTGCTTGCGGGAGCATCGGCAGCGATAGGCTTTGTTTGCGTTGAGCAGTGATTCGATTGCCTGTTGATAGGCGTCATGGCGCCGGGATTGAAATCGCACAGGTTCGTCCGGGAACAGACCGTGGCATTCGAGGGAATGGAGAATCTGCCCGGTGGCTTCCGGCGGTTCCCGGAGCGGGTCCAGATCTTCAAGCCGCACCAGCCAGTCACCATGGGCGGCTTTCGCTTCCAGCCAGCTCGCCAGAGCCGAAACCAGGGAGCCAAAGTGCAGGGGGCCGGTTGGAGAGGGGGCAAAGCGCCCGCGGTAACGTGGAGTTGCCATAGGCGTTAGCGGGCTGGCAGTGAGAACCGCCAGCCCTCTGGGGCGTCAGATGCCAGTCTGGCGTTCGCGTATTTCGGCCAGGGTCTTGCAGTCGATGCACAGAGTTGCGGTCGGACGGGCTTCAAGCCGGCGAATGCCGATTTCCACGCCGCACTGGTCGCAGAACCCGTAGTCGTCTTTGTCGATGCGATCGATGGTCTGATCAATCTTTTTGATCAGCTTGCGTTCGCGATCGCGAGTGCGCAGTTCCAGGCTGAACTCTTCTTCCTGGGTTGCGCGATCGCTGGGATCCGCGTAATTTGCCGCGTCTTCCTGCATATGGTGCATGGTGCGGTCGACTTCTTCCATCAGCTCCTGCTTCCATTGCAGCAGCAGATCTTTGAAGTGCTGGAGCATTTCAGCACTCATGTACTCTTCACCCTTTTTCATTTCATAAGGGGTGAAGTTGGTAAAACGTTCGCGTGACTGTTCAGCAGTATGTGGCATTGAACCCGGCCTCTTGTTTGTACTTCACAAGAACGCTTTGCTTCCTCCGCGCCGGTGTGACTGCGCGGTTTTACCCTGGATAGCATTCGTCCTGAAACGGGAATTTGCGGAAAATAGCAGATAAGTCACAGGGGTGCCAGCCTTGTGATGCGTACTTTTTGCGGAGAGCACATGAAGTTTCCTGAACCTTTGTTGGAAGGGCGGCTGATTCGCCGCTACAAACGCTTTTTGGCCGACGTGCGATTGCCGGACGGTTCGGAAGTTACTGCCCACTGCCCCAACACCGGTTCCATGCTGGGGTGTCAGCCGGATAACGCACGGGTGTGGCTGAGCCACAGTGATAACCCGAAGCGCAAATTACCCTACACCTGGGAGCTGGTCGAGACATCGCCGGGCGTCCTGGCGTGTATTAACACGGCCCGGCCCAACACTCAGGCCAGACACGCGATTGAATCCGGTGTGGTCCCGGGCCTGGAGGGATACGCCCGGTGCCGGTCGGAAGTGCGCTATGGTTCGGAAAAAAGCCGGATCGACCTGCTGTTGTCCGGGCATGACAAAGAGCCTGACGCCTGGGTCGAAGTCAAGAATGTGACCCTGGCCGAAGGCGGTGAGGGGTATTTTCCGGATGCGGTCACCGAGCGTGGGCAAAAGCACTTGCGGGAGTTAATGGCCCAGGTCCGGAACGGCGATCGGGCCGTGCTTTTTTTCGTGGTGAACCATACCGGAATTGAGCAGGTCCGGCCTGCCGATCACATTGATGCCCGCTACGGCCAACTGCTTCGAGAGGCTTGCGAGGCCGGAGTTGAGGTGGTGGCGTACCGGGCGGCGCTGGCGGCTGAAGATGGTAATCCGACCGGCCGTCTGGAGCTGGTTGAGGAGCTGCCGGTCAGCCTGGAACCCTGACCTGAATGTCGCTGCCGCGCAAGCGGACATCCAGTGCGGTGAGCGAATCGCCCTGGCAGGGGCCGGCAATGCATTCTCCCGTGCCCGGTTTGAACAGCGCACCGTGGGTGGAGCACTGGATGAACAGGTTGTCGCTGTCCATGAACCGCCCCGGCATCCAGTTCAGCTCGATGCCCAGATGGGGACAAACGTTAAGGTACGCCCGAGGGGCATTGCCGTCGAGAAACACGAAGCCGGTCAGAGGCATACCGGCCGGCTCTTGTGCTTTCTCTTGAAGGCGGAATTCCAGGAACTCGCCGGGAGCCAGAGCTTTGGAGGCCGCGATGGTTTGCCAGGGTGAGGTGGTTTTACTCATTTCGGTAAGATGGCATATCGCATCCGGGTGCCGTGGTTCAGCGACATGACAATCTCGTCGGCGTCCAGCCGATGGGGAAAATAGCAGCCCGAGATTTTGGCGCTGGCAATACTGGCCCCCTCCATTCTCGATTTCGAGAAGTCGATTCCCCGCAAATCCGCGCCGCGAAAATAGCCGTGACGAAAGTCCAGGCCTTTGGCGTCCAGGCCCCGCAAATCCAGGCCTCTGAAATCGCCATGGGCGAAACTCGGCAGTTCTGCCAGCTTGGCTTTTTCGGCATTGAACGCCTCGATATCCTCGCTGCGGATCAGTTCATACAGGGGGTGATCTATCGTTTGGAGATCGCTTTCCTGAAAATCGTCCATTTCGTGCCTCGTACAGACAACCGGGTGTGTTCATCGTATCGGTATCGTGAGCCCCGACACCCGGACGGGGTCCGCTTGGCTATGCCGGCTTGATCACACCCAGGTGTTGCCGGATGCGGTCTGCAATGGCTTCGGCAACGTGCTCTTCATCCGTGTGCAGGTGGACAGTGTGGGTTTTTTCCCCGGTCGTCAGAGGCTCAAACCAGCCTTGTTGCGCATCCAGCAACTCTTCCGTCGCTTCGGAAGCATCGCCTTTGCGTTTGCGCACCCACTCCCGGCGAAGATGCTCCGGGGCTTCGCAGTGCAGCAGGGCAAAGGGCAGGCCCTGGTTTTCCGCCACGCCGGCGAACAGTGCCCGCTCCTGCTCTTTCAGGCAGGCGGCATCGACAATCACTGGCAGGCCGGAGGCCAACAGTTTGCCAGCGAGCTCCGCCAGGTGGGTATAGGTTTTTTCTGTGGCTTCCGGGCTGTAAAGGTCGGTGCCCAGCCCGGATTTACTGTCATCCAGTGGGCCCAGTCCGTGCAGGCGTTTGCGTTCCACATCCGAACGCAGTCGGATCAGCCCGAGTTCGCCGGCCATAGCAGCACTAACACAGGTTTTGCCGCTGGCAGACAGGCCGGTGGTGGCCAGCAGATAATGGTTGGGGATGGCACCGTAGTCTTCTGCCAATTGGGCATAGTCCCGATACCGCTGCATCAGCTCTGCTTTCTCGGGCTCGCTCAGGTTCGGGTTGCCCAGCGTGAACAGCGCTATTTTCGCTCGCACCATGGCGCGATAAGCCTTATACAGCGGCAACAGCGCGAGCCCGTCAAAGTCCCCCCGGTATTCGAGGTAGGTGTTCAGAACCCGGTTGGCCAGCACCGGCTCTTGCCGGGACTCAAGGTCCATCAGCAGGAACGCAAGGTCGTTAATGACATCGATCCAACGGAAGGGCTCGTTGAATTCGATGCAATCGAAAACGGTAACCCTGTCGTTGAATACCGTGATGTTGGCCAGGTGCAAATCCCCGTGGCATTCGCGTACCAGGCCATTGGCCCGCCGATGGGCAATCAATTCCCGGTGGCGCTCGAAGGTGGTGCGTGTCCAGCCCTCGAGATTATCCAGTTGCGCCAGCAGCGCGGCGTCATCCAGCATTGGCCGGATTTGGTCGAAGTTCTCTTGCATGGCTTCGTAGACCGCTTCCGGCGTGCCCAGGGGTTTAGCGTCGGCGACTGGTGGCAAGCTGTCGTGGAAGCTGGCGACCTGGCGTGCCAGATTCGTCAACAACTCCGGTGGAAGATCGCCCCGTTCCTGGCGAACGTCGAACAGTTGGTTCTGGTCAAACTGGCGCATCCGAATGGCGTATTCGAAGGCTTCGCCCTCACCATCAAGGCGTGGCTGTTCCGGAGAGCCGGTAATCGGTACTACTTCCAGATACAGTTCGGAGGCCAGCCGGCTGTTCAGGCGCAATTCTTCCTCGCAGAAGTGTTTCCGGCGCTCCAGTGTCGAGAAATCCAGGAACCCGAAATCCATGGGCTTCTTGATCTTGTAGGCATAGTCCCCGGTCAGCAGAACCTGTGAAATGTGGGTTTCAATCACCCGGAAGTCCCCGACCGGATGGTCGAAAAGTGCCGGATTCTGAAGTGCCTTGATCAGTGTATCGGGGCCGTTGGCGCTCACGTTGTGCTCCTGGAATCCTTGAAGTCATTGATTTTTCGTTTCTTGAAACGTCCACTATAACGGGCAGATTACAGAAATAACACACACCGGATCTGCCGATTGTCGCCCGGGCTTCGATATAATCGCGCCATGAGTAAAAAAACTGCCTCCCGTAAGAAAAAAACCGCAGCCAGCCCCAAACCTGAACGCACCGGTTTCTGGCGTCTTATTTTCCGTATTTCGGTGCTGTGCCTGGTGTTGCTGGCCGGCTGGATGATCTATCTGGACGCCATTGTGACGTCCCGATTTGAGGGGCGGCGTTTCGAGGTGCCCTCCCGGGTGTATGCCCGGCCCCTGGAGCTTTACGATGGTGCCGGCATCAGCGCGGCGGCATTGACCCGCGAGCTTGAGTTGGCGGGGTATCGGGCCGGGGATGGCCGGCGGCCGGGAAGCTGGCAACGCAGCGGAGACCGCTTCGTCATCAGTACCCGGGGATTTTCGTTCCCAGATGGCGAGGAGCCCCGGCGTCGGCTGTCGCTGGTCATTCGCGGCGATCGGGTAGCGGCTTTTACGGTGCTTGAGGGCCCGCCGTCTCCTATTGTCCGCCTCACGCCCGCGCAGATCGGAGGCATATACCCGGCTCACCGCGAGGATCGTGTTCTGGTGGAGCTCAGTGAGGTGCCAGATGCCATGGTCGCCGGCCTGATGGCCGTAGAAGACCGGCAGTTTTATCAGCATATCGGTATTGCGCCACTGTCTATCGCCCGGGCCATGGTGGCCAACATCCAGGCCGGTCGGATTGTTCAGGGCGGCAGTACGCTGACCCAGCAATTGGTCAAGAATTTCTTTTTGACCCGGGAGCAGACGCTGCTGCGCAAGGGCAATGAAGCGCTGATGTCGGTGCTGCTGGAATTACACTACGACAAAGACGATATACTCGAGACCTACCTGAACGAGGTTTATCTCGGGCAAGCCGGCACCCGGAGCATCCATGGGGTTGGCCTGGCCAGTCAGTTCTTTTTTGGCGAATCCCTGCGGGATATCGGTGTGCACCAGATGGCGCTGCTGATTGGCATGGTCAAGGGGCCGAGTTACTACAACCCGCGCCGGCACCCGGAGCGGGCCCGATCGCGCCGTAATCTGGTGCTGGCCGAGATGGCGGAGGCCGGCGCCATTTCCGGTCAACAGGCCCGGAAGGCCAGTGCACGCCCTCTCGGGCTCAGTGCCCGGCCGTCCTACACCGACAATCGCTACCCCGCCTACATTGATCTGGTGCGGCGCCACCTGGCCCGGGACTACCGGCAGGAGGACCTTCAGAGCGAGGGTTTGCGCATATTCACCACGCTCAATCCGGAAGTGCAGCAGGCCGCTGAAACGGCCGCCAGTAATACCGTGCAACGCCTGGCCGCTGGCAAAGACGCGGAAGCGCTGGAGGCAGCCCTGGTCGTGACCGCCAAGGATACCGGTGAGGTGCTGGCGCTGGTGGGGGGGAAAGATCCCCGTTTCGCCGGTTTCAACCGGGCAGTGGACGCGCGCAGGCCGATCGGGTCGCTGGTCAAGCCTTTCGTGTACCTGGCAGCGCTTTCCCAGCCGGAGCGGTATACCCTGATCTCCCCGCTTCAGGACAAAGCCTTTACCCTGGAGTTTGACGATGGCAAGCGCTGGCAGCCGCGAAACTATGGGCGCAAGGAACGGGGTGAGGTGCCGTTGCACAGAGCCTTGTCGCAGTCCTATAACCTGCCGGCGGTGCGTGTTGGGCTGGATGTCGGGATACCGGTCGTGCAGGACACACTTCGGGCTTTCGGTGTGACGACGCCCATTTCAGATTATCCGGCGATGTTGTTGGGCTCTGTATCCCTCTCGCCGGTGGATGTGGCGCAGTTGTTCCAGGGCCTTGCTACATCGGGTTTTAATACGCCGCTCAGAACCATTCGGGAAGTGACCGATGCGGCCAATGAACCGCTGTCGCGTTATAGCCTGAAAGTGGACCAGGTGGCAGACCCGGCAGCTGTGCACCTGGTGCAGTATGCCATGCAGGAAACCATGCAGGAGGGGACCGGTAAATCAGCCTATTACCGGTTGCCGGACTCCCTGACGCTGGCGGGCAAGACCGGGACCACCGATGATGGCCGGGATTCCTGGTTTGCCGGGTTCAGTGGCGACTTGCTGGCAGTGGCCTGGGTTGGCCGGGACGATAATGGCCCCACAGCATTGACTGGCGCCTCCGGGGCTTTGCCGGTGTGGTCGACGATGATGGCGCAGATCCCGCAGCACGGTTTCTCTCCGGTGGTACCGGATGGTGTTCAGTATCATTGGGTCGACCCGGAGGCGCAGGCGCTCACGGGTGAAAACTGCGAGAATGCCCGGTTGATGCCATTCATTGCCGGTAGCGAGCCGCAACGGCATACAGGCTGTCGTGGCAGTATTGGCCGACAAATTCGAGGTTGGTTTGAAGGATTGTTTCAATGAGTAAACGCGTGATTGCGAAGTCGGCCTGTTTGGCCGTGTTCGCTGCTCTGGCCGGTTGTGCCACCGGCCCCGGGGGCGGCTCCATTTACGTACCTATCGGTGGCGAAGAACGCCGAGAGGCACCACAGCCGCCCCGGGCCGATATCCCCCCTGAGCAAAGTGAGCGGGTGTGGCGCAAAAGTGAACAGCCGGCTGTGAGCAAGCCCGAACCGTCGGGCACCCGCTCCCCCAGCTATCGTGAAGCCGGCGATCAGCTGCCGGCGGCGGCGCTTACGCTGGTACAGGATGCGGATCAGCGCCTGCGTCAGGGTGATTCGGCCGGGGCCATTGCCCGGCTGGAGCGTGCCCAACGTATTGCGCCAAGATCTGCAGAAGTCTATTTCAAACTGGCAGAAGCCTACGTTGCCGGGGACAATCTTGGGGCGGCAGAGCAGTTCACGCTGAAAGGCCTGTCGTTGGCGGGTAACAATGAACGGATGCAGCGTTCCGGTTGGTTGCTGCTGGCGGATATCCGCCGGGCCCGCGGCAATGTTGCCGGGGCCGATCAGGCTGAAGCCCGGGCTGCGGCACTGTAACTCGGGTTGGCGGAATGAATGGTCAGAGACCGTCCCTGGTCTCTGAACGCCACAGCAGAATCAGGGCTGTGGTATGGGGTCTGCCACGGTTGTTTCACCGGCAACAACCGAGACGTTTTGTTGCCCGTCAAACTCCAGGTCTTCGTCGGTCTCGTTGTTGTCCAGCTGGCAGCTGTAGGCGATGGTGTACTGGCCTTCGGTCAGGAATGCTGCGGTCCACTCATAGAGTGACCCGGATTCCTGAGCGGTAACCGGAACCACCATCAACGGGTTGGTGCCATCGCGAGTGATGTTCAGGTCGAGCGGGTCGACGTCGGCGCCTTCGTAGACGTAAACGGCACCCTCGTAATTGGGGCTGCAGTCGGTTAATTCATTATTTGTATCGGCGGTACCTCGGGCTTGCACAATATTTGTGTAATCAACCGTGCCTTCTATTTCACCGACCTCAAGATTGTTTACAAGCCGAAGCACAGGCTTGAGCATGTAATCAGCCAGGGCATTTCCGGGTGGATTTACAATGGATTTGCGCACATCGAAATCGATGGTGAAGTTGTTGCCGGAATCCGCTGCCACCACGAAGTCACCTTTTAGCTTCAGGCCGCTCTGTTCGCCAGAAGGAACTGCCAACGTACTGGTGCCGCCATCCGGAGTTGTTACCGTCGAGCTGTCGGTGTCGATAATCAGCCGGATTTCGTTATAGACCCCGGCGGGCACTTCCTCGTTGGTGATCAGTGGCTCGGTTACACCGCCTTGCAGCGTGAGTAGGTCAACCACACCGGTTTCATCGAGGTTGAATTCCAGCCAGTCACCGTCGGCCGGCTTGAGCCGGATGGCATTGAACGCGATGTTGACGCTGGACAGCTCCATGGTCGGGGCGTCGGTCAGTCCAACGGAGACCGAGCCGGTCTCACCCGATGATGAGGAACCGCCGCTACCACCACATGCCACCAGTGCGCTGGTCAGCGCAGAAACGACAAATACTCTGCTCAGTTGCTTCATAAAACCCTCCGGTTTTTTGGTCCAGTTTTGGCCTGGTCGTTGGGTGCCAGTAAGAACCCAACGCAGAGGGTTCGAAAAAGGTTCCGGTTGTTGCATTAACATTCGGCCATAAATCCGTCATTATCGCCTGAAGTGCACTCAGTTCGGGCGTGAGATAGACTGCCCCCTTTCAGAATGTCGATCAGGCAGT
This sequence comes from Marinobacter sp. VGCF2001, assembly GCF_049943275.1. NCBI lineage: Bacteria > Pseudomonadati > Pseudomonadota > Gammaproteobacteria > Pseudomonadales > Marinobacteraceae > Marinobacter > Marinobacter sp. VGCF2001. Next base: position 247,523 of record NZ_JBNFVX010000003.1, read on the forward strand.
TGGTCTTTGGCAATTTTTCCTTTCCGCCCGTCCGCACAGAAACGTTTCCATCGGTTGGTTCAGGCCCACCTTGAGGGAATGTATGCGTTTGCCTACCGTTTAACCGGAACACGCCAGGACGCCGAGGACCTGGTGCAGGATGTGGTCGTCAAACTGTATCCCCGTCTATCGGAACTGGAGACGGTGGAACACCTTCGGCCCTGGCTGAACCGTGTGCTTTATCGCCAGTTTGTGGATTCGGTTCGCCGCAGGGGGCGCCGTGCTGACCGGGCAGCCAGTGAGCTGATGGCGGCGGATCACCAAGCGGACTGGTTTGATGCGCTGGAATCTGATGATGCCACTCCAGAACTTGTCTTGGATCAGTCGCGCCTTGGCTTCATGCTGGACGAGGCTATGGAACGGCTTTCGCCAGATCAGAGAACCTTGCTGCTTCTGCACGATGTTGACGGCTGGCGACAGGAAGATGTGGCCGAGGTACTGGGCGTTGCGGTTGGTACCGTGAAGTCGCGACTACATCGCAGCCGCGCCGCGTTGAGAAAATACCTGCAGCAGCGTATGGAACCGGGAAGCGACCCCGGGCGTGTTGAGGAGTGAGGTGATGACCATGTCCTGTCGAAGCATTCGATCACAATTACCTGATTATGTCAGGGCGACACTCCCCGAGAATGAGGCAGCAGTGGTGCGTGAGCATTTGCAACGTTGCCCTCGCTGCCGGTGTCGTTGTGATATGGAAGACATATTGTTGTCCCGCATGGCGGCGCAGTTTGATGTGCCTCGGCCGGCCCCGGATTTTGAATCGCGGGTGTTTCGACAGTTGTCTTCCGGTTCGGGCCGGCGTGTACACATGGCTTGGGGGGGAGCGGTGGCGGCGGCGCTGGCATTGGGGTTGTTCATCGGGCAGTCCGAACGGTGGCAGCCTGATGAGGCTGCCACCGTGGCAGAGGTGGTAGACTCCCCCGTTGCTGCGCCGGTGGAGAGAACCGTTCGTCTGGCATTCACGGCGGGAGAGCCCCTGGACGACGTTACCCTGACCCTGAATCTGCCGCCTCACGTGGAACTCGCGGGCTTGCCCGGGCAGCATCAGGTGCGCTGGCAGGTGAGCCTGGAACAGGGGGACAATGTGCTGGCACTGCCCCTGCGGATTCTGTTCCCGGGGGCCGGCGAGCTTGTTGCCGAACTGGATGCTGAAGGCCGGCAGAAAGTGTTTCGGGCCACCATACCCGATTACCCGGGGGCGAGCCGGAATGCCCCCGTGGGTGTTAAGGAGCCTGCAACATGAGTGGTTATAATGGGTCTATTGGCTTCGCAACCGCTGGCCTTATACTCGCCCTGATGTCCGCGCCGGTGTTTGGCCGGGACGATCTTGATGTCACCATGCGGTTGGTTGGTGAGAATGAGGACGTCACGGAATCGGTTGCCCGTGAAATTCGTCTGCCGGAGTTGCCGGCACTGGAGCGTCGTTCCTCCGGGCCTGGACGTGGTGATGATGAGCCCCCGGGCCGGCAAATTCGTGAGCAGGCCCGTGAAAAAGGGCGGGATTTTGGCCAAGCCATGTCAGAGCGTGCCCGCGACGTTCGTGAGAACCGGCCGGAGCGGCCTGGTTCCGGCCAGCGCCCGGATATTGATCCAGGCAAAAAGCCGGAACTTCCGCCTCAATCCTCGAGGCCGTAACCACAAAGCGTGTGGTAACCTCGATTTCCGCCAACGGTTTTCTATTTCTTGACTGAACCCGGGGTTGTCCTTGCGTCTCCTCTTCATCCTTCTGTTGCTTCTTGGTCAGCCCCTGTGGGCCCAATCCGCTTTCTCTGATGGGGCAAGGGAAGCGCTGGCCCAGGGCGTGGCTCAGTTTCAGCAAGGCAATCTTGGCCAGGCCCGGGAAAGTTTCCAGCTGGCTGCAGAGCTGGGCGTTCAGTCTCCGTCACTGCATTACAATCTGGGTGTGGTCTGTTATCGGCTGGAGGATTATTCGGCGGCCCGTCAGTGGTTTTCCCATTTACTGGACAGCGACGATCGCGCCTTGGCCGCGTATAACCTGGGCCTGGTCGCCCTTGCCGATGATCGGCCGGGGGAAGCCCGTGGGTGGTTTGAGGAAAGTCTTGCGGCTTCACCACCGGAGACTGTTCAGCGTCTTGCCGAGCAGCAGGTGGCACAACTCGACGGTTTGGCCTTGCCCCGGGCTGGTCGTCGCATTGATGCCTATGGTTATCTTTCTCTCGGCGTCGGCTACGACAGCAATCTCTCTGCAACGCCTGAAGATTCCGCCAGTAATCAGGGAAGTGCACTTGGCGAAGTGATAGCCGCCGGTTCCGTTGACTATGCCATGGATGCCGTTCGTTGGCTCTCGCTGGACCTGATCGCGTTTGCCCGACGCTATGCCGAAGATGGCGATTATAATCAGCAGTTATTACAGGCGCGCTTCGGTGTCATGCGTGCCTGGGGGCGTTGGGCGGTTGGGGTTCGGCCGGTGGTGTCGCGTTCGTGGCTTGACGGAGAGAGTCTGGAAACTCGCTGGGGGGCTGAGTTGCTGGCCCGGTCTGCCGAGTGTTTACCTTCCGAAGATCTGAGGTGTGACTTGGCGTTTGCCCTGGAAGAGGTGGAGGGTGGCGGCGGCTACCAGGCCTACGACGGCCAGTGGTACCAGTTGACGGCCGGGCTGGGTTACCCGTTTGGTGATCTGGATCTGACAGGAAAGTACCGCCTGGAACTGAACAACCGGCAAGATCTGAACCTGCCCGAACGGTTTATCAGCGTATCGCCCACGAGGCACCAACTCCTTCTGGAAGCGAATTATCATCTGTCGCCGCGGTTGGCCCTGGCGGGTGAACTGTCGGTTCGCCACAATCGCTATGGCAAGCCGCATCGCTGGGTTGAGTCAGGGACATTGGTAGAGCGCAGGCGGGAAGACATCCTGACCGGAGTAGGGCTGATGGCTGAGTACGTTCTCACTGGGCGTTGGTTATTGCGGCCGCAATGGTTTTTCCGTCATCAGCAGAGTGAGCTCAACGAATACGATTATCGTCGGCACACGCTGCTGCTCTCTCTTGAGGGCATTTTCTAGCCTGGCGGAAGCCTGCCCCCGGATTGATGCCCGGGGGCATGGTGCCTCACAACGTTTTCATGACCTTGCGCGCAGCCGCCAGGGTGAATTCAATGTCCTCATCCGACAAGGCTGCGGTGGTAAAGCCTGCCTCGAATGCCGACGGTGCCAGGTAAACGCCCTCCTTCAGCATACCCTGGAAGAACGCCTTGAAGCGCTCTACATCGCAACCCATGACCTGGTCGAAGCGCGTCACTGAAGCTTCACTGGTGAAGAAAAATCCAAACATGGCACCGGCCGACTGAACCGCCAGCGGAATACCGGCTTCATCGGCTGCTGCCTTGAAGCCGTCCTTCACCCGGTTGGTTTTTTCCGTCAGCCGGTCGTGGAAACCGGGTTCGGAAATGGCGTTCAGTGTGGTCAGGCCGGCTGTCATTGCCAGCGGGTTACCGCTCAGTGTGCCAGCCTGATACACGGGCCCGAGTGGTGAAATATGCTCCATGATCTCACGCTTGCCGCCAAAGGCCCCTACCGGGAGGCCGCCGCCGATCACCTTGCCCAGGGCTGTCAGGTCAGGCTTGACGCCATAGAGGCCCTGGGCCCCGCCCAGCGACACCCGGAAGCCGGTCATCACTTCATCGAAAATCAGCACAGTGCCGTGTTCGTCGCAGACTTCCCGCAGTGCTTCCAGAAAACCGGGGACCGGCGGGATGCAGTTCATGTTGCCGGCAACAGGTTCCACAATAATGGCGGCTACCTGGTCGCCCATCTGGCGGAAGGTCTCCCGAACCTCGTCAATGTCGTTGTAGGTCAGAGTCAGCGTGTGCTCGGCCAGACTTTCCGGGATGCCCGGGGAATTTGGAACACCCAGGGTCAGGGCGCCTGAGCCGGCCTTCACCAGCAGAGAATCCACGTGGCCGTGGTAGCAGCCCTCAAACTTTACGATCTTGTCGCGGCCGGTGTAGCCGCGGGCCAGGCGGATGGCGCTCATGGTGGCTTCAGTACCGGAGTTCACCATGCGTACCAGTTCGATGGACGGCACCAGTTCGCAGACCTTTTTCGCCATCTCGGTTTCGATGGCGGTCGGAGCGCCATAGCCAACACCCAGGTCAACCTGAGCGTGCAGTGCGGCTTTGATGCGCGGGTCTGAATGCCCGAGGATCATCGGGCCCCAGGAGCCAATGAAGTCGATGTAACGGCGGTCGTCCTCGTCGTACAGATAGGCGCCTTCGGCGTGTTTGAAAAAGACCGGAGTACCGCCAACACCGCGGAATGCCCGAACCGGCGAGTTGACACCGCCTGGAATGTATTTCTGGGCCTGTTCAAAAAGTGTTTCAGAATGGCTCACGGTTATCTCCTGTTACTTGGAATGTGAAAAAAGCGGGTGGTGCTGCGCAAACAAACGGGCGAAAGCTCTGGCCCGGGCCTCAACATCCTGGGGCTGGCCGCCGAACAGGCCGCCCACCACCGCCAGCAGATCGGCCCCGGCCCGGATCAACGGTTCGGCGTTGGTGCCGGTGATTCCGCCGATTGCTGTAATCGGTAATCCCAGGGTTTTCGCCTCGGCCAGAATGTGTGGTTCAGCCGGGGGTGCTCCGGGTTTGGTCGCCGAATGGTAGAACCGGCCAAACGCCAGATAATCGGCGCCGCCCGAGGCGGCCGCCTGTGCCAGTTCGAGGCTGTGGTGGCAGGTGATACCGATAATGGCATCCTCTCCCAGCATACCCCTGGCGTCCGCCAGTGAACGGTCCCCCTGGCCAAGATGCACGCCCGCCGCGCCAACCCTGGCTGCCAGTTCAGGATCGTCGTTGATCAATAACGGAACATTGAACGCGCGGCACAAAGCGTTGAGCTCTCGTGCCTGCGTCAGCCGTTCCTGCGCCGTTGATTGTTTGTCCCGATATTGTACCAGCCGGGCACCACCGGTAAGTGCGGCTTCCACGGATGCCAAAAGCGATTCCGGCGGTGTCAGCCGGTTGTCGGTGATGGCATAAAGTCCCGGATGCAGGTGTGGAGTCAGCGTTCCCACAAGATGCCCCGGTCTGGTACCCGCTGGCCCTGGCCAACGGTCAAGGCACTGAGCAGTGCCCGATGCACATAATTCTGGGCCTGGGATATTGCGGCCCTGGGTGACAGGCCCATGGCGCGGCCGGCGGCGATGGCCGCAGCCAGCGTGCAGCCGGTGCCATGATATTCATTGCTGCCCACCCGTTCCACTTCCCAGGCCATAGGCTCGGGTGCGTGATTGTAAAGCGTATTGATGATGTGAATGCCGGTGCCATGACCGCCGGTTGCCAACACCGATTCGCAACCGGTTTGCAGCAGACAGTGCGCGGCCGCGGCGGGGTCGTCGCTGCCACCCAGCTGGGCCAGCTCTTCGCCGTTTGGTGTCAGCATTTCTGCCAGCGGAAAGAGCGAGCTTTTCATGGCCGAGACCAGCTCGTCATCGGCGAGGTCGCCGCCACCGGCTGCCTTTATAACAGGGTCAACAATGAGCGGGATGCCGGTGTGTTTCTGCAAGAAGCCAACGAGCACCTCGACTACGGCCGCGTTGCCCAGGGCGCCGGTCTTGATGGCGTGAATCGGAGTGTCTTCGGCGAGGCACTCCAGTTGCTGGCGAATCAGCGCCGGGTTGACCGGCTCGGCACCATAGACGTTACGGGTGTCTTGCACCGTGAGGCAGGTGAGCACCGACAGGGGATGGGCGCCGATGGATGTGATCGCCTGGATGTCTGCCTGGATACCGGCGCCACCGGAGGGGTCCAGCCCGGACAGCACCAGAACGTGAGGGCGGGTAAAGCGTTTGATGGCGGATCTCCTCAGAATGGTTTAACAACCGCAAGAATGACCACGGCGAGCAGAATAAATACCGGCAGCTCATTGAACCATCGGTAGAACACGTGGCTTCGGGTGTTTCGGTCATCCTGAAAAACGCTCACCAGGTGGCCGCAGTAGAAGTGGTAGACGATGAGTAAAACCACCAGCACCAGTTTTGCGTGCAGCCAGCCCTGGCTGAAGTACCCTGCCCAGTTGTAGCTGAGCAACCAGAGACCGAAGCCCACCGTTGCGATCATGGACGGCGTAGTGATACCCCGGTAGAGCTTGCGCTCCATGACCTTGAAGCGCTCTTTGCCGGGTGTATCCTCGCAGGCGGCATGATATACGAACAGTCTTGGCAGATAGAAAATGCCGGCGAACCAGCACACCAGAGAAATTATGTGGAAAGCTTTAACCCACAGCATTCATTAGCTCCGTCGGTATTGATAGTAACTTTCGATGTCGGATTGCAGCACGACACCATAAACCCGTTGGATCATGGGGGCCACATGTCGTTGCACATACAGTGCCTCGGCCCGGGTGGTATCGAATTGCTGCAAAGCCTCTTCAAGGGTGGCCTGATACTGCACTGGGGCAACATCGCGCCGGTTGGCGGGAATCTCCATCAAATCGATGGATTCCGGCAACGCCGAGCCCTCCTCGGCCGCCTGTTTTTCCGCGTCTTCCAGGAAACGCGCCAGGTCAACCGCGGGCAACAGGGCGGTGGGGCCATTGCTGCCCTCCACCAGGAGCCATTTCGGCTCGGATTTTAGCGCTTTCTTGGCTTCTTCAGGCGTAAACGTGCGCTCCGTCCGAAGAATATTGCGCTCCATAATGGCACCAACGGAAACACGGCGTAGCGCCTGAATGACCGGTGAGTTCTGGTAGCTCAGCCCCTGGCTCTTGAGAATGGTCAGAAACAGCGATTTCTTTCCGAAGGCTTCGCTGGTGACAAGGCTGGCCGTGGTAATCATCAGCATACCGGGCAGTATGATATTCGGGTTACGGGTAAGTTCCATCAGCGCCATCAAGGCGGCCAGTGGCGCCTGCAGCACCGCCCCCATCATGGCGCCCATACCCAGCATGGCATAGAAGCCAACCGATGAGGCAATGTCCGGGAACAGGTGGGCGCCAATCAGCCCCATGGCTCCGCCCAGGGTGGCGCCCATGAAGATGGTTGGGCCGATAACGCCACTTGGCATACCCAGCCCGATGGACAGGCCAGTGATGATCAGTTTGGCACTGCCGGCGCCGAGTAGCAGCCAGAAACCCAGTTCACCATGAATCGTTTCACTGACGGTGTCGTAGCCGATGCCCATGGTTTCCGGAATGACCAGAGCAAAGGGCGCCATCAGCACTCCGGCGGCGATGATTCGCAGCAGTACCGGGCGATGATGATAACGCCCCATGCTGTCGACCAACTGGATGAACGCGGCGGCCGCAATACCGATGATCACGGCGATGACCAGAATCCAGGGAATTTCCAGTAGTGAATTCATGGTCAGCGCGGGAACGCTGAACGCGGGTTCGGTGCCGTAAACCGCCTGGGTGACGATAGCCGCGCTGACTGCCGCCAGGATGATCGGGGTAAAGCCGGCAATGGTGTACTCCATCATCACCACTTCCATGGCGAAAATGACCCCGGATATCGGGGTGTTGAAGGACGCTGAAATTGCCGCGGCGCAGCCACAGGCTACCAATGTCCGAATGCTATTGTTGGGCAGGCGCATCCATTGCCCGAGCAGGCTGGAAAATGCCGCCCCCAGATGCACGGCTGGGCCTTCACGGCCGGAAGATTGCCCGGTAACCACAGTTGTTACCCCGGAGACAAACTGGACCATGGCACTGCGAAAAGAGATGTATCCCTGGTGATAATTCAATCGCTCCATAATGTGCACGATGCCGACTTTACGGTCGTGCAGCGACAGCTTGTGCAGCAAGAGGCCCAGGCTAAGTGCCCCCGCCAGCGGCAGGAGCCCCCGCGTGAGCCAATCAAGCTCTTCGAAGCTCTCTGACCCCGGGCCCGGCAGAAAATGCTCCAGCGGCCACTCGATAGCAAAGCGGAACAGCAAGATGACGCCCCCGGTCACAATACCCGAAAGCAAACCCAGTACCGCCAGTTGCGGGAGCGCATCCACGCCGGAGAGTCTTCGCCGGAATACGGGGATCAGGTTCTCAGTAATCTGTTGCCTGATGCTACGCATTGGCCAGGTGTTCCGGTTGGAGGTCAGGTTCGTCAGCGGATTTCTGACAACATTGTAACGGCGGGCCCGCAGGCTGCAATAAGTCCTTGGTTTATCATGTTAGACTACGCCTCGATACTTCCCAATTTTATCCAGACCACGTTGGAGATAAGAGTGATTAAAGTAGGCATCGTTGGTGGCACCGGATACACCGGGGTGGAACTGCTGAGAATTCTGGCGGTTCATCCGGAAACTGAGGTTATCTGTATCACGTCCAGGTCAGAAGCGGGTATGCCCGTGGCCGATATGTACCCCAACCTTCGAGGCCATTTCGATCTTCGCTTCTCTGAGCCTGATGTATCCGTGCTGGCCGGATGTGATCTGGTCTTCTTTGCCACCCCTCATGGCGTGGCCATGCGTATGGTGCCTGAGCTCATGGAGCAGGGTGTCCGGGTGGTTGACCTGTCCGCCGATTTCCGGCTCAGAAATCTTGATACCTGGGCCGACTGGTACGGTATGCCCCATGAGAGCGCCGGTTGGGCCGAAAAAGCCGTGTATGGCCTCCCCGAAGTGGCGCGCGATGCTATTCGCGATGCTCAGCTGGTTGCCAACCCGGGCTGTTATCCCACCGCAGTGCAACTAGGGTTCCTGCCGTTACTGGAGGCGCGCCTGGTCGATCCGTCAAGGTTGATCGCAGATGCCAAGTCCGGGGCCAGCGGTGCTGGTCGCCAGGGCAAGATTGGTATGCTGCACGGTGAGATTGGCGAGAGCTTCAAGGCCTATGGCGCTTCCGGACATCGGCATTTGCCAGAGATCCGCCAGGGGCTTGCAACGGCGGCCGGCGAAAACGTGGGTGTGACATTTGTGCCGCACCTGATTCCGATGATCCGGGGGATCGAAGCGACGCTTTACGCCGAGCTGAAGAGTCCGGAAGACTTTGATCGGCTTCAGGCGCTCTATGAAGGGCGTTACCAGAATGAGCCCTTTGTTGATGTGATGCCGTTTGGCAGCCACCCGGAAACGCGCAGTGTTCGGGGTGCCAATCATTGCCGGATGGCGCTGCACCGCCAGGAAAACAGCAACATCGTGATTGTCTCGTCGGTCATCGATAACCTGGTGAAAGGTGCGGCCGGCCAAGCGATTCAGAACCTGAACATTATGTTCGGGCTGGATGAAACCCTGGGGCTGAATGCGCCGGCGATGCTGCCATGAGGACGGGCCGTGAGTGACTCCCGAAAACCGGCGGACGAATACGTTGTCATTCGCCATCGCCCCGGCTACCGTCTGCGCCGAACCCTGATCCTGCTGGCTTTTACCATTGTTGCGGCAGTGGCCGGATACGCGGCAGGCCTGGCGCAGGGAGGGTTTCGGTTCAGCTCTGCGGAGGCGTCGGTCGAGCAGCTGCGGGACGAGGTGGAAAATCTGCGCGAACAGTATCGTGATGCCCGCCAAACGGCCGTGAATCTGGAGCGGGGGCGGGCCATTGATGAGCAGGCTATGCGGGAAGCGCGCCATACGATTGTCGGTCTTGAAACCCGAATTTCCGAGCTGGAAGCGGACCTCACGTTCTATCGCAATATCATGGCGCCCTCCGAAACCAGCAAAGGGCTGCAGGTGGACAGTTTTACCCTGAAGGCCGCGAGAGAGTCCGGCAGTTTCGAATTCAAAATGGTGTTGACCCAGGTAGGCAACAACAAAAGCTACATATCGGGCCTGGTGGCTGTAAACGTGATTGGGGTTCTGGATGGTGAGAAAGAAGTGATTGCGCTGAGAGATTTGTCAGAGGAGATCGACGATCTGGGCGTGAAGTTCCGCTTTCGTTATTTCCAGGACGTTGAGGGTAGCCTGCATTTGCCGGAAAACTTCGAGCCATACGAGATTCAAGTGGTTGCCCAGGCCGAGGGTCGCAAAGCTTCTCAGGCAGAACGAACCTTTGATTGGAAAGATCTAACGGAGAATTGAAATGCTTGGCAAGAAAAAGCAGAAACCTCGCCGCTCCCCCGGCCATTTTGACACCCTGATTTCCGGCAAGACGACGGTTGAAGGCGATGTGCATTTTTCCGGCGGCCTGCACGTGGACGGCACCGTCAAAGGGCGGGTGGTTGCAGAAGAAGGCTCCGACGCAGTGGTGCGATTGTCGGAAGTGGGTGAAATCCTTGGTGATGTCGTTGCTCCGCATATCATCATTAATGGCAAGGTAAAGGGAGACGTACACGCCTCGACTCACCTCGAACTGGCAGAGAAAGCCGTGGTGACCGGAAATGTGTATTACCGCTTGATCGAAATGGCCATGGGGGCGACCGTTAATGGCAATCTGGTGCGTAAAGACGAGACCAGCGGCCTGTTGACCCACTCCCACGGCGAGCCGGAGCCGCGAGCTTCTGGTGATAGTGAGGAGAAGTCCGAATAGTTGATTGTTTTGGTCAGGAATACCATACTTTCCCGACAGCAATATAATGCCGGAGGCAGACCTTGAGTGTAGTTCAGCAACAAATGGCCGCGCCGTTGTTTTTCACCGACAACGCCGTCGCAAAAGTTCGTGAGTTGATTGAGGAGGAAGAAAACCCCGATCTTAAACTGCGAGTTTTTGTGACCGGCGGTGGCTGCTCCGGCTTCCAGTACGGTTTTTCGTTTGACGAAAGTCAGGAAGACGATGACACCGTTATCGAACGCGACGGTGTAAAGCTCCTTGTTGATTCGATGAGTTATCAGTATCTGGTGGGGGCGAGTATTGATTATCAGGAAGGGCTTCAGGGTTCCCAGTTTGTGGTGCAGAACCCGAACGCCAGCTCCACCTGTGGTTGCGGAAGCTCGTTTTCGATCTGAATCAGGCCGGAAAGATGGCTCCCAGAACCCGCTCACCCGAGGCTCCGGTAACCTCGGGCAGGTTACCCGGCAGGTGCGAGAGCGTTTGCCGGGCCAGCCAGGCAAAGGCCACCGGCTCCACCCATTGAGGGTCCAGTCCGAGTGCGTCCGTCGTGTTTAAGGTCACGGAGCCCAGCCCCATTTTCAACTCGCGCATCAAAACCGTATTCGACGTCCCTCCGCCACAGGCATAAACGCCCATATCAGCAGTTTCCTGCGGCAGCTGCTGTAAAATAGTGGTGACCGTAAGCTGCAGTAGCGTGCGCTGGACATCCTCGGCCGGTATGCCTTCAAAGCGTTGCAGGTGTGTGCGCACCCATTCGATATTGAACCGCTCTTTGCCTGTGCTTTTCGGCGCGGCTTTGCCGAAATAAGCGTCCGACAACATACTGGCAAGGAGCCCCGAGTGAACGGTGCCTTCACTGGCCATGTGACCATTGTCATCGTAGTGCCGCCCGGTCTGGTCCAAGCACCAGGCATCCAGCAGAGCATTGGCCGGCCCGGTGTCGAAGCCAATGACCGGTTTGCGGGCTCCGGCTGGCAGCCAGGTGATATTCGCGATGCCGCCCAGATTGAGAATGCAGCGGTCTTGCTCGGGCGAGGCGAAAAGCCATTGGTGAAAAGCGGGAACCAGCGGCGCACCCTGGCCGCCCGCCGCGATATCGCGGCTGCGGAAGTCTGAAACAGTGGTGACTCCCAGTTGCTCTGATATCCAGGCGGCATTGCCGATCTGGGTTGAGAAGGGGGCCTTGCCCGCGGGTTGATGCCGGATGGTCTGGCCGTGACTGCCGACGGCGCGGATCTGGCTTCGGCTGATGCCGGCGTTATCGATCAGTTCAGCTGCGGTGGCCGCAAAGTGCTGGCCGACGAGGCTATCAAGTTCACCCAGTTCATCAGGATCAGCCTGATTCTGTGTGGCCAGCAATAGTCGTTGGCGAAGCGGGTCCGGATAGGGAAGCGAGTGAGTCTTGTGGATGGCCAGGCCGGAGTTTTCGAAGGACACCAGCGCCGCATCAACGGCGTCCATACTGGTGCCCGACATCAAACCCAGCCAATAGTCCATTCTTAGCGATCCGGAGCCAAAGCCAGTTGCTGACTGCTTTCGTGGAAAGCGTTGAACTGGGCCAGTCGCTGTTCGGTAAAGCTCTGGAAGCGCGCAATTTCACTACTCGGGACGGGTTTTGCGTCCGGTAGTTTGACGGTTCTGGAGTTTCTCGGGGCGCCGTTGATCCTGAACTCGTAGTGCAGGTGAGGGCCAGTCACCATGCCGGATGAACCGACATAGCCAATCGTCTCGCCCTGTTTTACGCGGGTTCCATTTTTGATGCCCTTTCCGAGTCGACTCATGTGGGCGTAGAGGGTGGTAATGTTGTCGCCATGCTGCAAAACCACCGTCCGACCGTAGCCGCCTTTCCATCCCGCAAACCGGACCCGGCCGGTGCCAGCCGCTTTGATGGGGGTTCCCGGAGGCGCTGCGTAGTCGGTACCTTCGTGGGGGCGTACCACATCGAGAACCGGGTGCCGGCGCTGCAGATTGAATGGTGAGGAAAGCCGTGCGTTGATCGGGACTCTCAGAAACGCTTTGCGCATACTCTTGCCGTCCGGCGTGTAGTAGTCGCTATCGCCGTTGGTATCGGTATACAGCAAGGCTACATTCTCTTCACCACGGTTGATAAAGCGTGCTGACAAAATGCGGCCGGTATCGAATTTCTTGCCGTCGATGAAAAGCTCTTCGTATACGACTTCGAACCTGTCGCCCTTCCTTACGTCATAGACGAAATCGATATCCCACCCGAAGATGCCCGCGAGTTCCATCGTGAGACGGTCGTTAAGTCCTGCGTCCCTGGCAGAAAGATAAAGCGAACCGTCAATCACGCCGGAGGCAAACGCTGGTTTGGCTTCCGGTTCACGAACGACTTTTTCGCCCGTGAAGCCCTCATCTGTCCGAGATATTTTCAGGGACTCCAGCAGGCTGCGTTTGAGTTCAACGGAAGCCAGGTTGCCGTCGGAGTCGACACCGAAGCGAATCGTTTCGCCGGCGTACAGCCGCTGCAGTTTGTCGGCTTCACCGTCACCGTTGATAACCGAGAGCATCAGGCCATCGTTAAAGCCGGCTTCGCGAAACAGTGAGGAGAGCGTATCGCCCGACTTGATGGTGAATGCCTGCCATTGGATGTCGGGTTCCGGGGCAACGTCAGCCTGCGCGGATGACACCAGGGGCGCATTTCCGGGCGCATCGCCAGTGTCAGAAAAGTCCGGGCCCGGAGATGCCACGTTCGGTGTCGGCATCTCTGTACCTGAGACCATGCCCTGGTCCAGGACGACCGCATAGCTCATGCGTTTGGCTTCAACGTCTGAGCTGGGGCTCATCAGAACGGTCGCAGAAACAATGACCGTGGCCGCTGCAGCCAGGGTAATGTGAGTTTTGGGGAATGTTTTCAGCACGTGGCTCACCCGTTTTAATCGGTAATCCAGTAATTTGTACCGGCTTATTAAAGCGCCAGATCAAGTGTAGACCATCAGAGTACCGCATATAGCATAATTGCAACAGTGTTCAACATTACCATGCGCTTCCGGGTTGGTCGTACAAAGTGCATCGGCACTGGTATAATTCTGTGCTTTCCTGCTCTGACTGATCGAATTCTGAGCATTTCTACTGTACCAAGGGTGCCGGTAACGCACAGCGTTCTTTTGTAGAGCTCTGTAACCGGTACACCTCTTATTGTCACAACGGGTGAGGGTTCATGGCATCAATTGAAGAAGCGCTGGCGATTATTAAACGGGGTATTGATGAGCTGATCCCCGAGGAAGATCTGGTTGCCAAGCTCAAAGAAGGTCGACCACTGCGCGTGAAGGCGGGGTTTGATCCTACGGCGCCGGATCTCCATCTTGGCCACACGGTGCTGATTAACAAGCTTCGTCAGTTTCAGGACCTGGGGCACGAAGTCATTTTCCTGATCGGCGACTTTACCGGGATGATCGGTGATCCAAGCGGCAAGAGTGCAACCCGTCCCCCGTTGACCGAAGAAGAGGTGCGTCAGAATGCGATCACCTATAAAGAGCAGGTGTTCAAGATTCTGGACCCGGAGAAAACCCGGGTTGTCTTCAATTCGGAGTGGATGGGGAAAATGACCGCTTCAGACATGATTCGTCTGGCGGGTCAGTACACGGTGGCCCGGATGCTGGAGCGCGATGACTTCGACAAGCGTTATCGTGCTGAGCAGTCTATTGCCATTCATGAATTCCTTTACCCTCTGATCCAGGGCTATGACTCGGTTGCACTCGAGGCGGACGTGGAGCTGGGCGGTACTGACCAGAAGTTCAATCTGCTGATGGGGCGTGCGCTTCAAAAGCATTACGGACAAAAAGCCCAGGCCATTCTGACAGTGCCCATTCTTGAAGGGCTGGACGGCGTGCAGAAGATGTCGAAGTCCCTGGGCAACTACGTGGGCGTGAACGACGCACCCGGGGAAATGTATACCAAGCTGCTGTCCATGCCTGATGAGTTGCTTTGGCGTTACTTTGAATTGCTGAGTTTTCGTCCGATGGCAGAGGTTGAGCAGTTCCGGGCTGCGGTCAATGCCGGCGAGAACCCGCAAGACTATAAAAAGCTGCTGGCCGAGGAGTTGATTACCCGCTTCCATAATGAAGAGGCGGCAAAGACTGCACATAAGTCTGCAGGCAATCGCGTTGCGCTGGGCGAGATTCCCGATAACGTGCCTGTAGTAGAAGTGCCTCTTGATGGTCAGGCAGAAATCCCTATGCCGGCAGTCCTGCGTTTGGCCGGGCTTGTCAAAAACGGCGCGGCAGCGCGGGATGTGCTCGGGCGCGGGGCCGTTTACGTGGATGGCCAGCAGTTTGAGGGGCAGAGAATGTTTGTGGCCGGGGATGAGTGCGTCATCCAGGCTGGTAAGAAGAAGATCGCGCGCATCATCGTGGTCGCCTGAGGCTCTATAGTGTGTGTTCAACGATCAATTTAAAAAATTTGAATTGATCGTTGACAGCTTCGGTGAGGTCTGTAGAATGCGCATCTCTTTCGAGGGGCAAGCCAATTAGGCGGGCCGGAAATCGAAAGGTAACCGCTTGAAAGTCTTGAAGAA
>NZ_JBNFVX010000040.1:0-1194 GCF_049943275.1 Marinobacter sp. VGCF2001
TGTAATCCCCCCATTTTTAACCACACTTTTGAGTAGAGGTTAAGCTACCTCCAGCAGCCTGGATGGGGGTACTCCTCCAATGGCCGTGTTCGGTCGTTCATTGTTGTACTGCCACAGCCACTGAGTTGCCAGGAGCTGGGCATGGGCGATACCTTCGAACTGATGCAAATCCAGCCACTCATGCCGTGCGGTTCGATTGAAGCGCTCGATGTACGCATTCTGGGTGGGCTTACCGGGCTGAATGTAGATCAGCGTAATCTGGTTTCTATTGGCCCAGTCTATCAGTGACTGTGAGATATATTCGGGCCCATTGTCACAGCGAATGGCGGCGGGCTTGCCGCGCCATTCAATGATCTGCTCCAGCGCACGCATCACCCGTTGTGCGGGTAATGACAAGTCGACTTCAATGCCCAGGCCTTCCCGGTTGTAATCATCGATCACATTGAAGGTCCGGAACGCCTTGCCGCTGACTAGTTGGTCACTCATAAAGTCCATTGACCAGACCTGGTTGGGCGCAGTCGGAACATCCAGCTCACCCGGATAATCCCGATGGATTCGTCTTCGGGGCTTGATGCGTAAGTTCAGCTCTAGCTCCCGATATATGCGATACACGCGCTTGTGATTCCAGGTGTAGCCTTTCACATTGCGCAGATACAGGAAGCACAGGCCAAAGCCCCAGCGTTTATGGACCTGGGTGAGTCGTAACAGCCAATCAGCCACCAACGCGTTCTCTGCATCGAGCTTTGCCTGGTAGCGATAGCAGGTCTCGCTGATACCGTATACCACGCAAGCCTTTCGGATACTGAGGCCGTGTTTGGCCACGCTCTTCCTGGCCATCTCCCGGCGCTGAGATGGCCTTACAACTTTCCCTCCAGAGCTTCCTGACGAAGTTCGGCCTTGAGCCTCTCTTCAGCGTACATCTTTTTCAGGCGGGCATTCTCAGCTTCCAGCTCCTTCAGACGCTTCATCATTGATGCGTCCATGCCACCAAATTTCGAGCGCCACTGATAGATCAGCGCCGTGCTGACATTGTGTTCCCTGGCCAGCTCAGCCACCGGAACGCCGGCTTCGTGCTGCTTCAAAATCGCCATGATCTGGCTGTCGGTGAATCGAGACTTCTTCATCTGTCGCTCCTTTTGCGATCATTGTAAAAGTCTCTACTCAAAACCTCGATTATTTTCTGGGGGGGTTACA
>NZ_JBNFVX010000041.1:0-1186 GCF_049943275.1 Marinobacter sp. VGCF2001
TGTCTAAAGAAAAATTTGAGCGCAGTAAGCCGCACGTAAACGTCGGCACCATCGGTCACGTTGACCATGGTAAGACCACTCTGACCGCAGCTCTGACTCGTGTTTGTCACGAAGTTTGGGGTACCGGTTCTGCCAGTGCCTTCGATCAGATCGATAACGCACCGGAAGAGAAGGCGCGTGGTATTACCATCGCGACTTCCCACGTAGAGTACGATTCTCCGACTCGTCACTACGCACACGTTGACTGCCCGGGCCACGCTGACTATGTGAAGAACATGATCACTGGTGCGGCGCAGATGGACGGCGCGATCCTGGTTTGCTCCGCAGCTGACGGCCCCATGCCGCAGACTCGTGAGCACATCCTGCTGTCCCGTCAGGTGGGTGTACCTTTCATCGTTGTGTTCCTGAACAAAGCGGACATGGTTGACGATGAAGAGCTGCTCGAGCTGGTTGAGATGGAAGTGCGTGATCTGCTGAGCCAGTACGACTTCCCGGGCGACGACACGCCGATCGTTACCGGTTCCGCGCTGATGGCGCTGGAAGGTAAGGACGACAACGAGATGGGTACTACCGCTGTCAAGAAGCTGGTAGAAGCCCTGGACGCCTATATCCCGGATCCTGAGCGTGCGATTGATCAGCCGTTCCTGATGCCGATCGAGGACGTCTTCTCCATCTCTGGTCGTGGTACTGTTGTGACCGGCCGTGTAGAGCGTGGTGTTATCAAGGTTGGTGAGGAGATCGAGATTGTTGGTATCAAGGATACCGTCAAGACGACCTGTACCGGCGTTGAGATGTTCCGCAAGCTGCTGGACGAAGGCCGTGCTGGTGAGAACGTTGGTGTTCTGTTGCGTGGTACCAAGCGTGACGACGTTGAGCGTGGCCAGGTTCTGTGTAAGCCGGGCACGATCAAGCCGCACACCAAGTTCGAGTGCGAAGTGTACGTACTGTCCAAAGAAGAAGGTGGTCGTCATACTCCGTTCTTCAAGGGCTATCGTCCGCAGTTCTACTTCCGGACCACAGACGTGACCGGTTCTTGCGAGCTGCCGGAAGGTGTTGAAATGGTAATGCCGGGTGACAACGTCAAAATGACGGTTACCCTGATCGCTCCGATCGCCATGGAAGATGGTCTGCGCTTCGCGATTCGCGAAGGTGGCCGTACCGTTGGTGCCGGCGTGGTTGCCAAGAT
>NZ_JBNFVX010000042.1:0-1076 GCF_049943275.1 Marinobacter sp. VGCF2001
CCCCCCCCCCCCCCCCCCCCCCCCCCCCCCCCCCCCCCCCCCCCCCCCCCCCCCCCCCCCCCCCCCCCCCCCCCCCCCCCCCCCCCCCCCGCCGCTTTTACCTTTGGAGGGGTATCCGCTTGCACCAAAACAGGCGCTTTGCATCCCCCACTACTTTCCCTGGAACACCGCTTCCCTTCTCTCCAGGAACGACTGGATGCCTTCTTTAACATCTTCGCTGGCCATGACCGGGCGTAGTTCCGGGAACAGGCGTTGCTTGGCCGCTTCCTGGCCTTCAGACACAGCAATCTTGGACGATTTCAGGCTGCCCTGAACGCCTAACGGAGCCGCTTTGGCGATCTTTTCAGCGATCTCCATGGCCTTGTTGAACTGTTCGCCGGGTTCCACCAGTTCCTGGATCAGGCCCCACTGGTAAGCCTGTTCGGCGGTCCATTCATCACCAGTGAGCAGGTAACGCTGGGCGTTGCCCCAGCCGATTTCCCGTTGCAGGCGGATGGTGGCGCCGCCGCAGGCGAAAATGCCACGTTTCACTTCCAGCTGCGCGAAGCGGGTGCCTTTTGCGGCTACACGAATGTCGGTGTTGAGCATCATTTCCACGCCACAGGTGAAGCAGATGCCCTGGGCGGCAAAGACCACCGGCTTGGTGAGGCTGTCGCCGGTTATATCGAACGGGTCCAGTTCGCCTTCGCCGGGTTCGATGCCTTTACCGTTGGCGAACACGCCGGCCCAGTCATCCAGTTGCAGGCCGCTGGTGAAATGGTCACCTTCGGCGTACATCACGGCCACGCGCAGCTCCGGGTCGTGCTGGAGCTGGTAATAGGCGGCAGCGATTTCGTGGTACATGGCCCGGTTCATGGCGTTCATTTTTTCCGGGCGGTTCAGGCCGATCAGCAAGATATGATTTTTCTTATCAACATTTACCAGAGCCATTACGCTTTCCTTTCATGTTTTCTTGTCAGCAGGCTATGCCCATGTTCGGGCGCGGGGGGGGGGGGGGGGGGGGGGGGGGGGGGGGGGGGGGGGGGGGGGGGGGGGGGGGGGGGGGGGGGGGGGGGGGGGGGGGGGGGGGGGGGGGG